>CAILUV010000052.1 GCA_903837555.1 uncultured Alphaproteobacteria bacterium
CGTTCTGCCACAGGATGTCGGACTTCCCGTCGCCGTTGAAGTCGCCTGAGCCTTTGATTTTCCAACTTGTGCCAGGGTTGCCATCAACCAGACCACCGCTTGATACGGTGGTACCGTTCATCAGCCATATCGCGGCCTGACCGCTGTCGTTCTGCCACAGGATGTCGGACTTCCCGTCGCCGTTGAAGTCAGTAGTGCGACTGGGAGGGTAGACTACTACACTAAACGAATAATTTCCTATTGAATAGAAGGAGTTTGAAGAAATAATTAAATCGTAAGTGCCCGTACTTGTGGGCGTAAAATAATAAACTCCACTGGATCCAACTATATTACCCAGGGATTGGTGATTTGATAAACTTTTAACGTTAAAAAATATATCTGAAATCGACGTAGTGATGTCTAACCTATATGTGCGTCCCGCTTGTGCACCAAACCAAAAATGATCTGTGTCGCTCGTATAATCAAGCGCAGCAGAATAAGATCCACCCGCCGCAATGACTTCGCCGACACCGTTAGCTTCTGTGATTGAATTGTTTCCAAGGCGTAGTCCATAGTAGCCGGCCCCAGATGATGACGTACCAACATAGTATAAACTGTCAGTTGCCGTGAAAGTGAGGCCGTAATAACTGCCATAGCTTATCGCTCCATTCAGAAGAGCCCCGCTCCGACTATACAAACCAAATTCTGTATTAGTTCCACCACCCCACGGGGTATCGTTACTGGATATTATGGTATAGGTGCTTCCTATATCTAACTTTAGGAAATACGCGTCCGCATCTGCGGATGAGCTGCTAAATCCATATGCATTATCGCCGATAGAAAGGTGAAAATTTGTCGAAATACTAGCCGGAGCGTCGACACTAAATCCGGTTTCTGCTTCATCAATACTTGACATGTTACCCTCATTAATTTTTTGCTGAAGTAGCCACGGGTGACCGGGAACAAATTCTAACCATAGTTTAAGGGTGTCACTACATCCACTTTTTTTTAAAAGCCCTCTGATCTGGCGGCCAGACTGCGGCCTGCGGTGCCGGTGGTCAGTCTCACTCAAAACCATTCAGGCCCGTATCGCTGAGCTTCAGAAGAAGGCCAAAGCGCTTGAGACCAAGGTCAAGCCTGGTGTTGATAAGGTCGTAGCCCTGATCAAGAAGCGCAAACTGACACTCGCTGACCTGAAGGATGCCTTTTCAGGCAAGGCCGGTCGTCCTGCCAAAGGCGCCAAGAAGACCAAGCGCGTCTGCACCCAAAGCTGCAAGCCGCCACCGTCCGACAGCTTTCGCCGCCTTGGTCCAGGCTTCGCACTTCTGCAAACTGCGTCGGTCAAGGCCATTGAACGCCCCACGAACGAAACGCGATTTTTGGGTGAGAACAGTCAGAACGCGCGTTCTTCCGTACCAACAAAATACCAACAATCCGCACGGGTAGGCCAGCACACGGGCGAACACCGGCGAACAGTAAGCTGCTAATTTTGCTGATTATTTTGATTTGGGCGACCTTCGGCGAACATCGCCGAAAGTGCCATTGGTGCCCAGAAGAGGACTCGAACCTCCACGCCTTGCAGCGCTAGTACCTGAAACTAGTGCGTCTACCAATTCCGCCATCTGGGCACATCGGGCAGCCTGTGTTTGGCAAAGGCCGCCCGAGCAAGGGCGCGATGTTTAGGGGCGGCTTCGCCCCAAGTCAATTGCCGGATTTTCCGGGGAAAAAGCCGGGTTTTTGCGCCTGGCGGGGCATCCCAGAATTGCCTCTTGGGGCGCCAGACTTCATATAGGAGCCCTGATTTGGGATGCTTGGCGCATGAGCACGAATTTGGTCACGATTTTCGGCGGTTCCGGCTTTCTGGGCCGTCATACGGTGCGGGCGTTGGCCCGTGCCGGCTGGCGCATCCGGGTGGCGACCCGCAATCCGGGGCGGGGCTTTTTCCTGCGTCCGCTGGGCACGGTCGGCCAGATCGATTTCGTGAAATGCGATGTCGCCGACGCTGACAGCGTGGCCACGGCGGTCAAGGGCTCGAACGCCGTCATCAACCTGACCGGCATCCTGTTCCAGAAGGGCCAGACCTTTGAAGACGTGCAGGCGGAAGGCGCTGCCAATATCGCGCGCGCCGCCGCCGATGCGGGCGCCACCGTGCTGGTGCATGTCTCGGCCATCGGCGCCGATGCCCAGAGCGAATCCGAATATGCGACCACCAAGGCGCAGGGCGAACAGGCAGTGCGCGAAAGCTTCCCCCAGGCGGTGATCCTGCGCCCCTCGATCATCTTCGGACCCGAAGACGGCTTCTTCAACAAATTCGCCGCCATGGCGCGGTACCTGCCGGTGCTGCCGCTGGTGGGCGGCGGCCACACCCGTTTCCAGCCGGTCTTCGTCGGCGATGTCGCGGCAGCCATCGTCAAGGCGCTGTCGTCCGAGGAAGCGCGCGGCCGCACCTTCGAGTTGGGTGGCCCCAGCATCTATTCGTTCAAGGAACTGCTGCAGCTCATCCTGCGCGAGACGGGGCGCAAGCGCATTCTGGCGCCCCTGCCCTTCGGCATCGCGACGGTGCAGGCCGCGTTCCTGCAGATCCTGCCCAATCCGATCCTGACCATGGATCAGGTCAAGCTGCTGAAGAAAGACAATGTGGTCGCGCCGACAGCCGCGGGCCTCGCGGACCTGGGCATCACGCCCACCTCGGTGGAAGCGGTGATCCCGTCTTACCTGTGGCGTTTCCGGGCCAAGGGCGAGTATGCCGCCGATGTCCAGAACATCACCGGCTTAAGCCAGCCCTAGATAGGCGAACAGCGCCAGCCCGGCGGCAATCCGGTACCAGCCGAACGGCGCCAGGCCGTACCGGCTGATAAAGCCGATAAAGCCCTTCACCACGATCAGCGCCACCACGAACGACACGACGAAGCCGATGGCGATGTCATTCCAGGCGGCCGCCGCCAGCGCATCGCGGCTTTTGTAGATGTCCAGCACCGTGGCGCCCAACATGGTGGGCACCGCCAGATAAAACGTGAAAAGCGCCGCGGCCGGGCGCGAAATGCCCAGAAGTTCGCCGCCCAGAATGGTGGCGCCAGACCGCGACACGCCCGGAAAGATCGCCAGCACCTGACACAGGCCGATCTGGAACGCCTTGATGTAGGGCAGCCGGTCGCCGTCGGTGTAGCGGGGCGCCGGACGCATCCGCTCCAGCACCAGGATCAATATGCCGCCCGCCACCAGCGAAAAGGCGATCACCGGCACCGCAACGGCAGGCGAGAACAGCACCTGCTTGATGAAGCCGTGCAGCAACAGGCCCGCCACCACCGACGGCGCGAAGGCGATCAGGATGGTCAGGGTGAAATGCTGGGCGTCGCGCGACGTGGGCAGGCCCACCAGAACTTCCAGGAATTTGCGCCAATGCACCGCGACCACCGCCAGGATGGCGCCGAACTGGATCACGACGGGAAAGACCTGGCCGGGGGCATGAAAGCCCAGCATCTGCTCGGCAATCAGCAGGTGGGCGGTGGAGGAGACCGGCAGGAATTCGGTCAGCCCTTCGATGATGCCCAGGATGACGGCCAGAAACGAATTGCTCATGCAGGACCCCGAAAACCGAACCGACACCTATCATTCCGGCGGCGGCGAAGCCATCGGCGCGGCGCGCGACTTTTGCTATGCTGCCCCCATGGGGTGGGGAAGATTCGCGCGAATCTGGACCGGACGCGGCTGGCTATGGCGGGCCTGCGTCATCATCTTCACGCTGCTGGTTCCGGCGCCCATCATCCTGCTGCTGATCTTCCGGTTCGTGCCGATCCCCGGCACCCCCGACATGCTGCGCGCTTTGGTGACCGGCAAAGGCGTGCATTATTCCTGGTCCAGCAACATCTCCCCCCGGCTGGAACGGGCGGTGATCGCGGCGGAAGACCAGAATTTCTGCCGCCATAACGGCTTTGACTGGGACGCCATCCAGAAGGCCATGAAGGACCATGAGCGCACGGGCAAGCGGCTGCGTGGCGCAAGCACCATTTCCCAGCAGACGGCGCGCACCCTGTTCCTGGTTCCGATGCGAAGCTGGATCCGCAAGGGACTGGAAACCTATCTGACGGTGTTGATCGAGGCCTTGTGGCCCAAGCAGCGCATCCTCGACGCCTATCTCAATCTGGTGGACTGGGGCGACGGCATCTTCGGGGCGCAGGCCGCCGCCGAAGCCTATTTCGGAACCGACGCATCGGCGCTGACCGGCGCCCAGGCCGCCCGGCTGGCCGCCATCCTGCCCAACCCGCACCGCTGGCGCGCCGCCCGGCCTGGCCGCTATGTCGCCAGGCGAGCCGCCGCGCTGCAGGGTCGCAGCGCCATGGTGGTGCGCGACGGGCTGAATTTTTGCGTTAAGTAACGGCCTCGCTTACAACCTGCCGCCATGCGCCGCCTGATTCATCTGATGCTGTCGCCAAGTTGCCGCCTCGCCCGCTTGATGGTCGGGGAAAAGCGCGTCACCTGCGATCCCAAGCTGTCGGAAGACCCCAAAAATCCCATGCCGGTCTTTGTCGACATGGATGGAACTTCAGTCGAAGGCGTGTGGGCCATTCTGGATCATCTGGAACATCACTATCCCGACCATCCGCTCGCCCCGGCCGATGACGCCGCACGGCGCAGCGCCCTGCGCTGGGTGGACTGGGCGATGGGGCCGTTCCACGAACAGGTCACGCAGCGCATCGTCTATGAGAAAGCCGCGCCCAAATATACCGGCGCGGGATTTTCACGCGCGCCCGACATGAATGTGATCCGCGCCGGGCGGGAGGAACTGAAGATCGCGCTGGCCGCCATCGGCAAGGCAGCAGAGACCAATGGCAATCTGGCCTGCCGCGAACCCACGCTGGGCGACCTGGCCGTGGCGGCGCACCTGTCGTCGCTGGATTATTTCGGGGAAGTGCCGTGGCATGATTTTGCCGCGGCCAACGAATGGTATGTGCGGATGAAATCGCGCCCCGCCTTCCGCTCCATCTTGTCGGACCGGGTGCCGGGCCAGCCTCCGGTTTCCCATTATGCCGAACTCGATTTCTGATCAGATAAAAGAACGCGCGCGGGTGGAAGGCTTCGACCTTGTGCGGTTCGTTGCCGCGACGGCTGATCCGCGCAATGCGCAGCGCCTGGGCCAATTCCTCGAAGCCGGCCATCATGGCGACATGGACTGGATGGCGGACCGCGCCACCTGGCGCGCCGATCCGCAAAGCATGTGGCCTGAAGCCAGAAGCGTGATCATGCTGGGCGTCAATTACGGGCCCGATGCCGACCCGTTGGCGGTCTTGGCGCAGAAAGACAAAGCCGCGATCTCGGTCTATGCCCAGGGCGATGACTATCACGATGTGGTCAAGAAGAAGCTGAAAGCGCTGGCAGGCCACATCTTTCAAACCTTTGGCGCCGAGGTGAAAGTGTTCGTCGATACCGCGCCGGTGATGGAAAAGCCTCTGGCGCAGCGCGCCGGCCTGGGATGGCAGGGCAAGCACACCAATCTTGTGTCGCGCGAATTCGGCTCCTGGTTGTTCCTGGGCAGCATCTTCACGACCCTCGAACTGCCGCCGGATGCGGCGGAAGACGATCATTGCGGCAACTGCCGCGCCTGCCTGGACGCCTGCCCCACCGATGCCTTTCCCGCGCCCTACCAACTGGATGCGCGGCGCTGCATTTCCTATCTCACGATCGAGAATAAAGGCCCGATTCCGCGCGCGTTTCGCGCGAAGATGGGCAATCGCATCTATGGCTGCGACGATTGCCTGGCCGCCTGCCCCTGGAACAAGTTCGCCAGCGCCGCCGCCGAGATGAAATTGTCGGCGCGTCAGGAACTGCGCGCACCCGGCCTGGCCGAACTGGCGGCGCTGGACGATGCGGGCTTTCGCGCCCTGTTCCGAAAATCGCCGGTCAAGCGCATCGGCCGCGACCGCTTCGCGCGCAATGTGATGATTGCCATCGGCAACAGCAAAGACGCATCGCTGATTGCGGCGGCGCGTGACGCGCTGTCAGAGAAGTCGCCGCTGGTGCGCGGGGCGGCGGTGTGGGCGCTGTCGCAGCTTTTGCCGGCCGATGAATTTTCCGCGCTGGCAAGCGCCATGCATGAAAGCGACGACAGCGTGCGCCAGGAATGGGGCG
Organism: uncultured Alphaproteobacteria bacterium; assembly: GCA_903837555.1. Lineage (GTDB taxonomy): Bacteria > Pseudomonadota > Alphaproteobacteria > Micropepsales > Micropepsaceae > Rhizomicrobium. The sequence continues at coordinate 6,106 of CAILUV010000052.1, forward strand.
CCGCTAAGGCTTGAGCGTTTCCAGATTGACTTTGGCTTCCGCCACGGCTTCGGGCGATCCGCTTTTCAGTGCCGCCTGAAAATCGCGCCGCGCTCCGCCCAGGTCGCCGAGCTGCTGGCGCAGCAAGCCGCGCTCCACCAAGGCCTCGCCATCGCCGGGCTTGAGCTTGAGCGCGGCCTCGATATCGACGCGCGCATCCGCGTAACGCTTGAGGGCGCGGCGCGCGCTGGCCCGCAGAACCAGAAGATCTGCGCGGCGCGGCGCGAGCTGCAACGCGCTTCCCAGACGCTGATCGGCTTCCTGCCAGCTTCTGCGCATGGCATGGGCGCGGGCGAGGTCGGCATACAAATCCGCGTCACCCGGCGACAGCGCTAGCGCGGCGGAAAGACTTTGCACCGCCTTCGCGCCATTGCCCGCCAGCAGCCAGGCATTCCCCGCCTGGGTGAACAGCACGGCGCGGAAAGCAAGATCGGGGACCTTGGAATCGGCGGCGGCGCGGTCCAGCCGCGCGCCTGCATCGCCATAGCGCTTGAGCTGGATCAGCGACAACGCCGCACAGTGCAAAGCCGGCGCGCCGCCACCAGCCTTGGTCCAGCCCTCGGCATCGTTCAACGCTGCCTGCGGCTTGATGCTGACGACCGCCAGGCAATCGCGGTATCGCGCCGAGTCCTGCGGCGCTTGCGCCATTGCGGACAGTGACAACAGGCATGTTGCCAGCGTGATGGCGAGAGTGTGCTTAGCGGACATGACCGCAGTTTAGAGCATTAAGCGCTTGGGATGTCATGAAATCCTGTTAGGCTGGCGGCAAGGGAACGCTTCATGTCCTTTGCACGGATCGCCGCAGTGGCGCTGCTTTTCATGGCTTTTGCGCTGCCGCTGGCGGCGCAGCCTGCGGTGGAATCCTTGCCGCAATTGCCGCCGCGCGCAGCCCCGACCGCCGACATCCAGGTCGGCGCATTGCCGGTGATGGATACCACCCCGGCCTTCGATCCCCAGGCCGCATCGAAAGCCTATCTCGCCAAGATCAGCGGCGAAGCCCGCGCCAGCTCCGACACCTATTACGAAGGCGGCTATGCGCTCCAGCTTGTGGACCTGATCTATGCGCTGGCGATCGCGGGGTTGCTGTTGTGGTTGCAGATTTCCACCCGCATCCGTGACTGGGCGGAAGAGCGCACCCACAGCCGCACCTACCAGGTGATGCTCTATATCGGCGTCTATCTGGTGCTGACCACAGCTGCGACCCTGCCGCTTGCGCTGTATGAAGGCTATATCCGCGAACATGCCTATGGCCTCTCGAACCAGAGCATCGGCGCGTGGCTGACGGAATTCGGCATCCAGTTCGCCATCACGCTGGCCATCGCGCTTCTGGTCCTGCCGGTTCTGTATGCGGTAATACGGCGCGCGCGGGAGACGTGGTGGCTGTGGGGCGCGGGCCTGGCCATCGCGCTGCAGGTGGTAATGCTGGTGATCTATCCCGTCTTCATCGCGCCGCTATTCAACCAGTATGATCCCCTGCCCGACGGCGCGCTGAAGATACGCATCCTGTCGCTGGCCCGCGCCAATGACGTGCCGGTGGAAAATGTCTGGGTGATGGATGCGTCCAAGCAGTCCAACCGCATTTCGGCCAACGTCTCCGGCTTTCTGGGCACAACCCGCATCTCCCTCACCGACAACCTGCTCCAGCAGGGCAGCGACGATGAAGTGCTGGCAGTGATCGGCCATGAGATCGGCCATTACACCATGGGCCATACCGTGCGCCTGTTGCTGCTGATGGGCCTGGTGACGATCGTGGGCTTCGCCTTTGTCAATTGGGGCTTCCTGATCGCCTGCGAGATTTTCGGCGGCCAGTGGCAGGTGCGGCGGGTCAGCGATGTGGCGGGACTGCCGTTGCTGGCGGCGCTGTCGGCGCTGTTCTTTTTCCTCGCCACGCCCCTGACCAATTCGATTTCGCGCACAACCGAATTTCAGGCCGACCTGTTTGGCCTGAACGCGGTGCGCAAGCCCGACGCCTTTGCCAGCGTGATGCTGAAACTGTCCACCTATCGCAAGCTCGAACCGGGACACTGGGAAGAGATCATCTTCTTCACGCATCCTTCGGGCCGCACCCGCATCGAAACCGCGATGCGCTGGAAGAAGGAGCATATCGCCGACGCCGACATACGCGGCTCGGCGAAGCTGCCCTGACGTGAATCCGAAAGACCTGTTCCAGCAAGCCCTCGCCGCCCACCAGGCCGGCAACCTCGCGCAAGCAGAAAGTCTGTATGCGCGGCTGCTGGCTGACAGGCCCGGGCACCCGCAGGTCACATATTTGATGGGCGCGTTGCGGGCTGCCCAAGGCCACAGCGCCGAAGCGGTAACCTTGCTGGAAACCGCGCTGGCCGCGCAGCCCGCCAATCCGGCCGTGCTGCTGCATCTGGGAAATGCCCTGCAGGACCAGAGGCGATATGCGGACGCGGTGACGCGCTATGACCAGGCGCTAACGCACAAGCCGGAATATGCCGACGCGCTGAACAATCGCGGCAACGCGCTCGCAGCGCTGGACCGCTTCGACGAGGCCGTGGCCAGCTTCGATGCCGCGCTGGCGCTTCAGCCCGGCGATGCCAGCACTTGGTACAATCGCGGACTGGCGCTGCAACGGGCTAACCGGTTGGAAGAGGCCATCGCCTCCTTCGACAAGGCGCTTGCGATCCGCCCCGATCTTGGCGAGGCGTGGAACAATAAGGGCGGGGCGTTGCTGGCGCTCAAGCGTCCCCAGGACGCGCTGGCCAGTTTCGACCGGGCCTTGGCGCTGCAGCCGCAGAATGTGCAGGGTCTTATGAATCGCGGCACCACGCTGCAGACCCTCAAGCGGCATGCCGAGGCGTTGGCCGATTACGACCGGATTTTCGCGCTGGCGCCCGATTTTCCCGATGCCTGGGGAGAAGCGGCCAAGGCGGCGCTGTTTGCATGCGACTGGCCGCGCATGGCCAGGATCGCCGCGGACGCGCCGGCGCTGATAGCGCGCGGCGCCAAGATCGATCCCTGGGTATTGCTCAGCTACAGCAATGACGGCGCGCTTCAGCGCGAATGCGCCGCGCGCGCTGTCCATAGTAGCGTCCTGCCGCAAATGCCCCAGCCGCTGTGGCGCGGCGAGAAATACGCGCATGCGAAAATCCGGCTGGCTTATCTGTCGTATGACTTTCGTGCTCACCCGGTCGGATATCAAGTTGCGCCGCTGCTCGAACAGCACGACCGCTCGCGCTTCGAGGTGATCGGAATTTCCACGGGACCGGATGACGATAGCGATGTTCGCCGCCGCATCCAGGCGGCCTGCGACCAGTTCCATCAGACCGACTATGCCGATCCCACCGGCACTGCCGAACTGTTGCGCAAGCTGGAAGTGGATGTCGCGATCGAACTGGGTGGGTTTACCGAAGGTCCGGGGTTGAATATTTTGGCTCATCGTCCAGCGCCGGTCCAGGTAAGCTGGCTGGGCTATGCGGGCACCACCGGCGCGGATTTCATCGACGCCGTTCTGGCCGACGCCATTGCCGTGCCATCGTCGCAGCAGGCGTTCTATGCCGAACGGATCGTCCACCTGCCAGACAGTTTTTTCCCCATGGACGGCGCGCGCCTGATCGCACCGCCACCCAGCCGCGCCGAAGCAGGCCTGCCAGAAGAGGCTTTCGTATTTTGCGCCTTCAACAACAATTTCAAGATCACCGCGCCGGTGTTCGACATCTGGATGCGGCTGTTGCAGCACGTGCCCGGCAGCGTACTGTGGCTGCGTGAAGGCGTGAACGAGACGCTGCGCCGCGAAGCGGTGGCACGGGGCGTGGCCCCCGAACGCCTGGTGTTCGCCGCGCATGTGCCACTGGAGGTGCACCACGCCCGCCATCAACTGGCCGACCTGCTCCTCGACACCCTGCCGTACAATGCCCATGCCACGGCGGCAGACGCGCTGTGGGCGGGCCTTCCGGTGCTTACGCGTTTGGGCGAAACCTACCCCGGGCGCGTCGCAGCCAGCCTGGTCACGGCAGCGGGCCTGCCGGAACTGGTGACACAGTCCGCCGAAGAGTATGAATCACTGGCGCTGGCATTGGCCCGCGATCCAGCCCGGCTCAAGGCGTTGCGGGAGAAGCTGGCGGCGAACCGCGCCACCGCGCCCCTGTTCGATACCCCACGGCTGGCGCGCAATATCGAAGCTGCCTATCTGGAATTGCTGAAAAAGGCCTAAGCCAGATCGGCGGAAAGCTTGCCCTGCAAACCGCCTGAAGGATCCAATCGGCTGAGTAGAATTTTACAGGCGGCCTTCGCCTCATCCGTCCAGTCGGCGGTGAGCGACGCCGCCAGATTGGCATAGCTGTCCAGGATCAATCCGTCGGCCAAAATCTTCAGGCCATTGCCCTTCAGCGTCGCGCCGGTGGTGGTGATGTCCACGATCACTTCGGCCGTACCCGCCGCGGGCGCGCCTTCGGTCGCACCCGCGCTGGGCACGATGCGGTAATCGGAAATGCGGTTCTGGGCGAAGAACTGGCGCGTCAGACGAGCATATTTGGTCGCCACCCGCAGGCGGCGGCGATGCGTGGCCGCATAGGCGGCGCAGACATCGTCCAGGTCCGCCATTGTTTCGACATCGATCCAGTATTCGGACACCGCCACCACGACGCGGGCATTGCCGAAGCCCAGCGATTTGAGCAGCGACACGCGACCCGTCAGTTCGGGCGCTTCCTCGCGCAGCAGGTCTTCACCGGTGATGCCCAGATGTACGTCGCCGCTGACCAGCGAAGAGGCGATTTCGCTGGCCGACAACAGCATGATTTCGACATCGCCAATGTCCGGGAACGCGGCGCGATAGCCCCGCGCGCTGGTCTGCTGCATCGACAGGCCGGCGGTGACGAAGAATTCGTCGCACTTTTCTTTCAGGCGGCCCTTGGATGGGATCGCAAGCGTCAGAGCCGCCATCACGCGCCTCCCGCGAAATTCTTGACCGCCAGCAGGCGTTCGGTGCGCAGGGCGCAGCCGATGGCGCTGACGGGCTGTTTGGCGCCCAGCATTTCCATCATCGAGTCATAACGGCCGCCGCCTGCGATCTGGACGGGACCTTCCTTGTCCCGCGCCCACAACTCGAACACGAAGCCGGTGTAATATTCCATGTTGCGGCCAAAGTGCGCAGTGAACTGCACCTGCGCCGGATCGACGCCCAGAGACTTCAACGCCGCCAGCCGCGCGTCCATCGCCGCAAGCTGGGGGTCGAGGTTGATGCCCGCCGTCTTCAGCAAGGCGCGGGCCTGCGCCAGCGCCGTTTCGGCCGGCCCCGAAATGTCCAGCAGCTTGGCGATGGCATCGGCCACCTTGGCATCCAGTTTCAGCGCGGCGGCGTCGGCGGCACGGTCCATCGTGCGCGCGATGATTTCCTCGCGGGTGCGGCCCGCCAGCGGCGCGTCGGCATGGGTATCCAACAAAGCTTCGATCTCGGCCCGGCTGCCGGGCAGCGCGGCCTTGCGATCGCCATGACCCAGCCAATAGAGCAGCGATTCCACATATCCGGCGCGCCAGAAGTGACGCTTGAGGCGCGCGCGCCATTGCACCGGCAACGCCAGCGCATCGACCAGCGCGCCGAACAGCGCTAGATCGCCGATACGCAGCGAAAAGTCCTTGAGGCCAGCAACCCGCAACGCCTCGATGGTCAGCGACAGGATTTCGGTTTCGCCCGCGGCGCGGTCATCCAGCCCCAACAGTTCGACGCCTGCCTGGAAAAACTGGGTGGCGCGGTGCGGCTCGCCCGGCTGGTGGCGAAAAACCAGGCCGTTATAGGCGATGCGGGCGGGAAAGCTGCGCCCCTGCTGCACTGCTTCACGGCAGATCGGAATAGTCAGATCCGGGCGCAGGCACAGTTCGCGGCCCGAGGGGTCCATCAGCGTGAAGGTACGGCGGCGGATTTCTTCCCCTGAACGGTCGAGGAAGATTTCCGCCGGCTGCAATACCGCCGGCTCCTCGCGCACATAACCACGCTGCGCAAACAGATTCAGCAACGCCACCGCCTGGCCGTTCAGCGCATCGATGGCAGGATTATCGTAATAGGGAAATGCGGCCATCAGGCCCTGCCCTTCAACATCGCCTTGATCTCGGCCACCAGATCGGCACGCCGGACGCTCTTCTGCGCCTCCCGATTGGCAACCCATTCGGCGCGGCTTTCCACCGACTTGGCCAGTTCGGCGCCCAGCGCGAGATCCTTCAGCGTGACTTCACCCCGGGTGCGTTCGTCGCCACCCTCGATCACCGCGATGGCGGCGCCGCGCTTGTCAGCATACTTGAACTGGTCGCCCATCTTGCCGCCCCCGACATAGGCTTCGGCGCGAATGCCTGCGGCGCGCAATTCCTGCACCATGGCGAAGCTGGCGGCGGCGTCGTTCTTGTCGAACACCGTCACCACCACAAGCGGCGCTTTCGCGGCCGCCATCAACCCGCGCGACGACAAAGCCGACATCAGGCGCGAAACGCCGATCGACACACCGGTCGCCGGAACCTGCTGACCGGTGAAGCGCGCCACCAGATCGTCATAACGACCACCGCCCGCGACCGAGCCGAACACGACTTCCTCGCCGTCCTCATTCTTGACGGGGAAAGTGAGCTGCGCCTCGAACACCGCGCCGGTATAGTAATCCAGCCCGCGCACCACACCGGTGTCGAACATGATGCGGTCCGGACCGTAACCACAGGCCGACAGCAATTTCACGATCTGCTCGAGTTCGTTCAGGCCCGCCGCGCCGATGGCGCTGCTGCCGACCAACGTCCCGATCTGCCGCAGATGGGCTTCTTCATCTTCCGCATCGGGCGCGACGAAGGCGAGAATGCGATGCGCCTGGTCGGCGGACAGCCCGGCACCCTTGGTGAAGTCGCCGGAGTCATCCTTGCGGCCCGCGCCCAGCAGTGCCGACACGCCCTCCACGCCCAGCCGGTCGATCTTGTCGATCGCCCGTAGCACAATACCGCGGCGCACGCGGTCATCCAGCGCCACGCCGCTTGCTTCCAGCACGCCATCCAGCAGCTTGCGGTTGTTCAGCTTGACGATGTAATCGCCGCGCTTCAGGCCCAGCGCTTCCATCGTGTCCGACAGCATCATCAGCAGCTCGGCATCGGCCGAGGCGCTGGCGCTGCCCACCGTATCGGCGTCGAACTGGGTGAATTCGCGGTAGCGGCCCGGACCTGGCTTTTCGTTACGCCACACGCTGCCGGTCTGATAGCGGCGGAAGGGCTTGGTCAAATTCTGGAAATTGGCGGCGACATGGCGGGCCAGGGGCGCGGTCAGGTCATAACGCAGGCTCATCCACTGATCGTCATCGTCCTTGAGCGAGAAGACGCCCTCATTGGGACGATCGACGTCAGGCAAAAACTTGCCCAGGGCATCGGTATATTCGAAGGCGGGGGTTTCCAGCGGATCGAAGCCATAGCTCTCGTAAACCGCCCGAATAGTCGCGAGCATCTTCTGCTCGGCCATGATCTCGGTCGCGCCACGGTCGCGAAAACCGCGCGGCAGCCGGGCTTTGGGTTTGGATTGCTTGGGCGACGACATGGAATCCGGATCAATCTTGGAAAGTGCGCGGTTTGTACCGGCCCCCCGCCATGGCGGCAAGGAACTGTCATAACATATTAGATATCAATAGCTTACAAACGCACCAGCCTGGCTCTTGCCAGCCCCCATGTTGCGGTGCGAATAAAACCCAACCAACAAGGATGCCGCGCTTGGCCCAGAGCAAAGTCTATCCCGATGCCGCCTCGGCGCTGAAGGGACTTACCTTCGATGGCATGACGGTGATGTCCGGGGGCTTCGGCCTGTCCGGCAACCCGGAAAACCTGATCACCGCGCTGAAGGAAGACGGCACCAAGAACATCACGCTCATCGCCAACAATTGCGGCGCCGACGGGCTGGGCCTGTGGGTGCTGCTAAACAACGGCCAGATCAAAAAAATGATCTCGTCCTATGTCGGCGAGAACAAGCTGTTCGAGGAACTCTATCTCACCGGCAAGCTGGAGCTGGAACTGACGCCGCAGGGCACGCTGGCCGAACGCATCAGCGCCGGCGGCGCGGGCATTCCCGCCTTCTACACCCGCACCGGCGTCGGCACGGTGGTGGCGGAGGGCAAGCCCACCGAGGACTTTGATGGGCTTACCTATGTGCGCGAACGCTGGCTGCGCGCCGATGTGGCGCTGGTGAAGGCTTGGAAGGGCGACACCGAAGGCAATCTGATCTATCGCAAGACCGCGCGGAACTTCAATCCGATGATGGCGACCGCCGGCAAGGTCACCATTGCGGAAGTGGAAGAATTGGTCGAACCGGGCGAACTGGATCCCGACAAGATTCACACCCCTGGCATCTTCGTGCAGCGCATCCTGCAGGGGCGCGACTACAAGAAACATATCGAGCGCGTAACCACCCGCCCCCGCCCGGAGAATGCGTAATGGCCTGGACCCGCGAACAAGTCGCCGCCCGCGCCGCCCGCGAATTGCAGGACGGCTTCTACGTCAATCTCGGCATCGGAATTCCCACCTTGGTGGCGAACTATATTCCGGATGGCATGAAAGTGACGCTGCAAAGCGAGAACGGCATGCTGGGCATGGGGCCCTTCCCCTACCCGGGCGATGAAGACCCCGACCTGATCAATGCCGGCAAGCAGACCATCTCCGAACTGCCGATCACCAGCTATTTTTCCTCCTCCGACAGCTTCGCCATGATCCGCGGCGGTCACATTGATCTTTCCGTGCTGGGCGCGATGGAAGTGTCGGAAGACGGCGACATCGCCAACTGGATGATCCCGGGCAAGATGGTCAAGGGCATGGGCGGTGCCATGGATCTGGTGGCGGGCGTGAAAAAGATCGTGGTGGTAATGGAACACACCAACAAGGCGCACGAGTCCAAGATTCTGAAAGAATGCGACCTGCCGCTGACGGGCAAACAGTGCGTCGACATGATCATCACCGACCTGTGCGTCTTCACGTTGGAGCGCGGCAAGCGCGGCCTGACCCTGGTCGAGCTGGCGCCCAGCGTGACGCTTGACGAGGTCAAGGCCAAGACCCAGGCTGCGTTCGTCTCGGCCCTGTAACGCCCGTTACTTCAGCAAGCCGCCGATGGTGGGCGAGCCGGTGCCGCTGCACCCGCTGGCGCCATAGCGCAGAAACTTCTGGATGCGCTTACCGTTATCGACTTCGGCGGTATAGATGTTGCCCTTGGTGTCCAGGCTGACCTGGTGCAGCCAGTGGAATTCGCCGGCCATGCGACCCGCGCGCCCCAGACGCCCCAGCTCCTGCAGGTTGCTGCGGTTCACCACATAGATCGCCATGTTGGTGTTGTCGCCAATGTACAGGCAGCTCTGCGCCTTGTCGGTCGAGAAGTTCATCGACACCGCGCTGCCCGGCAGCACCGTATCGGTCTTCTCGCTCACCAGCGTCTCGGAGACAAAGCCGCACTTGCCCGCAATGCCGGTGGGATTGCTGCAGGGCTTGCCCAGCTCTGCACTGTTGCGGTCGAACACCTGGACGCGGTTGTTGCCGCGGTCGCAGACATAGATCTTGCCGTCGGCGGCGACTTTCACGCAGTGGACCGGATTGCGGAAGAAGGCCGGCTTCTTGTTGCCCTTCCGGTAATCGTCCATCCAGCGGCCACCGGCAGCGGCGGCTTTGTCGTCGATCGGATTGGCGCCATAGGCGCCGAAATGGCCGACATACTTTCCGGTCTCGGCATCGACGATCAGGATACGGCGGTTTCCGTAGCCGTCGGCGACATAAAGACGGTTGGTGGTGGGATCGACCACCATGTCGGCGGGCAAGAACATCAGCGGCGTGCCGTTCCAGCCGCCATTGGTGTCGTTGCTGTCGGGACCGGTCGGGGTGCCGCCGATACGCAGCTTGAAATTGCCATCGCGGTCGAACTTCAGCACAAAGCCGTCGGCACCCTGCCTGTGGGTGGTCCAGGCGGAATTGGCGTTCACCGGCTGGCGGCCATTGCCCGCGATATAGACGTTGTCGTTATGGTCGACATAGATGCCGTGCTCGCTGTTGGGCCAGATGCACCCCGCTTCGACCTTGCACTTCTTTTCCAGCCAGCCCGGATCGGCCGGGCCACCCCAGGCGCGCAGCAGCTTACCGCTGGAATCGAACTGCATCACCGACGGCGCGGCATTGCAGCAATCGGCCAGCGGACCATTGGCACGGTCAAAGCCCAGCCCGTTCTTGCCACCGACCATGCCAGCAGTATCCAGCGCCGCTTCGTCATTGGTCATGGTGCGCGGGCGGTTGGAAATCCAGACCGTGTCGTGGCGGTCGACATACAGACCCGCGACCTGACCCAGCAGCCAGTTGTTGGGCAGATGCTGCGGCCAGGCCGGATCGGCCACGAAGCTGGGCACGGTCGCGCCGGAACCCTTGTTGTAGACGCCCGTCTGCTTCACCAGCCGGTCCATCACACCCTGCTTGAGGACATCGCTGCCTTGCGCCAGCGCGGCGCCCGAAACCATCGTCACGGCCAGCATCAACAGAATCTTGCGCATACGACTCCCCGCCTTTTCTCCTTCTTAACCCAAGGATGGCGAACGAACCAGCAAGGACCGCGCGCCACCTTATGGTGCGGTGCGCAATTTTATTAGTGCAGAAGCCCTATTGACGAAAAAGTCCGGATGCCGCTGCATGGCGAAAAACTGGGGAGACGCACATGCCGTACGCCGCTGGACGCATTGCAATGATAACCGCCGCACTTGCCGCCCTCGCCTGGAGCATTGCGGCAATGCCCGTGATGGCACAGTCCGGCAAGACGGCGGGCACCACGGCAGGCCGTTTCACGGTCGAAAACCCCACCCTGGAAAATCTCGGTTTTGAATGGGCGATCACCGGCGACGCCAATCGCAATGCCTCTGTCGCAGTCGAATTTCGCCGCGTGGGCGATGCGGCCTGGCGCAAGGGTTTGCCGCTGGTGCGCATCGGCGGCGAACGCATCTTCCGTGATGTCGAGAATCTCAGCTATTTCGTTCCGGACGGATTCGCCGGCAGCATCTTGGGCCTTTCGCCCGGCACGGAATATGAAGCCCGCTTCACGCTGAGCGATCCCGACGGCGTGTCAGGGCAAGCGACCCAGACCGCAAAAGTGAAAACGCGCGGTGAACCCCAGCCTTATGCCGGTGGCCGCACGCTTCACGTCTATCCCGTCGGCTACAAGGGCGAGAAGAAACAGCCTGCCTTCAACAGCCTTCTGCAGGCCTACTATGGCGCCGGTCTTGGCGACTGGAGCGTGGTGTGGGAACGCAAGGCCCAGCCCGGCGACACTATCCTGATGCATGCCGGCATTTACCGGAACGAACGCCTCAACTATGTGGATCCGATGGTGACGCCGTTCGACGGTACCATGTGGCTGACCCTGAAGGGCACCGCGGAAAAGCCCATTACCATCAAGGCTGCCGGTGACGGCGAGGTCATCATCGACGGCGCGGGCAATGGCAGACTGTTCGACGTGCAGGCGTCTGCGCACCACATTTTCGACGGACTGACCTTTCGCGATACCGACGTCGCGATCTTCGCCGGGATGAAGGAAGTGGGTGGTGCAGTCGGCCTGACCGTCAAGAACTCCCGCTTCGAGAATATCGGCTTCGGGGTGTGGACCGAGTATGCCGGATCGAGCGACTTCTATATTGCCGACAATATCTTTCTGGGCCGCCCAGAAGCGCGCAACCTGCTTCTGGGCTGGAACCGCCAGTTCCGCGCGCCGGACGACATGTCCGGCGTTTACGGCTCCCACGAAATGCGCAGCTATTACGCCATCAAGGTTTATGGTCCCGGGCATGTGATCGCGCACAACTCCATCGCCTATTTCCATGACGGTATCGGCATCTCGACCTATGGCACGCCGCCCAGCGATCCGCACCGCCGCGCCTCGTCGATCGACATTTACGGCAACGACATTCACCTGTCGGGCGACGACTTTGTGGAAACCGACGGCGGCGTTCACAATATCCGTGTCTACAAGAACCGCGGCGTGAACGCGCCGCACAGCGGCTACAGCGCACAGCCGGTTTTTGGCGGTCCGGTCTATTTCATCCGCAACCTGTCCTACAACGTGCCGAACGCGTTCAAGATCAACGCCAATCCCGCCGGGCTGTTCATGTGGCACAACACGCTGATCGGCGAACAGACGGGTGGCGCGGCGTCGAACATGCATTACCGCAACAACCTGTTCATCGGCAGGGGCGCGGCGCAGGGCGTGATGCGGTGGGTGAACGCAAATTCCGTTTACAGTTCCGACTATAACGGCTACCGTCCCAACCCGGGTGCCACCGAGCAGTATCGCTGGCAGACGCCCGGCGGCACGGCGAACTTCTCGACGCTCAAAGCCTTCAGTGCCGCGACCGGCCAGGAGCGGAATGGTGTCGAGCTCGATGTCGATACGTTCGAGAAAATGACGCTGCCCGACCCGGCCAAGCGCCACCAGGTTCTGCATGCGATGGACGTCAACTTCCAACTCAAGCCGGGTAGCAAGGCGGTGGATGCCGGCGAGGTCATCCCGACGGTGAATGACGGATTTGTCGGAAAGGCACCAGACCTGGGCGCGCTCGAAGTCGGACAGGCTCCGCCACACTATGGACCGCGCTGGTTGACGGCCCAGCCTTTCTATCGCTGACAGCTCAGCGACCGTTGCGGGCTTTGTCCTGATCTTCCTTGGTGCGTTGCACCAGCGGGATCACATTGCCTTCGCCGTCCTGCTCCAGTCCCGGCGCAGCCTCTTTTCGCGGAGCCATCTTTTTGTGGCTCTGCGGCATGGGCGCGGGATTTTCCGCTTCATGGTCGGGATTCTTGATGTCGCTCATGTCAGTGCCTCGCTGTTACCGCGCCCAGCAACGAGCCCTGATGCCGCCTGAGCAGAAATATTCCAGCTTCCAGCGCAAGCGCCGCCAGGAAGGGTGAGATGGCAACCGCCACCCCGTCCTCTTCCTCCTCGGCTTTCCACAATGCGCCCGCGACGCACAGTCCAAGCCCGATCAACAGCAATTTGCGCATGGTCACTCCGTCTCCCCGCAGCAACGTGCGAGACGGCGGCAAGGTTCCGTCAAATTGCCATAAGGCCCATTTCAACCAGTTGGCGGCTGCTCTGCAGCCGCGCGGAGTTCTGGTCGCGCAGGGTCAGCGCCGGGTTCTGCGCCAGCAACTGGGCGTAGATCTTGTATTCCAAGCCGTCGGCATAGTGCTCGCCGCGCGCCGCTTCCACCTGCACCCGCTGGTAGAAATCGTCGAGAAATTTGAAATGCAGCAACACCCCTGTCATCTGCGCCATTTGCATCGGGCTCACCGCATGGGTGCAGTTGGTGAACTGCATGCCGCGCGTCCATTTCACCAGCGGCACTTTACTGATGGTGGGCGGATGCGGCGCAGGCGATCCAGAAAAATGGAAGATGCGCTCGCGCACCCCGCCATAGATCTGGATGTGGGGGAACGCATGCACCTGAACCGTGCGATAGGGCGCCGGATCGAACCAGGGACAGGCCGCCAGCAGCGAATCGCCGGCGCGGTAGCCGACATCATTCAATGGCCGGTCGGCATACATGTCGAGCAGCATGCAGAACATGCCCTGCGCGCCCAGATGATCGAGATGTGTGCAGACGCGCGTCAGCGGCACGGTCTCGATGCCGGGATAGATCAGCAGCTCGTCGGCATCAACCGTCAGTGTCCAGTGGCCGCACCCATATTCGTCCAGCAACTGATTCATCCAGGCCATGCCGAAGCCGCTGGCCGCGAAGCTCTGGTCCGCCCTGAAAAGATGCACGTCGGGCTGGGCCAGCAGGAATTCCAGTGTGCCGTCGACCGAGCCGTTATCGGCCACGAAGAAACGTGACACGCCCAGCCCGCGGTGATGATTCAGATTGTCGGGCAACCGCAGCGCTTCATTCCGCACCGGCAGGAAGGCGCGAATTTCACCGGGGGTGGACGGGATAGGCCGGCTGTCGAGGCGTCTCATCGGCAGTGTCTGGCGAATGGTACAGTTGGGTGGGCTCGAACCACCGACCTCCGGTTCCACAAACCGGCGCTCTAACCAACTGAGCTACAACTGCGCACTACAGAGGTTCGGCTTCTATGGTTCGGCCGTAGCAAAAGCAAGGCTTTAGGCAGCCGTATCCGGCAGAAATTAACCTTTCGTTAACCATCTGGGGCGTCTTGGACTTGTATTTCGAGGGGCTTGCCATGGCTGTGTCCAAGACACTGATCGCGGGTGTTTTTCTGCTGTCCGCGGCTGCCGCCGGCGCTCAGCCCATCGACGCGGATCCCAACTGGCGTCCCCAGCCCGAACCCATGCCGCAGCAGCCTTATTATGCCGAAGGCGGCGGGCCGAGCTGGAACTCCGGTCTGCAGGGCTATGCCGGCCTGCGCGGCAGCCTGGCGCTGAACAACAACACCGTTACCACCTACGCCCCGACCAGCCCGCCCACCGCCATCCGGGCATCTTACGCCACGGGCGGCGGCGGCTCGGTCTATCTGGGTACACGCCTGCCCCTGAACCTGCGCGTGGAGCTGGAAGGCCTCTACCGGTGGCAGCCCTTGTCCATGACCACCGTCGGCGGTGTCCCCGTGGGCGGTTCGGGCAACACCAAGACCGCCGCGGGCATGGTCAATCTGCTGTGGGACATTCCGATGCCCGCCGACGCCTATCTGCAGCCCTTTGTCGGCATGGGCGTGGGCGCGGCCTATAGCGAGACCAGCGCCTTTGGTGGCGGCAACACCTATCTGAGCGGCAACCGCTGGGATCTGGCCTACAGCTTCATGGGCGGCGTGGCGATGCCGCTGAGCGACACCACGCGCGTCACCGCCATGTACCGCTGGATGCAGGTGCGCGACGCCAAGCACAAATGCGCCGCCACCGGCACGGTGCAGAGCGCCTGCCTGAAGAACAACGTCAATTCGCTGGCGGTCGATCTGGGCCTCGAAATGGACCTGTAATTCTCTGAGCCGGTCAGGCTAGTCTGCCTTGAGCGGCAGCGGCCGCCTGACCGAAAGAGAGTTATGCGGCGTTCCCTGCTTCTCGTCATTGCCGGTGTCCTGATCGCGGCCGTTGCAGGGCTGTACTGGTTCTCGCGCCCCCTTCCCACCCTGACCGTGACCACCTGGGCCGGGCCCTATGGCCGCGCCCAGACATCGGCCCAGATACACCCCTATGGCGCGGAGAAATCCGTCAACGTCCGCGTGACGCAGTGGGACGGGGATATGGCGGAACTGGAACGCGCCGTTTCCAGCCGCAAGTTCGACGGCGATGTGATCGACTTTGAACTTCCGCGCGCCGTCGAAGCCTGTGAAAAAGGCCTGCTGGAAAAAATCGATGCCGGATCGCTACCCCCCGGCGCGGACGGCGCGCCCGCCAGCGCCGATTTCATCCCCGGCGCGATTGGTCCATGCTGGGTGGGCAGCGTGGTCTATTCCCAGGTGATGATTTACTCGCCCCGGCTGAAGCGCACGCCCGCAACGCTGGCGGATTTCTTCGACACCAGGCGCTTTGCGGGCCGCCGGGCGATGAGCCGCGCCTCGCCCAAATACAATCTGGAAATGGCGCTGCTGGCCGATGGCGTGGCGCCGGGTGAAGTGTACCGCACGCTGGAAACCCCGGAAGGCCTCGATCGCGCCTATAACAAGCTCGCTGCGCTGCGCCCCATCTGGGCGCATGACAGTGTCGGTGCAATCCGCTGGCTGATGAATGGCCAGGCGGTGATGGCGACGGCGCTCAATGGCGATGTCTTCGACATGCGCAAGGAATTCACGCCCGGCATCATATGGGATCATCAACTTTACGAGTTCGACGTCTTCGCCATCCCCTTCGGCAATCCCAACAAGCGCCGGGCGCTGGATTTCATTTCCTATGCCACCGGCAGCGGGCCGCTGGCAGGAGTGGCGAGCTGGGTGCCCTATGGCCCGGCGCGGCGTTCTGCACTGGCGCTGGTGAAGGACAATCCCGACCTGAAAATCCCGATGCGGCCCTGGCTGCCCACTGCGCCGGAGAATTTCCGCAATGCGTTCCCGGTGAACGACGCCTGGTGGCGGCAACATGAAGCGGGGCTCGTCTCGCGCTGGCGGGAGTTTGTCAGCCGATGACCGCATATGCGATCCGCCGCCTGCTCGGCGCCATCCCCACTTTGTTCGTGATCATCACGCTGGCCTTCTTCATGATGCGGGCCGCGCCTGGTGGGCCGTTCGACATGGAGCGGCGCCTGCCGCCGGAGATCGAAGCCAATCTGAAGGCGGCCTATGACCTCGACAAGCCGCTGATCCAGCAATATGCGATCTATCTGTCCAAGGCGGTGCAGGGCGACTTTGGCCCGTCCTTCAAGAACAAGGATTTCACCGTCGCAGAGCTGATCGGCAACGGCCTGCCGGTCAGCGCCAAGCTGGGCCTGTGGGCAATGGGGCTCGCGCTGCTGATCGGCATCAGCCTTGGGATATGGGCGGCGCTGCGCCAGAACCACTGGCAGGATTATTCGGTGATGACGGTGGCCATGCTGGGCATCACCATTCCCACCTTCGTCACGGCGCCGCTTCTGACCCTGGCGCTGGGCATGTACGGCATCACGCTCTTTGGCCTGGAATTCACGCTGCCGGTGGGCGGCTGGAACGGCGGCGCCTGGCGCAACATGGTCCTGCCAGTGACGGTGCTGGCCCTGCCGCAGATCGCGATCATCGCGCGGCTGATGCGCGGCGCGATGGTGGAAGTGCTGCGCGCCAACTACATCCGCACCGCCCGCGCCAAGGGCCTGTCCGCCGGGCGCATCGTGCTGGCGCATGCCCTGCGCGCCGCCGCGTTGCCGCTGATCAGCTATCTGGGACCGGGACTGGCCGCCCTGCTGACCGGCTCGCTGGTGGTGGAGCAGATTTTCGGCCTGCCCGGCATCGGGCGCTACTTCGTGCAGGGCGCACTGAACCGCGACTATACCTTGGTGATGGGCGTGGTGATCTGTTACGCCAGCCTGATCATCGTGCTGAATTTCCTGGCCGACATCGCCTATGCGATCCTTGATCCGCGGGTGCGCCTGAAATGAGCCAGAACCTCTCCGCCGCCCTGCCCGAACTCAAAGGCCGCAGCCAGTGGGTGGATGCACGTGCCCGGCTGCTGCGCAACCGCGCCGCCATGGCCAGCATCGTCATTCTGGGGATCATCGTGTTTCTGGCGATGTTCGCGCCGCTACTGTCGCCGTACGCCTATGACGAGGTCAATTATGACCTGATAAGCTGCGCGCCCGGCTGGTGGCCGTTCGAAGCGATGTGCACCGCCCCCGGAAACATCTTCGGCACAGACGCCATCGGCCGCGACATCTTCGTGCGCGTTTTGTACGGCGCGCGCGTCAGCCTGGCGGTGGGGCTGGTGGCGACCATCGTATCGCTGGTGATCGGGGTGCTTTACGGCGCAACCGCCGGCTATCTGGGCGGGCGCATCGACGACCTGATGATGCGGGTGGTGGACGTGCTCTATTCCCTGCCCTTCATCTTCTTCGTCATCATCCTGATGGTGGTGTTCGACCGCAACTTCATCCTGCTGTTCGTCGCCATCGGCGCAGTGGAGTGGCTGACCATGGCGCGGATTGTGCGTGGCCAGACCCTGTCCATCAAGCAGAAGGAATTCATCGAAGCCGCGCGCGCCGCCGGTGTTGGCCCCTTCAGCATCATCACCCGCCATGTCATTCCCAACGTGGTGGGGCCGGTGGTGGTCTATGTCACGCTCACCGTGCCCACCGTGATCCTGATGGAAAGCTTCCTGTCGTTCCTGGGGCTGGGCATTCAGGAACCGCTGACAAGCTGGGGCGTGCTGATTTCCGACGGTGCCGACCAGATGGAGACCGCGCCCTGGATGCTGCTGTTCCCGGCGCTGTTTATGGCGGTGACGCTGTTCTGCTTCAATTTCATCGGCGACGGCTTGCGCGACGCCATGGACCCGAAAGACCGATGAGCGCGCTGCTGGAAATCACGGACCTGAACGTGCATTTCGCAACGCCCGATGGCGATGTGCATGCGGTGAAGAATGCCAGCCTCAGCATCAGCGAAAGCGAATGCCTGGGCATCGTGGGCGAAAGCGGGTCTGGCAAGAGCCAGTTGTTCCTGGCGGCTTTCGGCCTTCTGGCCGGCAATGGCCGGGCCAGCGGCAGCGTGAAATATCGCGGCAGGGAAATCCTGGGCGCACCCACGCCGCAGCTCAACACCCTGCGCGGCAGCGCGGTGACCATGATCTTCCAGGACCCGCTGACCTCTTTGACGCCGCACATGAAAATCGGTGCCCAGATCATGGAAGCGCTGGTGCTGCATCGCAACGTGTCGCGCGAGGAAGCCCGCATACGCGCCCGCGAGATGCTGGACTATGTGCGCATCCCGGAAAGCGCCCAGCGGATGCGCCAGTATCCGCATGAACTGTCCGGCGGCATGCGCCAGCGCGTGATGATTGCCATGGCCACCATCACCGGCCCGGACCTGATCATCGCTGACGAGCCCACCACCGCGCTGGACGTCACGGTGCAGGCGCAGATACTGGAAATCCTGCGCAGTCTGAAGCAGGACCGCAAGACCGCCATCGCCCTGGTCAGCCACGATATGGGCGTGATCGCGGGCCTGGCCGACCGGGTGCAGGTGATGCGGTATGGCGAAATCGTGGAAAGCGGCCCGGTGGACGACGTCTTTTACGCGCCGCGCCACGACTATACCCGCATGCTGCTGGACGCCATTCCCAAGGCCGGCGAAATGCCCGCGCCGGTCACAGCGGTCGGCGCGCCATTGCTGACGGTGGACGACCTGCAGGTCAGCTTTCCGGTTAAGGAAAAGGGCCTGTTCGGCAAGACACGCACCCTGCGCGCGGTGGACGGCATCAGCTTCACGCTTCATCAGGGCGAAACGCTGGGTGTGGTGGGCGAATCCGGTTGCGGCAAGTCCACACTGGCGCGCGCGGTTCTGCAATTGCTGCCCAAGACCGGCGGGCGGGTGGTGTGGCTGGGCCGCGATCTGGACACGGCCACGCAGAACGACATCCGCAAGCTGCGGCAGGATTTCCAGATCGTGTTCCAGGATCCGCTGGCAAGCCTGGACCCGCGCATGCCGGTGGGCGTTTCCATCGCCGAGCCATTGAAGGCGCTGGAGCCGCATCTGACCGGCGAGACGGTGCGGGAGCGCGCACGCGGCATCATGCAGCGCGTCGGCCTCGATCCGGCCTGGATCAATCGCTATCCTCACGAATTGTCCGGCGGGCAGAACCAGCGCGTCGGTCTGGCCCGCGCCATGATCGTGAACCCGCAAATGCTGGTGTGCGACGAAGCGGTGAGCGCGCTGGACGTGTCCATCCAGGCGCAGATCGTCGCGTTGATCCGCGACCTGCAGGCAGAGACCCGCATGTCGCTGATTTTCATCAGCCATGACCTGTCGGTGGTGCGCCGCCTGTCACACCGGGTGATGGTGCTGTATCTGGGCCGGGTGGTGGAAATGGCGCCCAGCGAGGCGCTCTACGCCGATCCGCGCCATCCCTATACGCGCGCGCTGCTATCGGCGGTGCTGACGCCCGATCCGCGCGCCGAACGGGCGCGCAAGCGCGAGCTGCTCACCGGCGACCTGCCCTCACCACTCGACCCCAAGGCCCAGCTCAGCTTCCTGGCATCAAAACTGGACCAGCCCGGCTATCGCCCCAAGCTGATCGAAGTGGCGCCGGGCCACTTCGCCGCCGAGCACGATTAGACGCTATTTGATGCGCTTGACCTTGTAGGCCCGGTTTTCGTCGCCAACCACCAGGTTGAACGATCCCATCGCGCCCTGGGTGATGCTGACGCGCATGGCCTTGGCAGGTTCGCGCCAGCGCACCGGGCGCTTGGCGGCATCTTCCGGCGTCTGCTGCCAGACCTGGCCATCATTCAGGGTTACCGTGAAGGCGCCGCCATTGATGTCATAGGACTGCAACGGCACGTTGCTTGCCAGTTCATCGCCGCTGAAGAGCGCGAAAATGCTGGAGCGCTTGGGCATCGGCGGCGGGCCGGTGCGTACCGCGGCGCGGGTCACGGTCGAGGGCAACGCGGCCGTGCCGGCGCGCGGCAGGCTTTCCAGCAGCTTGATCTGCGCCTGCGGCGCGGGCGACAGGCCGAGCTGGGCGCGCAGCGGCTGGGCGGCGCCATAGTAACAATCCAGCCACTGGCGGTCGTCGCTCAGGGCGGCGCAGCGCGTCACGCCGGCGATCACATCTTCGCGCGCATCCGCCAGCGCCGCGCATGGCGCCAGCGCCGCGCCTGCGGCCATCGCAATCACCAACTTACGCATCCGTCTTCTCCCCATGTCCCGAAAGGCATTGAATAATCCGCCGTAAACCCGGCAAATATTTGGCTGAAGGCATGGTAGAAGGTCTCTATGGCATCGGGCAAGACATGGAACCGCCGCATCGCGCTGGCCGGTGGCGCGGCGCTGGCCGCCACGGGCGGCTATTTCGCGCTGCGAGGCCCTTCCGGCAGCCGCGCGCCGCGTAAGGTTACTGACGCCCGCACCCTGCTGCGGGGCAATGCGGCGGAGCCCGAGACGCTGGACCCGACGCAATCATCCGGCACCCAGGAAAGCGAGATCATGGGCGATCTGATGATCGGCCTGACGACTCATGATCCTGCGTGCAAGGCCATCCCGGGCATGGCCACCCATTGGGAGACATCGGGCGACGGCCTGATCTGGACGTTTCATCTGCGCGAAGCGCTGTGGTCGGATGGCGTGCCGGTGACCGCCGGGGATTTCGTGTTTTCCTGGCAGCGGCTGGTCGATCCGGCTTCGGCGTCCAGCTACGCGTATTTTTTGCACCTGATAAAGAACGGCGTGGCGATCAGTGCGGGTAAAATGCCGCCCTCGGCGCTGGGGGCCAGGGCCATCGACGCGCGCACCCTGCGCGTGGAGCTGGAACATCCCGCGCCCTATCTGCTGGAATTGTTCACCCATGGCACGACGTATCCCCTGCCGCGTCATGTGGTAACGGCCAAGGGCAAGGCCTGGGCGCGGCCCGGCAACTACGTCAGCAACGGCCCCTTCACGCTGAAGCAGTGGATCCCCAACGACTATGTGTTGCTGGAAAAGAATCCGCGCTTCTACGACGCCGCGAATGTGGCGCTGGAGCAGGTCTATTTTTACCCCACCAGCGACTATGGCGCGGCGCTGCGGCGCTTCCAGGTCGGCGAGCTTGATTTTCAAGACCGCTACCCCACCCAGAAGGTCGACTGGATCCGCAAAAATCTTCCGCAGACCATTGATCCGGTGCCGTCGCTGATCACCGAGATCGTCGGCGTCAATCACAAGCGCGAACCGTTCAGCGATGTGCGGGTGCGCGAAGCGATCAACCTGGCGCTGAATCGCGAAGTCATCACCCAGCGCATCCTGCGCAATGGCGAGGTGCCGGCCTATAACGTGGTGCCGCCGGGCATCGCCAACTATCAGGGCGGGCTGGCCTATGACTTCAAGGCGCTGAATTACGCCCAGCGCATCGAAAAGGCGCAAAGCCTGATGCGGGCCGCAGGCTTTGGCGAAAGCAAACGCCTGCGCACCACCTATATGATCCGCAGCACCGCGCCAACCGTGGGCCGGGCCATCGCCGCCGCCATCCAGCAGATGCTGGCGCAGGTCTATATCGACATCACCATCACTCCCAACGACATGCAGGTCTTCTATCCCGCCATCCAGGAACACAACTTCGACATCGCCCAGGCGGGATGGGCGGCGGATTTCAGCGACGCGTCCAATTTTCTCGACCTGTTCCGTACCGGCGGCGGCAACAACTGGGGCGAATACAGCAATCCGGCCTTCGACGCGGCGCTGGACGGGGCCCAGCGCGAGGCCGATGTGAACCGCCGCAGCGAAAAACTGGCACAGGCCGAAAGCATCTTCCTGAAGGACCATGCCGCCATGCCGCTGTGGTTCTGGGTCAGCCTCAATCTCACCTGGCCCTATGTGAAGGGCTTGGAAGCCAACGCGCTGGACTATCACCGCTCGCGCTGGATCAGCATCGACCAGGCGGCAAGAATCCAGCAGTTCGCATGAAGGCCGCGCTTGTTGCCTTTCTTCTGCTGGCACTGCCCGCATCGGCGCAGACGGTGCTCAATCGCGGAAACGGACCGGAGCCTGATTCGCTCGATCCCGCCGTCGCCGGCAGCTATGCGGAAACCAACATTCTGGGCGACCTGATGGTCGGCCTGACCACGCTGGACGCGCGCGGCAAGCCGATTCCTGGTATCGCCGAGCGCTGGGATATTTCCAAAGACGGCATCACCTGGACCTTCCATCTGCGCCAGGCGCAATGGTCCGACGGCGCGCCCGTGACGGCGCAGGATTTCGTGTCCGGCTGGCGGCGGCTGCTGGACCCCAAGACCGCCTCGCGCACCGCCGCCATGCTGTGGATTCTCAAGAACGCCCGCGCCGTCAGCACCGGAACGCTGCCGCCCTCGGCGCTGGACGTCAAAGCGGCCAATGCGCGGACGCTGGTGGTGCGGCTGGAAAATCCCGCGCCCTATCTGCCAGAGCTGCTCGCCCATCCCAGCGGATCGCCCCTGCCACGCAAAGGTTCTTACAACGGGCCTTATACGCTCAAAAGCTGGACCCCCAACGACCGCGTCACGCTGGTCAAAAATCCGCGCTTCTACGACGCCAAGTCCGTGAAGATCGACACGGTGCATTACTTTTCGACCCCAGACACGCTGGCAGCGCTGCGGCGTCTGCGGGCGGGCGAGCTGGACACACAGACCCCCCTGCCGTCCACGCAAGTCGAATGGCTGCGCCAGAACATGCCCAGGGCGCTGAACATCATTCCTGGCCTGACGCTGAGCTATCTGGCCATGAATGTCCGCGATCCGGCGCTGGCCGACATCCGCGTGCGCCGCGCCATCAACCTTGTCTATGACCGCGAGGCGGTGGCGCACAAGGTGATGAAGCTGAACGAAATCCCTGCCTATTCCTACGTGCCGCCGCACACCAGCGGCTATCGTGGCGGCCCGGCGCTGGATTTCAAGGCCATGCCCTATCCCGCACGCCTGGCAGCGGCCAGACGGCTGATGCAGGACGCGGGCTTTGGCCCCTTCAACAAGCTGCACCTGAGCTATGCGGTGGCGGGCACCCCGGACAGCCGGCGGCTGGCCGCGGTGTTTCAGGCGATGGCGCGGCAGATCCATCTCGATGTCGACATCCAGGCATCCGATTTCCAGATCGTGTTGCGCAACATGCGGATGGGGCAATATCAACTGGCCTATACCGACTGGCTGGCGGATTACAACGACGCCAGCACGTTTCTCGACCTTTTGCGCAAGGGCAATCCGCGCAACTATGCCGGTTACAACAATCCGAGATTCGATGCCGCCATGACCGCTGCCGAGCGAGAGCCCGACACCGCCAAACGCATGCATCTGATGCAGACAGCGGAAAGGATCGCGCTGGCGGACATGCCGTGGGTACCGATCCGCTATCGCGCCCTGACCGTGGCGGTGGGACCGCGCGTCGGCGGCTTCATCCCCAATCCCGGCAATGCCAATCGCAGCCGCTGGCTGTGGCTTCGATAGCCGCTAGCCCGGCAGCAGCACGTCCGCATTCCAAGGATCGAATGGCACCAAGGCCTGCGAGGCGCGATCGGGCCGCATGAAGCTGCCGGCCTTTTCATTCAGCATCGCGGCAGTGAATGAGAACGTGCTGTTGGAAATCGCCAGGTGATCGGCCTGCGACAGCACATGATGATCAAGACAGAAATCCAGCCGGCCTGCGCCCACCATCACGGCGTCCATCGGATCAAATTCTGAAAAGGCCGCCGTCACGCCCGGATCATCGCTGGCGACATACAGCACCGGCGCATCCAGTTCGCGCCAGATGGTTTTGAGCCAGCGCGCATACCATTCCACCGGCGCGATCCAGAACCGGCCCTGCCCGAAATCGCCGCGCCGGATATGCACCGCCACCAGCGTGCGCCCCCGCGCCGTGATCGCCGTCATGGCGGGGCGCAACCAGTCCTGCACCACGGGACGGTGCCGGAACAGCGCGCGAAAATCCGCGGCGCGGCCCTGCCATGCAGACGTGTGACGACAGAAATAGCCGCTGAGATCACGGTTGGCATAGACCGGCGCATCGCCGTTCAGCGACGCGAACAGGTCGGCCTGGCTTTCATCCAGCGGCGGATAGGCCGCCGGCGGGAACGGCTCGTCGCAGCCGAACAGGTCACGTCCGATCCAGTCGAAGCTCTGGGCTTCCAGGCCATGCTGGCGGGCATAGAGTTTCAGGAACGCATATTGCAGCAACTGGTTTGCGAACCGGCCATTGGCGCCCAGCGTGCGCATCGAGACCGCCGGGCTCGATGTTGCGGGCCTTGGGTTTGGCGGCGCACCGAAGCGCAGACGCGCCGATGCGATGGCTTGCAGGGAAAACGGAATGCCGTGGCCAGGAACCAGCGCCCCGGCCCGGTCGGCGACGCTCAGCGCTTCGTCAAGCCTGCCGCCATGCAGCAGCATCTGGCCCAACTGCACCAACGCGGCGAAGTCATTCGGATTCGCGGCCAGCCTGCGCCGCAGTTCCCGCTCCATCGCCTCCTGGCTCATCCATTCCCCTGCAGCGATGGTGACCCCGGGAGGACTCGAACCACCGGCCTACGGTTTAGGAAACCGCCGCTCTATCCTGCTGAGCTACGGGGTCACGCGGAACCTTTTTGCGCATTTGGGTCCGCATTTCCAGATCGAAACCGTCTTATTTCGCGTCAGGATGGAGCCTTTCGGCGGTCCTGCGCCTTTCCAAAAGCAAGGGGACCAACCCATTGGCGGATCTTTCGTCCGCTATTCAGGAGAACTTCGATGAAAACCACCCTCAACAATGCCTGCATCTCTGCGCTTCTGTGCGGCGCCGTGATCTTCGCAGCGCCCGCCATCGCCCAGCAGGGTGCTGCGGGCGTGAGCGGCTCGGCTGGCGCCACCGCCACGGGCGCTGTCAATCCGGCTGCCAGCGCGGGTATCAGCGGTTCGGTGAACTCGCCCGCTGGCGCGGTCACAGGAGGCGTCAATACGCAGGCGCATGGCGGCCTGAACACCGACACCACCACCAGCATGAGCACCAGCACGCAGACGCCCGCGGCCCGCATGTCGAGCCGCGCCCGCGCTGCCGCCGACGCTTCGGAAGCCGAGGCCACCCGCCAGCTCAACAGCCAAGCCACGGTGAACGCGCGCGGCACCACCGGCGCGACCATTCAGTAGTTCGACACAATTTTGACAAAAGGGCCGGTCGCGAAAGCGTCCGGCCCTTTTTGTTGTGCGCTTGCACAATGGCGGGCGGCGCAATGGCAGAGTAAGAATCGCTATTCTCAAAACGGATTGTCGCCATGCCCATTTATCGCGCCCCGGTCGAAGACTATCGCTTCCTGCTGCACGAAGTGCTCGAGCTGGAAAAGCATCGCGACCTGCCGGGCTTCGCCGATCTGGATGCGGGACTGGTGGACGATATTCTCGGCAATGCCGGCAAGTTCTGCGAGGAAGTGCTTCAGCCTCTCAACCAGTCGGGGGACGAAGAAGGCTGTCACTTCCAGAACGGCGCTGTGACCACGCCCAAGGGTTTCAAGGAAGCTTACCAGGCCTATTGCGAAGCAGGCTGGGGCGGATTGGGCGCGCCGGAATCGGCCGGTGGCGCGGGCATGCCGCACATCATCACCATGGCGGTCAGCGAAATGGGGATGAGCGCCAACCAGTCACTGGCCATGTATCCCATGCTGACGGCGGGCGCTTATGGCGCGCTGCTGGCGACGGGTGCGGAGTGGATGAAGGAGTCAATCGCGCCCAAAATGGTGTCGGGCGAATGGGCCGGAACCATGTGCCTGACCGAGCCGCATTGCGGCACCGACCTGCGGCTGATGAAGACCAAGGCGGTCGAGCAGCCCGACGGCACCTACAAGATGAAGGGCACCAAGATTTTCATCTCGGGCGGCGACCAGGATCTGACCGGCAACATCATCCACATGGTGATCGCCAAGATCCCGGACGAGAACGGCCAGATTCACGACGATCTTTCGACCGTGAATTTCTTCATGGTGCCGAAATTCCTGGTCAATGAAGACGGTACGATGGGCGCGCGCAACGGCGTCAACACCGGCGGCATCGAACACAAGATGGGCATCAAGGGCCAGGCGACCTGCGTGCTGAATTTCGACGACGCGATTGCCTGGCGTCTGGGCCCCAAGCCCGAAGCGCCCAAGCCCGGCGAGAAGCGTTCGTCCTCCGCCGGCATGGCCGGGATGTTCGGCATGATGAATGCGGCACGGCTGGGCGTCGGCATTCAGGGCATCGGGCTGGGCGAAGTCGCCTACCAGAACGGCTATGCCTATGCCCATGAGCGCCAGGTGGGCCGCGCCCTCACGGGCCCCAAGGAACCCGACAAGCCTGCCGATCTGGAAATCGTGCATCCCGACGTCAAGAAGATGCTGCTGCAGGCGCGTTCGTTCGTGGAAGGCGCGCGCGCGCTTGCCGCCTGGACCACCCTGCAGATGAGCATCGCGCAATCCCAGCGGCCGCAGGCGGAAACCGCCGGTATGCTGGCCGACCTGATGACGCCTGTGATCAAGGCCTTCGGCACCGACATGGGTTTCGAAGCGGCCAACCTAGGCATGCAGTGCTATGGCGGCCATGGCTATATCCGCGACAATGGCGTGGAGCAGTTCGTGCGCGATGCCCGCATCAACATGGTCTATGAGGGCGCCAACGGCGTGCAGGCCATGGACCTGGTGGGCCGCAAGCTGGGCCGCAAGGGCGGCGCGGCGCCGATGGCACTGTTCGCGCTGCTGACCGGCTGGATAAGCGAAAATGAAAAAGAAGAATCCATGAAGCCGTTCGTGGCGGGGGTGAAGCGCGGCACGGAAAACCTGCAGGCCGCCACCATGTGGCTGGCGGCGAACGGCATGAAGAATCCCAACGATGCTGGCGCCGGCGCCACCGAGTATCTGCGCATCATGGGCATCACCATGACCGCGCTGATGTGGGGCATGATGGCAAAGGCCAGCCTTGGAAAAAGTGATCCCCTGCACAAGGACAAGCTGATGTGCGCCCGTTTCTGGATGGAGCGCATGGTGCCGGAATGTCCCATGCTGCTGGAACGCATCCAGGCCGGCAGCGCCACGATCATGGAACTGGACTAGGTGAACCACGACCCCAGGCCGCATCCGGACGATGACGGAAAAGGCCCGCGCCTTGGCCTGTATCTGTGGCTGGGGGCGCTGGCCGGCATCGCGCTGCTGGTCTTTGTTCTGGTGCGCGCCTTTCCGGATGAGAACCACTTCAGCAATCCCGACCTGATCCGGATTCTGGGCGTGCTGGCGCTGGTTTCCAGCAGTCTTCTGTTCGTGCGCCAGTTCAAAGTCAAAGAGGTTGTCCGCAACGTCCTGTTGTGGCTGGGCGTGGCGGCGGTTCTGATGCTGGCTTTTTCCTATCAGGACGAACTGGCCAGCATCGGACAGCGGCTGCGCGCCGACCTGATCCCCGGCACCCCGCGCCAGACAGCGGCGGGCGAGATGGAGATTTCCGCCAGCGAGGGCGGCGGCTTTCACGCCAATGGCACGGTGAACGGCACAGCGGTGCGCTTCCTGGTCGATACCGGCGCCAGCTCGATCGTGCTCAGCCCGCAGGATGCCAAACGCCTGGGCATCGATCTGGACAGCCTGGTCTTCAACCGCGCTTATGAGACGGCCAACGGCATCGGTTATGGCGCGTCCGCCACGGTCGATGAACTAACCCTGGGCCATATCCGGCTGACCAATGTGCCGGTTTCCATCAATCAGGCCCCGATGCGATCGTCGCTGCTGGGCATGACCTTCCTCAACCGGATGAAGTCCTTCAACATCAGCGGCCGAAAACTGGTGCTGCGCTACTAGGGCATGGGTGCATGAAGCAGATGCTCAAAGGCGCGGCGCTGGCCGCCCTGCTCGCTTGGCCCGCCACCGCCCAGGAACCGCCCCGCGCCCGCGTCGCGCAAGGCGAACTGTCCGGCACGCGCGAGCGGGGCGTCGATGCCTTCCTCAATGTGCCTTTCGCCGCCGTGCCGGTGAGCGCGCTGCGCTGGAAAGCCGCGCAGACACCACCCGCCTGGCAGGGGGTGCGCGACGCCAGCAAGCTTGGCCCCGCCTGCCTGCAGGGCGACGCCAAGCCGCTGGGCCCGTGGTCGATGGAGTATCTGGCCAGTCCGCCTTACAGCGAGGACTGCCTGAACCTGAATGTCTGGACCACGGCCAAACCGGGCGCGGGCCAGGCGGTGGTGCTGTTCGTGCCGGGTGGCGGCTTCAATGCGGGCGGCGGCGACGTGCCGATCTACAACGGCGCCAACATGGCGCGTCAGGGCGTCGTGGTGGTGACCATGAACTACCGGCTGACCGCAGCTGGCTTTTTGACCCACCCGGAACTGACCAGGGAAGCGGGTCATTCCGGCAATTACGGTTTGACGGACGTGATCGCGGCGCTGTCATGGATCAAGGCCAACATCGCAGCCTTTGGCGGCGATCCCGCCAAGGTGACGGTGATGGGCCAGTCGGCGGGCGCGGGGGCGATCAATGCTCTGCTGCGCTCACCGCTGGCCAAGGATCTGTTTCGCGCCGCCATCCTGAACAGCGGCATGCGGCTGGGCACGGCCTGGCAGCCAAGCGCCGAGCGCGAGGCCGCCGGGGTGGAATGGGCCCAGAGCAAGGGCGCCACGACCCTGGCGCAGCTTCGCGCCCTGCCCGCCTCTGCGTTGGTGCCGACCGACCCGGCGTCTTTCCGTTTTCGTCCCACTGCCGACGGGCATGTCGTGCCGTCCGCGAAAGCACCGATCCTGCACGACGTTCCGGTGCTGACGGGATGGAATCTGGGGGAAGGCGCGCTGCCCCCCGGCAAGCTGATGAACCAGCCTGTCACACGCGCGGAATTTGAATCTTGGGCCAACACGCAACTGGGCAGCGATGGCAAGGAGTTGCTGGCGCTCTATCCCTCCGGCGACGATGCCCGCGCGGCAATGCATGCCGCCGGGCATGACAGCCTGATCATGAACAGCCAGGGATGGGCGGCGGCGCGCGGCGGCCGCACGCCACTCTACTTCTTCGACTTCGAACATGTGATGCCCGGCGCGCAGGCGCTGACCCATGGCAGCTATCACACCTCGGAACTTCCTTACGTGTTCGATACGCTGCACGCCCTGCCCCGCCCCTGGACCGACACCGACCACAAGGTGGCCGCGACGATGCAGGCCTACTTTGTGAACTTCATCAAGACGGGAGATCCCAATGGCGGCAACCTGCCGCGCTGGCAGGCCTTCGATGCCGCCAAGAGCGACGTGATGACGCTGGGCGCCGCGCCCGGCATGCGGCCGGCGGTGGATGCGGCCAAGGCCGGCTTCTTCCGGCGGGTCAACGCCAAGGCCAACTGAAAACGCACACGGCGCGCGGGTTGCCCGGCGCGCCGTTCGTGATCTCAAATTCAACCGTCTTACGGGTTGGTGTTCGTGGTCGACGGCGTGCTCTTGCCGTCGCCCTGCGTGGTCGAGGCGATGGCGGCAATGGCGCCGGCCACAACCAGGATGCCCACCACCAGCAGCACGCCGCCGGTTTCGATCTGGGCCTGCTTCACGCCGGCAGGCTTGCCGGGCGTCAAAAGGCCAGCCGTCGGGGCTTCCGCCGCAATGGCGCTGGAAAAAGTCATGGTCGCGGCCAGAACCGCAGCACAAATCGCACGCATCTTTAAGTCTCCGAATTCGATGACCCGATTGTGCGCTGAGGAACCTTAACAAAAGCCTAGAGAGGCCGGGTTTCCTCTACGAAAAGTCGCTGTTTTGCGGACTTTTCTAGGCAACCGCCAGCTTGGCCAACTGTCCCAGCAACGCCTTGGCGCCTTTCAGACGGTCATCTGGGGTTGGCCAGTCGCGGCTAACCACCACCTTCTGGTCGGGCCGCACCCTCATGGTGCCGCTGTGCTGACTGATGAACTGGATCAGCTTCAGCGGATTGGCGAAGGCGTTGCCCCGGAAGGCGACCGTGCCGCCCTTGGGACCGGCATCGATCTTTTCCACGCCGGCCTGCTTGGCAAGCTGCTTGATGGTGACGATTTCCAGCAGGTGCTTCACTTCGTCCGGAAGCGGCCCGAAGCGGTCGATCAGTTCGGCGGCGAAGCGGTCGATGTCCGTGGCCGTCTCGATCGACGCCAGGCGGCGATAGAGCGACATGCGAACATTGAGGTCGGCGACATAGCTTTCGGGGATCAGCACCGAAGCTCCCACATTGATGGTGGGCGACCACTGGTCGGTAACCTCGGAACCGCCGCCCTCCTTCAGGCCCGACACAGCTTCTTCCAGCATCTCCTGATACAGTTCGATGCCGACTTCGCGCACATGGCCCGACTGTTCCTCGCCCAGAAGATTGCCGGCGCCGCGGATATCCATGTCATGGCTGGCGACGGAGAAACCGGCGCCGAGCTGGTCGAGCGATTGCAGCACTTCCAGGCGGCGGGTGGCGGTTTCGGTCAGCTTCTTTTCGGCGGGCGTGGTCAGATAGGCATAGGCCCGCTGCTTGGAGCGGCCGATGCGGCCACGCAGCTGATAGAGCTGCGACAGGCCGAACATGTCCGCCCGCTGTACAATGAGCGTGTTGGCGGTGGGAATATCCAGGCCGGATTCCACGATGTTGGTGGAGACCAGCACATCCACCTTGCGCTCGTAAAAGGCGGTCATCACCTCTTCCAGCACGGTGGGAGACATCTGGCCATGGGCCAGCGCCGCTTTCACTTCCGGCACCACTTCCTTGAGGAATATTTCCGCCTCGCGCAGATCGGCGATGCGGGGCGCGACGAAGAAGGACTGGCCGCCGCGATAATGCTCGCGAAGCAAGGCTTCGCGCACCACCAGCGGGTCGAACGGCGTCACGAAGGTGCGCACCGCCAGACGGTCGATGGGCGGGGTGGTGATCAGCGACAGGTCGCGCACGCCCGATAGCGCCAGTTGCAGGGTGCGCGGAATGGGCGTGGCCGTCAGGGTCAGCACATGAACATCGGCCTTCAGGTTCTTCAACCGCTCCTTGTGCACGACGCCGAAATGCTGCTCCTCGTCCACGATCACCAGGCCCAGCCGCTTGAACTTGATGCTTTCGGCCAGCAGGGCGTGGGTGCCGACCACGATGTCGACCGTGCCTTCGTCCAGCGCCGCCTTGGTTTCCGCCGCGTCCTTCGGCGTCACGAAACGCGACAACTGGCGCACCTTGAGCGGGAAGCCGGCAAAGCGTTCGGCGAAGCTGCGGAAATGCTGGCGCGCCAGCAAAGTCGTCGGCACCACCACCGCCACCTGCTCGCCTGCCATGGCTGCGACGAAAGCGGCGCGCATCGCCACTTCGGTCTTGCCGAAGCCGACATCGCCGCACACCAGCCGATCCATCGGCCGGCCGGCGGCCAGATCGCCCACCACTTCGCCGATGGCGCGTTCCTGGTCTTCGGTTTCCTGATAGGGGAAACGCGCCGCGAATTCGTCATACAGCCCGCTGGGCGGTTCGACCGGCGGCAGGGATTTGAGCTGGCGGGCGGCGGCGATCTTGATCAGCTCGGCGGCGATGGCGCGCACCCGCTCCTTCATCTTCGCCTTGCGCAACTGCCAGCCCGCGCCGCCCAGGCGGTCAAGCTGGGCACCCTCGTCCGAACCGTAGCGCGTCAGCAGCTCGACATTCTCGACCGGCAGGAACAGCTTGCCGCCGTCATACTGCAATTCCAGGCAGTCATGCGGCGCGCCCAGCGCGTCGATCGCTTTGAGGCCCAGATAGCGGGCCACGCCGTGCTCGATATGGGTGACCAGATCGCCCGGCGTCAGAGAAGAGGCTTCGGCGATGAAGTTCTGCGCCCGGCGCGCGCGCGAGGCGGCGCGCACCATGCGGTCGCCCAGCACATCCTGTTCGCTGAGGACGGCGAAACCCGGCGCTTCAAAGCCGCGCTCGATGCCAAGGCAGGCAATGGCGAAGGCCGCGCTGTCCAGCTTCAGCGCGTCAGGCCAGTTACCCACCTTGCGGATCGGCGTCAGGCCATGATCGGACATTACCCCGCCCATGCGCTCGGCCGAACCATCGGTCCAGCTCGCCACCAGCACGCGCTTGCCGCCTGCCTGCTGCGCCTTGAGATGATCGGCCGCGGCCTGAAAGACGTTCACGCTGCCGCGCTGCTGCGCTTCCTGCTGGCGCTCCGGCGCGAAATCGCGGCCCTGCTTGCCGCCGGCATCGACGCTGTTGGTGTTTTCCGGCGCCTGGAAAGGCGTGAGGTCGCGCACGATGTTTTTGGACAACGCCGCTTTCCAGTCGGCGTCTGACAGATACAGCGTTTCCGGCTTCAGCGGTTTGTAGGGCGGGCCCTTGATGGCATGCTTTTCGTCCTTGGCGTGCCGGAACTGCTCGCGGGTTTCGTAATAGTCGCGCACCAGTTCCAGCCGCGCAGCCTTGGATTCTTCGGCCTGATGCCCCAGCAGCACCAGGCAGCGCGGCAGGTAATCGAACAGTGTGTCGAGATGGTCGTAGAACAGCGGCAGCCAGTGTTCCATGCCTTGGGTCTTGCGGCCGGCACTGACCGATTCATATAGCGGGTCGTCGCCCGCCGCGCCGAACGCCGCCACGTAACCACTGCGGAACCGGCTGATAGCCTCGGCGTTCAAAGGCGCTTCGCTGGCCGGCAACAACGCGACCTCGGCAACCGCCGACTTGTCGGACAATTGCGTCTCGGCATCGAAGCGGCGAATGGCGTCCAGCGTCGAGCCGAAGAAGTCCAGCCGCAGCGGCTGTTCCTCGCCCGGCGGCCACAAATCGACGATGCCGCCGCGCAGCGCGAAGTCGCCCGGCTCGCGTACCGTGCCGGCGCGGACATAGCCATTGCCGGACAGGAAGGCGACAAGCGCGTCGCGGTCCACCTCCGCTCCGTTCTTGGCCGCGAAGCTGGCGTTTGCAATGGCGTCCCTGGGCGGCACCCGCTGCAGCAGCGCGTTGACCGTAGTGACGATGACGCAGACTTGATCAGGCTTGCGCGTCAACGCCGCCAGGGTGGCAAGACGGCGGCTCTCGATATCCGGCTTGGGTGACACCCGGTCGTAGGGCAGACAGTCCCAGGCGGGAAAATCCAGCACCGTCATCGACGGCGCGAAGAAGGCGATGCCTCGCGCCAGCGCATCGGCCTGGATATCGTCCTGCGCCACGAACAGCACGGGGCCGCCGCGCCGCTTTGCGGCTTCCGCCGCGAGGTATGCGTCATAACCCTGTGGCGTGCCTGAAACCGTCAGGCGGCCCTGCTGCTTGGCGATGTAATCCAGGCGATCCATCAGGCGCCCCAGCGCGGGTTCTTCTGTTCGCAAACGGCCTTGAGACCCGCAAACACCGGATTGTCATATTCGGCCGGGACATCCACTGCGCCGCGCAGCCAGGCATAGACCTCCTGATCCGGCGCGGTGAGCAACGCTTCAAACTGGTCGAGACCCAATTCATCCAGGCGGGCCAGATGGCTGTCGGCATAGGCGCCGAAGATCAGGTCGACCTCCTTGAAGCCGCGCCGCTGGGCCCGAAACAAAAGCCGTTTCCGGCGGTTCTCCGAAGAGCCACCCTGTTCCACGTCATCCATGGGGCGGGATATAGCCAGTGCCCGCTTTCAGAACAACCGGTTCCCCCTATTATCGTCCCTGCCATGCGGCCCGCGATTCTGTTCCCCCTGTTTGCCGACATCCGCACCCTGTCCGGGGTGGGACCGAAGCTGGAAAAGCTGATCGCCAAGGTGGCTGGTCCCAAGCTGGCGGACCTGGCTTTCGACCTGCCGGTAGGGGTCGTGGACCGTTCCTATCGCCCCAAACTGGCCAGTGCGGAACCCGGTCGCATCGCCACTGTGGAGGTAAGCGTGCTGGATCACCTGCCGCCACGGATCAAAAGCCAGCCTTACAAAGTGCGGGTATCGGACGATAGCGCTGTGATGGAGCTGGTGTTCTTCCGCGCGCATCATGGTTCCATGGCCGATTATCTCGCGGCACAATTGCCGGTGGGTCAGCGCCGGGTGATTTCCGGCCGGATCGAGAAGTTCAAGGACCGTCTGCAGATGGCGCACCCCGATTATATCGTGGCGCCGCAGGACATCGCGTCTTTCCCGCTGCACGAGCCGGTGTATGGCCTGACCGAAGGCCTGACGGCTCGTCCCATGGCCAAGGCGGTGCGCGGCGCAGTCGATAAAGTGCCGGACATGGCCGAGTGGCAGGATCCGGCTTTCCTGAAACAGCGCAAATGGGACGGCTTTCGCGCCGCGCTGGAACAGGCGCATGCGCCCGCCCATGATGGCGACCTGTCGCCTGAAACACCTGCACGCCAGCGCCTGGCCTATGACGAGCTCTTGGCCAACCAGCTCGCGCTGCTGCTGATCCGTGGTTCGATGCGTGGCAACAAAGGCCGTGCCGTCTTCAGCACCGGAAAGCTGAAGGCGCAAGCAATTGCCGCCCTGCCGTTTGCCCTCACCGATCCCCAGCTCGAAGCGCTGGCGGAAATCGAACAGGACATGGCATCCGAAAGGCGCATGCTCAGGCTGCTGCAGGGTGATGTCGGTTCGGGCAAGACCATCGTGTCGCTGCTGGCCATGCTGGGCGCGGTGGAAGCGGGCCTGCAGGCCGCACTGATGGCCCCAACCGAACTTCTGGTGCGCCAGCATCTGGCTTCGTT
Organism: uncultured Alphaproteobacteria bacterium; assembly: GCA_903837555.1. Taxonomy (GTDB): domain Bacteria; phylum Pseudomonadota; class Alphaproteobacteria; order Micropepsales; family Micropepsaceae; genus Rhizomicrobium. Next base: position 40,766 of record CAILUV010000052.1, read on the forward strand.
GGAACCCTATGCCAAGGCGGCGGGGGCGCGGCTGGGTTGCCTGACAGGGCGGGAAAAGGGCGCAGGGCGTGATGCCATATTGGCGAAACTGGCGGCGGGCGAGATCGACATACTGATCGGCACCCATGCGCTGTTTTCCGACGATGTGGCGTTCAAGGAACTGGGCCTGGCGGTGGTGGACGAGCAGCACCGCTTTGGCGTGCATCAGCGCATGCAGCTGCAATCCAAGGGTAAGCCGGCCGATGTGCTGGTGATGACGGCGACGCCCATTCCCCGCACCCTGGCGCTGACCGCCTATGGCGACATGGATGTGTCGCGCATTACCGGCCGCCCGCCCGGCCGCAAACCGGTGGAGACCCGCGTGATAGGCGCCGACCGCATGGGTGACCTGATCGCCCATCTTCGCGTTGCATTGGATCGCGGCGCCCGCGCCTATTGGGTGTGCCCGCTGGTGGAAGAATCCGAGAAGATCGATCTAGCCGCCGCCCAGGACCGCGCCGTGATGCTGCGTCAGGCATTGGGGCTCGATGTCGGTCTGGTGCATGGCAAGCTGAAAGCGGCAGAGCGGGACGCGGCCATGGAGGCCTTTAAGGCCGGACAGACCCAGTTACTTGTGGCCACCACAGTCATCGAAGTAGGCGTCGACGTACCGGAGGCCACCATCATGGTAGTGGAGCATGCTGAACGCTTTGGCCTGGCCCAGCTACATCAACTTCGCGGACGAGTGGGGCGGGGAAAAGAAAAATCGTCTTGCATCTTGCTGTGGCACCAGCCTATTGGGCAAACCGCCCGGGCGCGGCTGAAAACTATGCGAGAAACCGATGATGGGTTTGTCATCGCCGAAGAAGATCTTCGCCTGCGAGGGCCCGGCGAAGTATTGGGCCGCCGACAGAGTGGATTGCTAGAATTTCGCATGGCGGACCCGGCCATACACGCAGAATTTCTCGATATAGCACATGACGATGCGCGCCTTATCCTGAGGCGCGATCCAGGCCTGAAGTCTTCACGCGGCGAGGCGCTGCGCACTCTTCTTTATCTGTTTGGCCGCGACGACGCCGTGCGATGTATGAGGGCGGGATGAGCGAAGAATTTTCGACAGATGCCGTTGTCATCGGCGCGGGCGCCGTGGGCCTGGCGGTGTCGCGCGCCTTAACACTGACGGGGCGCAACGTCGTCATTTTAGAAAAAAACAAAAATATGGGCATGGAGACCAGCGCACGCAACAGCGAGGTTATCCATGCCGGGATTTATTACCCGCGAGGTTCGCTGAAGGCAAAATTATGCATCCGCGGAAAAGAACTACTCTACGACTTTTGTGCCAGCCACGGCGTGCCGCACAAAAAGATCGGCAAGCTGATCGTGGGGCATACAGGCCAGGAAGATCAGCTGGCGGATATCATGCGTGCCACCGCCGACAATGGCGTCACGGACCTTCGGCCGCTGTCGTCTAGTGAAATGACAAAACTAGAGCCGGCCATCACGGCCAACCAGGGGCTCTTCTCGCCCTCCACTGGCATCATCGACAGTCATCAATACATGCTGGCGCTGCTGGGTGACATGACACTAGTGCGCAACGCGGGCGTGAGCCGTATTGCGCGGGTCGGCAATGGCTGGACACTCTCAGTGACTAGCGACGGCGAAGACATCGCGCTGGAAACAAACCTACTGGTCAATGCAGCGGGCCTGTGGGCACAGAGTGTGGCGGGACTTACCGAGGGACTAACACATATCCCCCCCCTTCACCTAGCCAAGGGAAATTATGCCGCCCTATCAGGGAAGTCGCCATTCCATCATCTAGTCTACCCCGTGCCCGAGCCCGGCGGACTGGGCGTGCACGTGACGCTCGACATGGGTGGGCGGGCCCGGTTTGGGCCGGATGTGGAGTGGTTGGAGGGCAACGACCCCGCAGCAATCGACTACGCCGTGTCGCCCGGCGTGACTGCAAAATTTACGCCCCTCATCGAACGCTGGTGGCCAGGCATACGCCAAGACATGCTCACTACGGACTATGCCGGCGTGCGACCAAAGCTTTGCGGAAAATCTGAACCCAATGCTGATTTTCGTATTGATGGCCCCGCGGTCCACGGCCTGCCCGGATTGGTGAACTTATTTGGCATTGAATCGCCGGGTCTAACCGCGTCACTCGCACTGGGCGAATATGTGTCAGGCCTGCTCCAAAATTAAGCGGCGCTCAGCCAATCAACCCCGCGCCCAACACACCCAGCCAATCTACAAATTTCTATCGCCGCGGTTATTTATAACCCTCTGTTATCGTACGAAAGATTACAGTAAATACCGTCCCTTGAATTCGTGCCCTTTTCACGGCAGAACAAAGCACTTATCTGGGGGACTGTATGCGGATTGCGATGATCGGGACGGGCTATGTCGGACTTGTTTCCGGGGCCTGCCTGTCAGAATTTGGTCACGAGGTCATTTGCGTGGACAAAGATCCCGCCAAGATCGCGACCCTCAGGCAGGGCGGCATTCCGATCTACGAACCCGGCCTAGATGAGATTGTCGCGGCCAACGTAAGGTCTGGAAGACTGTCCTTCACAACAGACCTGAAAGAGGCTGTTTCAAACGCTGAGGTGATTTTCATCGGCGTGGGCACACCCAGCCGCCGCGGGGATGGCCACGCCGATCTCACTTACGTCTACGCGGCCGCCGAAGAAATCGCGAAGGCACTGACCGGCTACACCGTCATAGTAACTAAGTCGACAGTGCCAGTTGGCACCAGCCGCGCGATTGAAAAAATCATCAAGGCGACACGGCCAAGCGCCCAGTTCGACATGGCCTCCAATCCAGAGTTTTTGCGCGAAGGCTCTGCGATCGAAGATTTCCGTAGGCCGGACCGAGTAGTCGTCGGCTGCGACACAGAGCGCGCCCGCGACGTTATGCGTGAAGTCTACCGCCCACTCTTCCTTAACGAGACCCCGATACTATTTACGAGCCGCGAGACCAGCGAGCTTATCAAGTACGCCGCCAATGCCTTCCTCGCCACCAAGATTACCTTCATTAATGAGATGGCAGATATCTGCGAGAAAGTCGGCGGGAACGTGCAGGATGTCGCGCGCGGCATCGGCCTGGATGGGCGCATCGGAAAGAAGTTTCTTAATGCCGGCCCCGGATACGGGGGCAGCTGCTTTCCCAAAGATACACTCGCACTCATCAGGACTGCCAGCGAGCTGGGCGCGCCGTCCCGCATCGTCGAAGCCGTGGTAGCCGTCAATGAGAGACGAAAACTGGACATGGCTAAAAAGATTGAGGCGGCATTTGGCGGGGTAAAAGGCAAGACCATCGCAGTTCTGGGCCTGACTTTTAAACCAAACACTGACGACATGCGCGATGCCCCCAGCCTGGTCATCTTGCCCTACCTGCAAGAAGCCGGCGCCACGATCCGCGCCTTTGACCCTGAGGGACACAAGGAGGCGGCCAAGCACCTAACCCTCACCTACTGCAGCAATGCCTATGAGGCGCTTACAGGCGCTGATGGAGTTGTCCTTCTGACGGAATGGAACGAGTTTCGTGCACTAGATCTTCCACGCGTAAAGGCGGCCCTCAAATTCCCCGTGATGGTAGATTTGCGCAATATCTACAAGCCCACGCAAATGGCAGAGGCTGGATTTCACTATGTGAGCGTTGGGCGGTAATGAGCGGCCCCATTTTCTCACTTTCCGGAAAACGGGTCTGGGTGGCTGGTCATCGCGGCATGGTCGGAAGCGCGCTAGTACGACGGCTGCAATCCGAAAACTGTGAAATACTTGTAATCAGCCGCGCGGAATTAGATCTGCGCCGTCAAGAACCAGTGGAAGAATGGCTGTCAGCTAACAGGCCAGACGCAATTTTTCTGGCGGCTGCAAAAGTTGGCGGAATTTTTGCAAACGAATCCTACCCGGCAGAATTTATCCACGACAATCTATCGATTGAAGTCAACATCATCGAGGCGGCACGCAAGTTTGGTGTATCAAAAGTTCAGTTTCTTGGCTCGGTATGCATCTACCCCAAGTTGGCACCGCAACCTGTAAAAGAAGAAGCACTACTCAGCGGTTTCCTGGAGCCAACAAACCAGTGGTATGCGGTCGCAAAGATCGCAGGGCTAAAAATGGCTCAGGCCTATCGCCGCGAATATGGATGCGATTTTATATCTGCAATGCCCGCAAACCTTTATGGCCCCGGCGACAATTTCAATCTCGCGGGAGGCCATGTACTGCCAGCACTCCTACGAAAAGCGCATGAGGCCAAGACAGCCGGCGCCCAGGAAATAGGTATCTGGGGAAGTGGAAAGCCACGCCGAGAATTCCTACACGTAGATGACTGCGCCGATGCGCTTGTCTACCTGATGAAGAACTATTCTGGCGAAGACCATATTAATGTCGGCGTCGGCGAAGACATCACAATCCAGGATCTGACCCGTATGGTTTGCGAGACGGTTGGCTTTAAGGGTGCCATCCGCAACGACACCTCCAAGCCAGACGGCACCCCAGCCAGGCTCATGTCGAACGAAAAACTGATAAGCTTGGGCTGGCAATCCAAGATTGGCCTCAGGGAAGGAATTTCGGACACTTATCGCTGGTATCTAGACAATATCAACAATGTGCGGGGCGCCTGACGCTTCTTTAGCAACACCTTTGCTACCCAAGTTCAGCCTTCGGCCTGCATAAAATCAGTAGTTGACCCCAACATTACCCCAAGCGATCTTCGCTCTGAAGTATTTGAGACGTTTTCATGGGCTTAATCCTGGTAACCGGTTCGGCTGGCTTTATTGGCGCCGCTGTCGCCCACGCCCTCTTGGCGCGTGGCGACACCGTTATCGGCGTGGACAATCTGTCAAACTATTATGATGTCGCGATGAAGCAGGCCCGCCTGGCTCAACTGACACCACAATCCAATTTTCATTTCCACCAGATCGACATTTCTGACCGCAATGAGATGCTAAAACTGGGGTCGGACGTCCCCGGCATCGATGGCATCGTGCATTTAGCAGCACAGCCTGGTGTGCGTTACAGCCTCGAAAATCCGTACGCCTATGTCACTGCCAACGTCATGGGCCAGGTAGTCATGCTGGAGCTGGCGCGGACACTGAGCACGCTAAAGCATTTTGTCTATGCCAGTTCATCATCAGTCTATGGTGCCAACACAAAGACACCCTTTACGGTGGGCGATGCGGTGGATCATCCAAACTCGCTCTACGCCGCGACCAAGCGGGCCGATGAACTATTCAGTCATACCTACGCACACCTTTATGGCGTCCCATCCACAGGCCTGAGATTTTTTACAGTCTACGGCCCCTGGGGCCGACCCGACATGGCGCCCATCTTGTTTGCCAAAGCAATATCAGCAGGCAAACCAATTCAAGTCTTCAATCACGGCGAGATGTGGCGCGACTTCACTTTTATCGACGACATCGTGGACGGCGTTCTGCGCGCCCTGGATAGACCAGCAGCCGGAAGTCCCCCGCATGCGATTTACAATCTAGGAAACCATAAATCCGAAAAACTCACCACCTTCATCGCTGAAATTGAAAAGGCCCTTAATAAGAAGGCCGTGCTTGAGATGGCGCCGATGCAGCCCGGCGATGTGACCACGACCTACGCCGACATCGCCGCCGCCACACGCGACCTAGGCTTTGATCCCAAGACACCGATTAGCGTGGGCATCCCAAAATTTGTGGACTGGTTTAGGCAGTACTACTGCTGAAGGCACCTACTGGGCGTAACTCAGTAAGAAAATGGGGCCTAAACGGCATCCACAGATCAGTTGACTTTCAACTTACCGGTTAAGGTCTGCCAGAAGAATTGAGGCCTGGGGCCAATCGCGCGCAACGCGCGCAGCACCCGCCGACATGAGCCGGACGCCCATCGCCTCGTCGGCGTGGCCTCCGCCCAAAAATCCCCACACCGTCATGCCCGCGGCTAGTGCTGCGGCGACACCGTGAATACTGTCCTCAATTACCAAGCAATTTTCTGGATCCACACGCAGCGCCTTCGCCGCATACAAGAAAATATCAGGTGCGGGCTTGGCCTCCCGCACATGGTCGGCGGAATAAATGTGCGGCGCGAATAGGTCCCACAGACCAGTGCGGGTCAATTTACGCCGCAGTCCCTCCAGTGAGCCGGAGCTGGCTATAGCTTTAGGCAGCGTGACCGCCGCAACGGCCTGGGTAGTTCCAGGCACCTGGGTCAGACGCGTGGCCATCTCCTGGCGCAGTCTATCGGACTGGCGGATGACAGCAGACACAGGCCGGCCGAGCTGTTTTCGTCCTTCTGCGTCTATGGCCGCGTGATAGGCGTCTGTGGAAAGTCCCATAAAGCGAGTGAGATAGTCATCACGCTCAAAGACAAGGCCCAGCTCGCCCAGCATGGCTATCTCAACCTCAAGAGAAATCACTTCGCTGTCGACCAGGACGCCGTCGCAATCAAACAGGACGGCATTGATCGTTTTCATTTTAGTCTCTCCGGCGCTCGCCTAGGCTCCTAGCCCGCCTTGCGAGATGCCAAGAAGTCACCCATGCGGCCAAGCGCCTTGAGAATATTTTCGGTCGAGTTGGCGTAGGAGAGGCGGATATAGCCTTCACCCATAATGCCAAAGTCTGGCCCACCGATCAGCGCCACACCGGTCTCGTCCAAAAGGGCATTGGCCAGCGGCTTGGCAGTCCAGCCCGTGTTCTTCACGTTTGTAAATGCATAGAAGGCGCCCGCCGGAATTATGCAAGAAACCCCAGGCAGTTTGTTCAATTCCTCAACGACCACCTTGCGGCGCTTGTCGAACTCAGTGCGCATGTGGGCGACTACATCTTGCGGGCCAGTGAGTGCGGCGAGGCCGGCATATTGGGTCGGCGCGTTGACGCAGGAGTGCAGGTTCACCGACAGCTTACGGGCATAATTGTAGAGCTTACCCGGCCACACTGCGTAGCCAAGCCGCCAGCCGGTCATCGCATAGGTCTTGGACCAGCCATTCAGCAGGATCAGGCGGTCGCGGATCGAGGGGTACTTCAGCAGCGTGACATGCTCCTGCCCGTCATAGATCAGCTGATCGTATATCTCATCCGACATGATCGCGACCTCGGGCCACTTGTCCATGCCAGCGACGAACTTGTCGACTTCAGCCTTTGGCGTGACGCCGCCAGTTGGATTGGCTGGCGAGTTAATGATGATCAAGCGGGTTTTATCGCTGATCAGGCCTAACGTTTCCTGCGCAGAGAAGGCAAAGCCATTTTCTTCGCGGATCGGGATCGGAACGGGCGTGGCGCCGGTATATTCGATCATGGAGCGGTAGATGGGAAAACCAGGATCTGGATACATAATCTCAACGCCCGGCTGTCCGAACATCAGGATCGACATGAACATGGTGGGCTTACCGCCCGGCATGATCATCACAGTTTCAGGGGAGACTTCCACGCCGTATCGTTTGTGCAAGTCGGCGCTGACCGCCTCACGCAGAACCAGAATGCCGTTGGCCGCTGTATAGCCATGGTGGCCGTCCTTGATCGCCTGGATCGCGGCCTCAGAGATATGCTCGGGCGTTCGAAAATCAGGCTGGCCAATTCCCAGATTAATGATGTCCCTGCCCTGGGCTGCCAATGCATTGGCGCGGGCCAAAACGGCAAAGGCATTTTCCTCGCCGATGCGGTCAAAATTGTCGATAGTCTTCATGGGGTGTGTTCCGGCGGCATTGTCAGAGATGCCAATATAAAGCCATACGCCCTACAAGGCCACAACCCAAAACCCCCAAGCTCTGGAAGGAAAGCCCGTCCTCAGCCCAGATATCCATGCGCGCGCAGATACGCCACGATTGCCTGGGCATGAACTTCCGGGGTGGCCTCCGCCGCCTTAATAACCAGATCCGGTTCCTCCGGAGCCTCGTAGGGACTATCCACACCGGTGAAGTTCTTGATCGAACCCGCGCGGGCCTTTTCGTAGAGGCCCTTGGGGTCGCGCTGCATACAGATTTCAATGGGGGTATCGATAAATACCTCTATGAACTCATCACTGCCAACCAGCTCTCGCGCCATACGGCGCTCGGAGCGGAAGGGTGAGATGAAGGCAGTCAGGACAATCAGTCCGGCATCTACAAACAATTTTGCTGCCTCGCCCACGCGGCGGATATTTTCTACCCGGTCAGCATTGGTAAAGCCTAAGTCCTTGTTCAGGCCGTGGCGGACATTGTCACCATCCAGCAAATAGGTGTGCTTGCCCTCTGAGGTGAGCTGCTTTTCCACGAGATTAGCAATGGTGGATTTTCCAGAGCCAGATAATCCAGTGAACCACAGGATGACGGGCTTCTGGCCCTTCATCGCGGCCCGGGCCTGCTTGTTCACGTCCAGCGCCTGCCAGTGAACATTGGTGGCGCGCATCAGCGAAAAATCTATCATACCTGCGCCGACCGTGGCGTTGGTGAAGCGGTCGATCAGGATGAAACCGCCGGTGTCGCGGCTGTCGCGATAGGGATCGAAAGCCAGCGGCTGGGCCAGCGCGAAATTGCCATAGCCGACTTCATTCAGGGCGAGCGTCTTGCCCGCCAGGTGATCCAGGCTGTTGACGTCGATCTTGTGCTTCAGGGAGGACATCTGCACCGGAACGGTGGCGGTGCCCAGTTTCAAAAGATACTGCCGGCCCGGCAGCAATTCCTCGTCCGCCATCCAGAGCAGATGCGCCGCGAACTGGTCAGATACCGCCGGCCGCGCCTGCGGGTCTGCCAGCACGTCGCCGCGCGAGATGTCGACTTCATCGGCCAGGGTCAAAGTAATGGCGTCGCCGGCCACCGCTTCGTCGCGGTCGCCGTCCATGGTGACGATGCGCGAAACCGTGCTGGTCTTGCCGGACTTAGCGACAGCAACCGTGTCGCCCGGCTTGACGCGCCCGCCGGCGATGGTGCCGGAGAAGCCGCGAAAATCCAGGTCGGGACGGTTGACCCATTGCACCGGCAGGCGAAAAGGGGTGTCCGCCAGCGCCGTATCCACATCCACCGTTTCCAGATGGGCGAGCAGCGCCGAGCCTCTGTACCAGGGGGTTTCCGCGCTTTTCTCAGTCACATTGACGCCAAAGCGCGCTGAGATCGGAATGGCAACCTGGGTGGAGAAATTGAGACCGGCGGCGAAGACCTGGAAGTCGGCCACGATCTCATCGAACACCTTTTGGGAATAATCCATCAGGTCGATCTTGTTCACTGCCAGCACGATGTGCCGGATGCCCAGCAGCGAGGCGATATAGGCGTGGCGGCGGGTCTGGATCAGAACGCCCTTGCGCGCATCGATCAGGATGACGGCCAGATCACTGTTCGACGCGCCCGTCGCCATGTTGCGGGTATATTGTTCATGGCCGGGCGTGTCGGCGACGATGAATTTACGTTTGTCGGTGGCAAAGAAGCGATAGGCGACATCGATGGTGATGCCCTGCTCGCGTTCCGCTTCCAGTCCGTCCACTAGCAGGGCGAAGTCAATATCCTCGCCGGTGGTGCCGAACTTCTTGGAATCCTTTTCCAGGCTGGCGAGCGTGTCCTCAAACAGCAATTTCGTGTCGTACAACAAGCGTCCAATTAGCGTGGACTTGCCGTCATCGACACTCCCGCAGGTGAGAAAGCGCAGTAGGGATTTCTTTTCCTGCGCGGCGAGAAACTTCTGAAGATCGGTAGGAGCGTTCACTAGAAGTACCCCTCCTTCTTCTTCTTCTCCATCGAGGCCTTTTCGTCGCTGTCGATCAGGCGGCCCTGGCGCTCGCTGGTGCGAGCGGTTAACATCTCGGTGACAATGTCTTCCAGGCTGTCGGCATCGCTTTCGATGGCGCCGGTCAGCGGATAGCAGCCCAATGTCCGAAACCGCACCAGGCGGTCTTCGACCTTTTCGCCCGGCTTCAGTTTCATGCGCTCGTCATCGCGCATGATCAGCGTGCCGTCGCGCTCCACCACCGGGCGTTTTTTGGCAAAATAGAGCGGCACGATGGGGATGTTCTCGGCCAGGATGTATTGCCAGATATCCAGCTCGGTCCAGTTGGACAGCGGAAAAACGCGGATGCTCTCACCCTTATTGATGCGCGTATTGTAGACGCGCCAGAGCTCGGGCCGCTGGCTCTTGGGGTCCCAGGCATGCGTGGCGGTGCGGAAGGAAAAGATGCGCTCCTTGGCGCGGCTCTTTTCCTCGTCACGGCGCGCGCCACCGAAGGCGGCGTCAAAGCCGTATTTGCCGAGCGCCTGCTTCAACGCCTCGGTCTTCATCACCTGCGTGTGCAGCGACGAGCCGGAATCGAACGGGTTGATGCCGCGGTCCACGCCGTCCTGGTTGATGTATTCGATGAAATCCAGGCCCAGCCTTTTGATGGTTTCGTCGCGGAACTGGATCATCTCCTTGAACTTCCACGTCGTGTTGACGTGCATCAGGGGAAATGGCGGCTTGGAGGGATAGAACGCCTTCATCGCCAGGTGCAGCATGACGGCGGAATCCTTGCCCACCGAATAGAGCATCACCGGGTTGGCGAACTCGGCCGCCACCTCGCGCATGATATGGATGCTCTCGGCTTCCAGGCGCCGCAGATGTGATATAACAGTCTTATTGATGGACAATTCTGGGTATCCCAAATCTGGGCTGTGAAATAGTCCGAAGCTGGTTCGGATGCAATGGCACGAGACGCGCCCCTGCCTGTTATTTGAGGATTTTGGTGGTGGTAGCGGGGGGAACCGCCTGTTCCTTGACGGCAAAGCGCACCCGGCCGATTGAGCGGCCGTCAAGGGTGTTGATCCGCACCAGCCATTCACCGGGCCTGGGGTCGGTCTTGATCGTGTAATAACGAAAGCCCTCCTCGCGGCCTCCCACAATGGGCACCGCTATGCGCTGCTGCGTCACCCAGCCCCGCTTCGGGTCCAGCAGCTGCCACTCATGCACAATGCGGGTTTTCAAACCGCGCGGCGCAAATATCGCATTATAAAGATAGAGCTTGGCGCCCGGCTGGATATGCATGATGGGCTTACTGCCGAACAGCGCCTGCCATTCCGGCGGCTCGTCCTCCTCCATCACCTGGAAATTGCCGTTGACGCGCTTGGCGCCGTGGTAAATGCCGGCATCGGTGAGCACCAGAGGCAGAGGCGGCAGGATACGCAAGAAATAGGCTGCGTTGAGCGCTATGGTGATCAGCACCATGCCAGCCAACACCTGCATGCGCGCGCCGCGATAGCGTTCATGCCCCAGCCGCGCCAGGGCACGCATATAGACAAAGAAAACCCCCACCGCGAACATGCCGCTGAGCAGGAAAGGCACCGGGCCGATTTGCCCGATCACCAGCGGCACCAGCAAGATAGCGTAGGAATAGATAGAGAAAAACAGCAGCAGCGCCGCGAACACCAGTCTGGTGTGATAGCGGCTCAAATACTCGCTGCCGATGAGGATCGCCGCCATCGCCAGTAGGAACGGCCATGACGAGATGAGCGATGCGCTGCGGATATAGAAGACACAGAAACCCGACAGCAGTGCGCCCAAAGCGAACTGGGTCATGAAGATCAGGATGGCGCGGGTCTTGTCGGAAGGTTTGCGATCCTCGGCGCGCGATTCCAGGCCGTGCAGGATGGCGATCGTGATGCCCGCCACCAGCAGGTAGACGATGAACACCGCCTGGGTCTCGGGCCGGTCGATGCGGCCGAAGCCCCAGCTGTCAAAGGCAAAGCCGCCCGCCAGCCAGACACCGGTGAGATGCCGGTCGCGCCGTTTCGCCCAGGAAAGGATGCCGTTGAAGGCCTGCATGGCGGTCTAATGTATTGCCCGCCGTCAGATAACAAGCCCGGACAGCAAGAATAAGGCGTCAGGCGTTAAACCGGCGCTCCCACGCGATGGCCGACCGGATGATCTCGTCTAGGTCGTCGTGCCGAGGTTCCCACCCAAGCTCCCGCTTGATGCGCCGGGGATCGGAAATCAGGGTCGGGGGATCGCCGGGACGGCGCGGGCCCTCTTTCACGGTCAGGCCATGGCCGATCACGCGCTCAACACCCGCGATCACCTCGCGCACCGACAGGCCCCTGCCATAGCCGCAATTGTAGACCTTGGAGGGCGTGCCGCTGCTGAGCGCATCCAGCGCCAGAAGATGGGCGGCCGCGAGATCGGTGACATGGATGTAGTCGCGCACGCCGGTGCCGTCCGGTGTCGGATAATCGGTGCCGCATATGTCGATATGGGGCACGCGCGCCAGCGCGACCTGAGCGGCGCGCTTTATCAGATGGGTGGCCTTGGGTGTGGACTGTCCGGTTCGGCCCGCGGCATCCGCGCCTGCGACGTTGAAATAGCGCAGCACAATGTGGCGAAAATCATGTGCGCGCGCCACATCCTCCAGCATCCACTCGGTCATCAGCTTGGAGCGCGCATACGGACTTATGGGGCCTTTGCGTTCATCCTCTGCCAGGGGCTGCACCGCGTCCTCGGCATACACCGTGGAGGTCGAGGAAAAAATAAACTGCCTCACGTCCGCTTCGATACAGGACTGGACTAGGGCGCGCGACTTCACGACGTTGTTCTCGTAATAACCCAGCGGATCGGCGACTGAGTCCGCCACGACCATCGAGCCGGCGAAATGGATCACGGCGTCGACCTTGTGCTCTGAGAGGGTCTTCTTGACGAGCGCGGTGTCGGCAATATCACCCTGGACAAAGGCGGCCTTCTCGCCCACCTGCGCCCGCACGCCGGTCGAAAGATTGTCCAGAACCACGACCGTGTCGCCGCGATCCAGCAGCGCATACACCGTATGGCTGCCGATATATCCGGCGCCGCCAGTTACTAAAATACTCATAAATTCAATGCCTTATAACAAGAAATTAAAGTTTTAGATTAACACGCAGGCCAGGGCAAAACTCTGGGGCAGCAGAGCAGTCTCGGACACAAGTATCAACGGCTTAGGTGCCGGCGACACCCAGCAAAGGAGAGTTAAAATTTGACTGAGAAAGTAGTTTATGAAAACTACCTACTCCGTTGAAAAGATGGACAATTGTACAAATCACATGGCATGACTGGCGGAGCATTTCAACGCACAGCAGAGACCTGCATACATGGCCACTATTAAGCCCGTCCGCAAAGCGGTCTTCCCCGTCGCCGGGATGGGCACGCGCTTTCTCCCCGCCACCAAGGCGGTGCCCAAGGAGATGCTTCCCGTCGTCGACAAGCCAGTCATCCAGTACGCAGTCGAGGAAGCCCGCGAGGCCGGGATCGAGCAGTTCGTCTTCATCACGGGCCGCGGCAAGCACGTCATCGCCGACCACTTTGACCACGCCTATGAGCTGGAGGCCCTCCTCACCAAGCGAGATAAGACGTCCGAACTGAGCAGCCTCCTGGAGATGCTCCCCGCCACTGGCTCGGTGGGCTTCATCCGCCAGCA
>CAILUV010000053.1 GCA_903837555.1 uncultured Alphaproteobacteria bacterium
ACCAAGGTCTTGTCCAGCCATGCCGGATAGTCGGCGCGCGGCGCGGTTGCCGCGGCCCAGCTTGAGGTGATCTTGGTGTCGCGGTCCGGCAGGCCCTTGAGCACTTCATAGCCGGTGCAGAACACCACCGCCTTGGCTTCGACGAAGTGATCGCCCGCCGCCAGCATCACACCGCTGCGCGTCGTCAACACGCCCGTCACGTTACAGGGCGCGAAGACCTGCGCGCCCTGCCCGCGCGCCTTGCGCAGCATCCCGCGCGCGAGCGCCACCGGATCGGCCACCGCCGCGCCATCGCTGAGGATCGCGCCAGTGCGATCGATGCCATAACGGGCGCGCAATTCCTTCGTAGAAAGAAATTCGCATGCCAGACCGGCGCGGTTGCGGGCCCGCGCTTCTTTCTCAAGCCCACGCCCGCCCATTTCATTGCCCGCCAGATACAGCGCGCTGCGTTCGCCGAGGCCACAGGAAATTTGTTCCGCGCGGATCAGGCGGATCAGCGCCTGGGTGGAACGGAACGATCGTCGCCAGGCGCGTGCCGCATTGGCATGACCGATCTGGTCGGCCAGGTCGGTCAGCGGCGTGTCGATCTCGAACTGCAGCATGGCGGTGGAGGCATGGGTGGAGCCCATCGCCGGTTCGCGCCGGTCCAGCACCACCACGCTGTCATAATGGCGGGTGAGCGACTGTGCCATGAAGGCACCGGAAATGCCCGCGCCGACGATGGCGACATCGCAGCGGATCAATTCCCGCAGGGGATGCACCTTCAGCGGCGGATGCCGGGTATCGCTCCGTACGGAGCGGCCGGTGCGCAGGCGTTTTTTGGGGGTCAGTTCGATAAAAGATGAGCCATGCAAATTGTGAATATCCTATGCTAGCCGAACGTCCCGTCCGGCTTATTGTTCCGACCTCCCGAATAAAGGCACCATGACGCCATGATCGCTTCGCCGCCCCTGCTGCTGTCCGCCCATACCGGCGGCGTCCTGCGCCTGATCCTCAACCGGCCCAGCGCGCGCAACGCGCTGTCGTCGGAGCTGATGGCGGCGCTGCAGGCGGCGCTGGAGGGCGCGGCGCGGGACGACGCCACCCGCGTGATCGTGATCGCCGCTGAGGGTCCGGTGTTTTCGTCAGGCCATGACCTGAAAGAACTGGCGGCGCTGCGCGGCGACAAGGACAAGGGTGCTGGCGCCTATGCCGCGCTCTTCACCCAATGCTCGGCCATGATGCAGGCCATCGTGCGCAACCCCAAGCCGGTGATCGCGCAAATACAGGGCATCGCCACGGCGGCGGGATGCCAGCTTGTGGCGAGCTGTGACCTGGCCATCGCGTCCAGCTCGGCGCGCTTCGCGACCCCCGGCGTGAATATCGGGCTGTTCTGTTCGACGCCCATGGTGGCGCTGTCGCGCAATGTGGGGCGCAAAGCGGCGATGGAGATGCTGCTCACCGGCGACATGATCGACGGCGAGGAAGCGCGTCGCATCGGCCTGATCAACCGCGTGGTCGCGCCCGAGATACTGGAAAGCGAAACCATGGCGCTGGCGCAGCGCATCGCCGGCAAGCCGCGCGCCACCATCAAGACCGGTAAGGAGGCGTTTTATCGCCAGCTCGAAATGCCGCTGGACGAAGCCTATGCCTATGCCAGCAAGGTGATGACGGAAAATATGCTGGATGCGGAAGCCTGCGAAGGCATCGGGGCGTTTCTGGAAAAAAGAGAGCCGAAATGGCCGAGCTAGCGCTGCCGCAATATCCCGACACGCTGATCAAGACGATCCTGCGCAGCGTCAAGACCATCGCCATGGTGGGCGCCAGCGGCAACGACATTCGCCCGTCCTATTTCGCGATGATGTATCTGCTGAACAAGGGATACAAAGTCATTCCGGTAAACCCCGGCATGGCGGGCAAGGACATTCTCGGTCAGAAGGTCTATGCTGCCCTGAAAGACGTTCCGGCGCCGGTCGACATGGTCGACATCTTCCGCGAGGCCAAATACGCGCCCGACATCGCGCGCGAGACGGTGGCGGAGAAAGATCGGCTGGGGGTAAAAATCCTCTGGATGCAGCTTGGGGTCATCAGCCCGGACGCGGAAAAGATCGCAACCGATGCAGGCCTGACCGTGGTGATGAACCGTTGCCCCAAGATCGAGCATGGCCGCTTTTCCGGCGAGATCGGCTGGATGGGCATCAACCGCAAAGTGATCGACAACCGCAAGCCCCTGCTGTTCGGCAAGGGCGGCAGCCTGAAGCGGCTCTGACATGCGCAAACTGATATTCGCCTGTCTTTTGCTGAGCGGCGCGGCCAACGCGCAAGCGATGCATACGCTGGAAGCCGACGAAACCCGCCAGGGCGTGGCATCGGACGGCATCCACGCCTATGCCATCGACAATTCGCGGATCGGGAAATACGAGATCAAAAGCGGCAAGCGCGTTGCCGGGTGGGAAGGCCCACGCGCGCTCTTCCCGCACATGAATGCCTGCACGCTGATCGAAAAGCGTCTTTATTGCGCCGCCTCGAATTTCCCCAAAGTGCCGATGACCAGCGCGGTTGAGATTTTCGATCCCACCCAGATGAAGCACCTCACGACCATCTCGCTGGGCATCGGCACCGGCTCGCTGACCTGGGTCGATCGCAAGGACGGGTTCTGGTGGGCCGGTTTCGCCAACTATGCCGGCAAGGCCGGCGAGCCGGGCAAGGACCACCGCTACACCACCGTGCTGAAGCTGGATGACCAGTGGCGCAGGCTGGAAGCATGGACGCTGCCGGACGCCGTGCTGGAGCGCATGGCGCCGATGAGCAATTCGGGTGGCGGCTGGGGCGATGACGGACTGCTTTATCTGACCGGCCATGACCGGCCCGAAGTCTATGCCCTGCGCCTGCCCAAGGCGGGCTCGACGCTGGAACTGGTCGCCACCCTGCCCATTCCGTTTGAAGGCCAGGCCATCGACTGGGACCCCAAACAGAAGCGCCTGCTGTGGGGCATCAGCCGCAAGGAGCGCAAAGCCATCGCCGTCACCCTGCCGGATGTGGCCGATGTCGCTCGATAACGCCGCCCTCACCGTTTATGGCGACTCCATCTCGGGCAACTGCCTGAAGATAAAGTTTGTCGCGGACCGGTTGGGCATTCCCTATGACTGGGTCGAGGTCAGCGTGCTGGCGAAGGAAACCCGCACGCCGGAATTTCGCGCTATGAACCCCGCCGGCCAGGTGCCAGTGGTGCGTTTCGCAAACAACAATGTGCTGGCGCAATCCAACGCCATCATCCTGCACCTGGCCGAAGGCAGCGACCTGATCCCGGCTGACGCCTTCGAACGCGCCCAGATGTATCAATGGCTGTTCTGGGAACAATACAGCCACGAACCCGCTATCGCGGTGCTGCGGTTCCAGAAGCATTACCTGAAAAAGCCCGACAGCGAGATCGACGCCGCGCTACCGAAACGCTGCGCCGCAGTGCTGACGCTGATGAACAACCATCTGGCCGACCGCAGCCATTTCGTCGGGCGTACGCTCAGCCTCGCTGATGTGGCGCTGGTGGCTTACACACGTTTTGCGCATCAGGCCGGTCTGGACCTGGCGCAATATCCCGATGTCCGCGCCTGGGTCCGGCGCATCGAAGCCGAATTGAAGATCCAACACGCTCAATAGGAGGCACATCATGGCCGATTACGGATTCAACACCCTTGCCGTTCACGCCGGAGCCCAGCCCGATCCCGCCACCGGCGCGCGCGCCACGCCGATCTATCAGACCACGGCCTTCGTGTTCGAGGATGCCGATCACGCCGCAGCGCTGTTCAACCTGCAGGTCTTCGGCAACATCTATTCGCGGCTGATGAACCCGACCAATGCGGTGCTGGAAGAACGCGTCGCGGCGCTGGAAAACGGCCGCGCCGGTCTTTCCTGCGGCAGCGGCCATGCCGCGCAGCTTCTGACCTTCCACACGCTGATGAGCCCGGGCGATGAATTCGTGGCCGCGCGCCAGCTCTATGGCGGTTCGGTCAACCAGTTCAACCAGAGCTTCACCAAATTCGACTGGCGGGTGAAGTGGGCCGATACCACCAACCCCGACAGCTTCAAGGCCCAGATCACCGACAAGACCAAGGCCATCTATGCCGAAAGCATCGCCAATCCGGGCGGGCTGATCACCGACATCGAAGCCCTCGCCAAGATCGCGCATGACGCGGGCGTGCCACTGATCATCGACAACACGCTGGCTTCGCCCTACCTGATCCGCCCCATCGAATGGGGTGCCGACATCGTGCTGCATTCGGCCACCAAGTTCCTGGGCGGACACGGCAACTCCATGGCAGGCGTGATCGTGGATGGCGGCAAGTTTGACTGGGGCAGCGGCAAATATCCGTCGCTGTCGGAGCCCAACCCGTCCTATCACGGCATGCGCATGTGGGAGACGTTCGGCGACATGGCGTTCGCCATCACCACCCGCGCGCTAGGCCTGCGCGATTTGGGACCGGCGCTGTCGCCAATGAACGCCTTCCTGGTGCTGACCGGAACCGAGACGTTGCCGCTGCGCATGCAGCGTCATTGCGACAATGCGCTGAACGTCGCCAAATGGCTGAAGGCCAACCCCAAGGTGGAATGGGTGAATTATGCGGGCTTGCCGGACAATCCATCCTACACGCTGCACCAGAAATACTGTCCCAAGGGCGCGGGCAGCGTGTTCACCTTTGGCCTCAAGGGCGGCTATGAGGCCGGCATGAAGCTGGTCAACGGCGTGAAGCTGTTCAGTCATCTGGCCAATATCGGCGACACCCGCAGCCTTATCATTCACCCCGCCTCCACCACCCATCGCCAGTTGGCTGATGAGGACCGGGCAAAGGCCGGCGCGGGCAACGACGTGGTGCGCCTTTCCATCGGCATCGAGGATACCGCCGACATCATCGCTGATCTTGAGCAGGCTCTAGCCTAGGCGCTTCAACTCAAAGGCATGCCAGACGGCAGCGCTGAGCAGCGCCGCTGCCACCACCTGGTGCAGCGCCGACAGCGATAGCGGCGACACCAGCAGCAGCGTGCAGATGCCCAGGAATATCTGGAAGGCGGTGAGGATGGCGATCGCCTTGGCGCTGGTCTTGGCTGCGCCCTTCAGCTTGATGCCGCGCATATAGATGAAGACCGCGGCGCCGGCGACGATATAGCCGCCGATGCGGTGGTTGAACTGGACCAGTCCGTGGTTCTCGAAGAAATTGATCCACCAGGGCGCAAGGCCGAACGGACCATCCGGCAAGATGCCGCCATTCATGTCGGGCCAGGTGTTGTAGATCAGGCCCGCATCCAGCCCGGCCACCAGCGCGCCCAGCAGCATCTGGACATAGACCAGCGCGATGAAGACATAACCGCGGCGGGCGTCGCCCTTGCGTTCGCTTTCGCTGCGCAGATAGCGCAGCGCGATCCACAAGATCGCCACCAGCAACACCAGCGCCGCGCCCAGATGAACCGCCAACCGGTACTGGCTGACCGAGGTGCGTACTTCCAGGCCAGAGGCCACCATCCACCAGCCGATCAGGCCCTGCAGCCCACCCAGCACGAACAAGAGCAACATGCCGGGCCATTCGCTGCGCTTGATCGCGCCGACGCTGGCAAACCAGATGAAGGGCACCAGGAACATCAGCCCCAGAAAGCGGCCCAGGAAACGGTGACCCCATTCCCACCAGAAAATGACCTTGAACTGATCCAGGGTCATGCCCCTGTTCTCGATCAGGTACTGGGGAATTTGGCGGTATTTGTTGAAAGCGTCGGCCCAGGCGGCGTCGCTCATCGGCGGCAACGCGCCCATGATCGGCTTCCATTCGGTAATCGACAGGCCCGAACCGGTCAGGCGCGTCAGCCCGCCAATCACGATCATGGCCAGGATGACGCCCGCCACGGCCAGCAGCCAAAACCCTACCGCAGTACGGCTTTTCCAGAATTTTTCGGACGCGTTCATGCGGGGCATCTGATAGCCTTCCTGTCCGCAGCCGTCAAAGAAGCAAAATGTCTCGCCGCACAAAGACCCTGATTTCCGCCATTGTGATCGTTTTCTTGTGGCTGCCGATCTATGCCATTTTCATTGTCGGGCTGGCGCGTCACGTGCTGCCTGGCGCGCCCTGGTATGTCACGCTGCTCTATTACGCGCTGGCCGGAACGCTATGGATCGTTCCCATCGGGCTTTCGTTACCGTGGATGCACCGCGAACCCAAACCCAGTCCCTGACCGCATGATCGACAACCAGGACGAACAGCGCTTCGAGCTGACCGAGAACGGCTTCCTCGCCTGGGCCGAATACCGAATCCGCGACGACAAATATATAGTCCATCATGTCGAGGCCGAGCCGCCGCTGCGCGGCACCGGCGCGGCGGACCGCCTGATGAACGCCATTGTTGCCCATGCGCGCGCCAACACGCTCATAATCGAACCACGCTGCTCCTATGCCCGCGCCTGGTTTCAGCGCCACCCGGATGCCGGTGACGTTCTGCCTTGACCGCTTCGTTCCCCGTGCAACACTGGCGCGGCGATTGAACCAAGGCGGGTCGGACATGTGGCGGGTGAAATCCCTGGATGCGATACTTGCGACCGCACAGAAGAAAAGCCTGCATCGCAGCCTTGGCCTCGTACAACTGACATTGCTTGGCATCGGCGGCGTCATCGGCACCGGCATTTTCGTGCTGACGGCGGAAGCGGCGCAAAAGGCCGGTCCCGGCATGATGATCTCCTTCATCATCGCGGGCGCGGTCAGCGCCGTCGCCGCGCTGTGCTATGCCGAACTGGCCTCGATGGTGCCGGTCTCGGGATCTGCCTACACCTATTCCTATGCCGTGCTGGGCGAACTGGTGGCCTGGCTGGTGGGCTGGGCGCTGATCCTGGAATATGCGGTGGCGGCCAGCGCTGTGTCGGTGGGATGGTCCGGCTATATCGTCGGTCTTCTCGCGCACCTGCCCGATCCCATCATCGTGCCACCTGAACTGGCCGCAGGGCCTTATGCCGGCGGCGTCTTCAACCTGCTGGCGGTTATCGTGGCGCTGGCCGTTACTGGCCTGCTGGTGATCGGCACGCGCGAAAGCGCCACGATCAACGCCGTGCTGGTGGCGGTGAAGCTGGTGGCGCTGGGCGCCTTCATCTGGCTGGCGCTGCCGGTGATGAGCAATGAGAATTTCCATCCTTTCTCGCCCCTGGGCACCGGCGGCATCATCGCAGCGGCAGCGTCGATCTTCTTTGCCTATGTCGGCTTCGACGCGGTGTCCACCGCCGCCGAGGAAACCAAGAACCCGCAGCGCAATCTTCCCATCGGGCTGATGGCGAGCCTGGGAATCTGCACCCTCATCTATCTGCTGGTGGCAGCGGCCGCGATCGGCTCCTACGGCGCCCAGCCGGTGATGGGCGCGGACGGCGCGGCGCTGGCGCCCGGCAGCATGGAAATCACCGCCGCCTGCGCCGCCTTCACCGACCAGCCGCTGGTCTGTTCGCGCGAGGCGCTGGCGCATGTGCTGCGCTCCATCGGCCATCCCATGGTCGGCAATCTTCTGGGCCTGGCGGCGGGCCTCGCGCTGCCCACCGTGATCCTGATGATGATTTACGGCCAGACCCGCATCTTCTTCGTGATGTCGCGCGACGGTCTGCTGCCCGAAAAACTCAGCAGCATACATCCGCGCTTTCGCACGCCGCATGTCGTGACTTGGATCACCGGCGTAGTTGTCGCATTCGCCGCCGCCTTTCTGCCGGTGGGGCGGCTGGCCGATATTTCCAATTCCGGCACGTTGTTCGCCTTTGCCGTGGTGTCAGTGGCGGTGCTGGTGCTGCGCAAGACCCAGCCGGACCGGCATCGTCCTTTCCGCACGCCGTTGATCTGGCTGTTCGCGCCGCTGTCGGTGGTGGGCTGCGTGACCTTGTTCGCCTTCCTGCCCTGGCAGGCGCAGATCCTGTTTCCGGTCTGGTCGCTGATCGGTCTGGCGTTCTACTTCGCCTATGGTTATCGCCACAGCCATGTCGCGCGCGGACATACGGATGTGCCGGAGACGGAAATACCGGGACCGATTTCAAAGTAGGTTGAGTGTTTTCGCCTGACGCGCGGGGCCAAAGACGCTGTCGCGTGGCCCCGCTTGTCATTCATTTACGCCGCCTCGGGGCGGCATAAATGAATGGTCGGAATGGCGGGATTTGAACCCACGACCCCTTGTCCCCCAGACAAGTGCGCTACCAGGCTGCGCTACATTCCGACTTAGTTTTTCGAGATCAAACAGTCTCAAAAGGGGGTATGCGAAGGCCGCGGAACATAGCCATGACGCCCCGCCCCCACAAGCCTTTATCTGGTCAGTGTTTTTGCGGCCTTTTCGCCGTTTCAGGCGGCGCGCGCGGACTGCAGACGGGCCTTGAGGCCGGTCAGTTCATCCAGCAGTTCTTCCAGCCGCATCCGGTCTTCGGCGGCCATGCCCGCCTCTTCCACCACCACAGGCGTAAGCTCGACAGGCGCTTCGATGGCAACAGGCTGGGCTGCGGGCTGGACGGGTTCCACCACCCGCGCCACCGGTTCGGGCGCCGGCGCAAGCGACACCGGCTCGTCGAAGAACGGCAGGTGCAGCGTCGCAGGCACAGCGCGCAGATGCGTCGGGCGCGGCTTCTTCACCGGCGCGGGCTTTTCGACATAGACGACTTTTTCGATCACCAGCGGCGCGGGCGCCGCCACTTCGGGCACGCCGCCACGGCCGATTTCGGCCACATGGCGCAGGCCGCGATCTTTCAGAACCTTCTGCACGCCCTTGATGGTGAAGCCATCGCTGTACAGCAAGGCGCGGATGCCCTTGAGCAGATCGATATCGTCAGGACGGTAATAACGCCGGCCACCGGCGCGTTTCACCGGCTTGATCTGCGAAAAGCGGCTTTCCCAGAAGCGCAGCACATGCTGCGGCACATTCAGTTCATCAGCCACTTCGCTGATGGTGCGGAAAGCTTCCGCGGATTTGCCGGGATATGCGAGCGCCGCTGACGACACTTAGTCTTCCTTTTCGGGAGACGGGGTCTGGCCGTTGATCACAGCCTTCAGCACATGGCTGGGACGGAACACCAGCACGCGGCGCGGCGCGATCGGCACTTCATCGCCGGTCTTGGGATTGCGGCCCATGCGCTGCGACTTCTGGCGCACCGCGAAGGTGCCGAAGGAAGAGAGCTTGACGGTTTCGCCCTTGGCGAGCGCACCGCAGACTTCTTCCAGCATGTCTTCGACCATCTGCGCCGAGTCGGTGCGCGAAAGTCCCACCGCCTGGAAGACGGCTTCGGTCAGGTCGGCTCTGGTCAAAGTTCCCGTGGTCATGGCGACGACTCTTTGGATTATCCACAGCACGGTAGGCCCATGGTGAATATCCGTCAATATCAGGGACTTGGGGGGCGGCCTTTACGTTACAGGGCCATTACGGGCCGGGTTTACCAGCGCAGCAGGGCCGCGCCCCAGGTGAAACCGCCGCCCATGGCTTCCAGCAGGACCAGGTCGCCCCGCTTGATCCGACCGTCCTTGACCGCGGCCACCAGGGCCAGCGGCACCGAGGCCGCCGAGGTATTGCCGTGCAGGGCCACGGTGGAAATCACCTTGGCGGGGTCGATGCCAAGCTTCTTGGCGGTGCCGTCCAGGATGCGCTGGTTGGCCTGGTGGGGCACGAACCAGTCAATGTCTTCAATCTTCAGGCCCGCAGCTTCTGACGACGCCACGATGGCGGCGGCGATATTGGTGATGGCGTGCTTGAAGACTTCCTTGCCCTGCATCCGCAGCTTGCCGGCACTCTGGGTCGAGGACACGCCGCCATCGGCATAGAGCATGTCGTGCAGGCGCCCGTCCGAGAAGATGCGGGTGTTGAGCACACCCTGATCGGAATTGTCGCCGATGCCGGTATGGGCCTGCAGCACCACCGCCCCTGCCCCGTCGCCGAACAGCACGCAGGTGGTGCGGTCGCTCCAGTCCAGCAGGCGCGACATGGTTTCGGCGCCGATCAGAAGAATGGTGCGCGCCGCGCCGGTGCGGATCAGGCTGTCGGCCAGCGCCATGCCGTAGATAAAACCGGAGCAGACCGCCTGCACGTCAAAGGCAGCGCCGCGCGTCATCCCCAGGCGCGACTGCACGATGGTGGCGGTGGCGGGAAAGCTTTCATCCGGCGTGGTGGTGGCGCAGATGATTATGTCGAGTTCGCCGGCATCGATGCCCGCATCGATCAGCGCCGCGCGGGCCGCGCCCAACGCCAGGTCCGAGGTCTTTTCGCCTTCGACAGCGATATGCCGCTGGATGATGCCGGTGCGTTCGCGAATCCAGGCGTCGGAGGTTTCGACGCGCTTGGCCAGATCGTCGTTGGTCACGACATTGGCGGGAAGACAGCTTCCGCTGCCGATGACGCGGGCGCGGATCATGCCTGCGCCGCCTGGCTGGCGGCGGCGCGCATGGCGTTGCGGTCGGCGGTGATGCGCACGTTGATGTTGGCTTTGGCCATGTCGATGGCCATGTCCATGGCGCTGGCGAAGCTGATGGCGTCGGCGCCGCCATGGCATTTCACCACGACGCCGTTCAAACCCAGGAAAATGCCGCCGGCATTGGCGCGCGGATCGAGCTTGCGGCGCAGGGTTTTCAGGGCTCCGGACGCCACCATCGCGCCGATGCGGCCCAAGACAGACCGCTTCAGCGACTGGCGCATGTAAGCGCCGATCAGCCGCGCGGTGCCTTCGGCGGTCTTGAGCGCGATATTGCCGGTGAACCCGTCGGTCACAACCACATCCACCGTGCCCTTGGCGATGTCATTGCCTTCGACGAACCCGTGAAAGGCCATCGGCAGGTTGGAATTGCGCAGGATCTGGGCCGCGCCTTTGACGGCGTCATTGCCCTTCTGCTCTTCGCTGCCGACGTTGAGAATGCCGACCGTCGGACGTTCCAGCCCGAAAATCACATGGGCAAAGGCTTCGCCCATCACCGCGAAGTCCACGAGCTGTTCGTCGCTGGCTTCCACATTGGCACCGACATCCAGCACGATGGTCTGGCCTTTCAGCGTCGGCCAGATGGTGGCAATGGCGGGACGCGAAATGCCTTCGACGATGCCCAGGCCGAACATTGAAACCGCCATCAGCGCGCCGGTATTGCCGGCGCTGATCGCGACATCGGCTTCACCCTGCTTCACGCTGTCGATGGCGTGCCACATGGATGTGTCGCGGCCACGGCGCAGCACATGGCTGGGCTTGTCTTCCATCGCGACGCGCCCGGACGCGTGCTTGACGCTGACGCGTCCTTGGAGCTTGGGATGCTTGCTGACCAGCGCGTGAAGCTGGGTTTCGTCGCCATGCAGGAGGAACTGGACCTGGGGGTGGCGCTGCAGGGCGCGCACCAATGCGTCTACGACAATGCCGGGGCCGGCATCGCCGCCCATCGCATCGATCGAAACTGTCAGGGCGCGGGTCACGGCCACCTTTCAGGCGAAAGGCGCTAGCTCTTCGCCTTCACGACTTCGCGGTCGGCATAATGGCCGCAGGAACCGCAGACATGATGGGGACGCTTGGGTTCGCCGCAATTCGGGCAGTCACCATGGGCGGCAACCGTCAGGGCGTGATGCGAGCGGCGCATGTTGCGGCGCGACGGCGAGGTTTTTCGTTTCGGGACCGCCATGGCGGAAAACTCCTAAGGGCCGCCCCAAAAGGAGAGCGGCAAAACAGGCGCGGTGGGTAGCAGGAAAGCCATGGCCGTTTCAAGCCAAAAGCCGTGCCCGATAAGGGGTTAAAGGCCGGGTTTCAGGCCTTTCAGCACCGCAAAGGGGCTTTCCGGGGGCTCCAGGCCATCTGGAGGAGGCTCAAAAGCCACACCCGGGCGGCGCGGATACGGCTCCAGGGCCAGCACGAACTCCTCCAGAACCGGCGCCGCCAGGTCGTAATGCAGGCTTTCGATCTCTTCCGGCCCCTCATCCTCCAGCGAATCCACCACCACTTCGGAGGCCGATTCGGGCTCGGCGGGTTTGCGCCGCGCGGTCTGGCCGGTGAACAGCAGCTCGCGGGTAAAACTGTGTTCCAGTTGGGCCGGCACCGGATCGAGGGTCACGACGCAGGCCTGGGTGACATCGGCCTTCAGGGAAAAGCTCAGGCCGAAGCGGTTGGGCGCAAGCTTGCGGATATCGACCCTGGCGGAGAAGTCTTCCAGCGACAGCACGCCTGCCCAGCGGGCGATGGCGACGCGCTGGTCCGCGTCGGTGGCGATAACAACCGCGTCACCCGCATTGCCGAGACGGGCGAAGTTGTAGATCTGGGAAAGCGGCAGCGTGTCGTTCATCGGTGTCATATAAGGCGCTTTCAGGCGTTCGGAAGGGGACCGAAATCCAGACCGTCCGGCAGGGTGGTTTTCACGCTTTCGCGCGCCCGCCACACATAGGCCGCTAGCGCCTTCGCCCGCGCATCGACCGTGCCGCCGCGCCACAGATTGCGTGCCAGCGCCGCCGCCATGGCGTCTTCGTCTGCGGCCTCTTCATAGGCACTGACCCGGCCGAAAAAGGCGTCGGCAAAGGCTTTCATCTTGCGCCCCAGCCCCATGTCGCCGGCGCCCTGTTCGCGCATTGCCTCGTCGAAACCGATGAAGATGGCATCGGTCAGGCCCTGGGCTTCTTCCTGGAACCCGGCATTCTTCAGGGCGCTCAGTCCCAGCCAGGCATGCAACACCACCATGTCGAACCGCCCGTCGATGGTGTCGGGAACCGAAAAATCGAGGAAAAATACCGGTTCGCGCGACCGGGTTACGACATCGTCATACAGAAGCTGGCCTTTGCGCTTGCGCGCCCCGCTTTTCCTGAGCAAATTCAACATGGAACTATCCCTATGAACGGTAGGGACTTGCACGGTCCCGCACCGGACGGTAGCACATCGGCAAAGGTCGTATAAAACAGGCCTTTGAAAAAGACAGACCCGCACGCCAAGGTTGAAGTCATGAAGCTTGCCCTCGCCTCCCTGTCGGCCATTGCCCTGTTGATCGCCTGTGCCCCGGTGATCAGCCAGCGCGGCTACATGCCCGACAAGGAAGCCGAAGCAACCATCAAGCCGGGCACCGACACCAAGACCACCATTCAGTCGCGGCTGGGCTATGCCTCGACCACCGCCACCTTCAACAATGATAGCTGGTACTACATCTCGGCCACCGAAAAGCAGGTCGCTTTCTTCATCCCCACCGTGCTGAAGCGCCAGATCCTGGCGGTGTATTTCGACAAGCAGAACAAGGTCACCGGCGTACGCCGCTACGGCCTTGAGCATGGCAACGTGATTTCGTTCGAAGAGCGCGAAACCCCTGCCCGCGGCCGCGAACTGACATTTCTTCAGCAGTTGCTGAACGCGACCCCCGGCACATCCGCCACCCAGATCCGCGAAACCAATCCGGGTAACGGCGGCGGCCCAGTTCCGTAATTACCAAATAGCGCTACAGTCGCCGCCACAAGAATAAGGGGCGGGACCATGTGATTTGCGGCACTTGCTTTGGCGCTGATGGCGGCATCGCCCGCAAGCGCGGCGCCTCTCCTGCATCCCATGTTCCAGGATCACGCGGTTTTGCAGCGTGACCAACTGTCCTGCCGGATATTTTGTACCAGCGTGATTGAGATTAGATTGCTAGGAATTATGCCGGCATCAATAAAGCTAAACACTATTTGTGAAGCTATCATCGTACTCGCGGCCACCTGTTTTTCCAGTGTTGCCTTGGCGGACCCTTGTGAAGCGCCGATCCCAAAGTTTGGCGCACAATTCGACGGTACGGTTCGCTATGTCGGTGATGGCGATAGCCTTTGTGTAGGCACCTCAACCGACGCGAGGACATGGATAGAAGTCCGGTTGGCAGACTTTTACGCCCCTGAACTTCAGGCGCCTGGTGGCGGGGCTGCTAAGTCCACGCTGGAGCGAATTGCAATGGGTAAGGCGGTCCAGTGTACGGCCGGCAAACGATCCTATGATCGGGTGGTAGCTACCTGCACCCTTGGCGGATTGTCAGTCGCAGACCTCATGCGCCGGGCCGGCATCGCGGAAGGCGGACGCGGCCAATAGCGGCAGGACGGGATTTGCTATTACCTTCGGCTAGTCCCGCTCCTCGGCCGGCCTCATCGCTGTCTAACCTAACGACCTGGAGCTATCGCCGAGGCACGCTATGCATTGCCAGAAGAAGTGGTCTCACGCGCCAGAGCACGTTTGACGACATTTCCTCGTCAGTTGCGTTCCAGCCGCAGCACTTTGCCGTTGATGGAATCCGCGATGTAGATGGTCTTCTGGTCCGGCGTCACCGCGAGGTAATGGGACTCGCCGATCAGGTCGGACCGGCCGGCGGCCGGGGCGTTCGGATTGTCGCGTCCCGG
>CAILUV010000054.1 GCA_903837555.1 uncultured Alphaproteobacteria bacterium
ATGGATTGAGTTCGGTCGGCGGCTATCCCGGCGACGATGAAAAGGGTAGCGCGCTGTTTCGCACCGTTGACGGCGCCAAGATGCGCGAAGACCTGCATGCAGCCGCCGTCTATGTGAAGAACCGCCCTGACAGCACCGGCAAGCTGGGCGCGGTCGGCTTCTGCTTTGGCGGCGGGGTGGTGGGCTATCTCGCGGTGCGGATGGGCGCCGACCTGGCGGCGGGCGTGCCCTTTTACGGCTCGCAGCCGGCGGTAGAGGATGTCCCCAGGATCAAGGCCCCGCTCAATGTCCAGATGGGCGAGCTGGACGCCCGCATCAATGCCGGATGGCCCGCCTTCGATGCCGCCCTGACCCAGGCGGGCGTGCCGCAGGAAGGGCATATTTATCCCGGCGTCAATCACGGTTTTCACAACGACACCACGCCGCGTTACGACGAAGCCGCTGCTAAGCAAGCTTGGCAGCGCACGCTGGACTGGTTCGACAAATACGTGAAAGCCTAGCGCGCCGGTTGTATGACCGCGCGATAGCTGGTCTTGCGCAGGACATACTCCAGCGGGATCAGAACTGCTGCCGAGATCAGGCCGATTGCCGCCAGCACGGCGAAGATGCCGATATTGCCCAGCTCATTGGCATAGGAGCCCAGCACGCCCGCCAGGAAAGCGCCGCCGCCCATGGTGAAAATCCACACCCCCATCATGATGCCGATAACTTCCTTGGGCGAACGCCGGCTTACTTCGACCAGGCCGGCGGGCAGCACGCAAAGCTCGGCGGCGGTGATCAGCACATAGAAGACCACCAGCACCAGCGGTGACGCCGACTGGGGTGCGAAATATTCAACCGCGATCAGGAACAGGAAGGAGCTGCTCATCAGCAAGAGGCCCATCGTGACCTTTTCGACAAAGACGATACGGTGGGATTTCTCGGCCCGCTTGCGCCACAGGTCGGCCACCGTCGATCCCAGCAGCACCACCAGCAGCGGGTTAAGCGCCATGAACCAGGTGGTTGGGATCAGCATGCCGCCGACCATCCGGTCGACCCGCTCCTCGGCATAGAGGTTCATCACCCCGCCATAGGTCTGCTGGCCGGCCATGTAGATGGTGGCGAAGACTGCCATCATCACGATCAGATGCACATGCTGGGATTCCAGCAGGACGCGGCCAATGACCGCCTTGGGCGCAGCCGCTTCCTCAGGCGTTGCAACAATTGCTGGAAAGGCGCGGCGGGCCTGGAAGGCGAAGATCAAAAAGCCGATCACCATGCCGACGCCCGCCAGCAGGAAACCCCAGCCCCAGCCGATCCGCTCGCCGGCAGTTCCGGCGCCGAAAGGCGCAAACAGCGCGCCCATGTTGATGCCCATGTAGAACAAGATGAACCCGACCTCGCGGCGCGGATCGTTGGGGCCGAACAACTGTCCCAAGAGCGCCGAAGCATTCGACTTGAACAGGCCGGCGCCGGCGATCATCGTCACGATGCCGGTGACGAAGAAGACCATGGCGGTCTGCACCTCTCCGCCCTTGGCCGCAAAGCTGGATGCGGCCAGCAGGAAATTGCCGCCCGCCAGGCCGATGCAGCCCAGCAGCACCGCCAGGCGCGGCCCCAGGAACTTGTCGGCAAGCCAGCCGCCCAAGAGCGGCATGAACCACATGAAGCTGGAAAACAGCCCGAACAGGAACAGCGCCCGGCTGCGGTCATACCCCAGCCCGCCCGCGTTCAGATCGGCGACCATGAACAGGACCATGATGCCCATGAAGCCGTAATAGGAAAAACGCTCCCAGAACTCCGTCGCGAACATCACGAAGACGCCGCGCGGCTGGCCCCTGAACTTGCCGAACATCAACTATCCTTTAGCGCGCTGGCGGCGTGTCGTAGCTATCGCGCGACCAGGGCCGAAAACCCATGGGCACCTTCTGCGGCCAGACCTGGTCCAGGGTGGAGCGTTGCAAGAGCCGTCCGTCGGTCATCACATAGGCGATGTCGGTGGTGTTGCGGATGTTGCGCATCGGATCGTTGTTGAGCACCACAAGGTCGGCCAGCTTGCCGGCCTTGAGCGAGCCGATCTGGTCCTGCGCCCCCAGGAAGTGGGCCCCCGCCACCGTGGCGGTGTAAAGCGCCTCGATCTCGGTCATCGCATCGGCGAAGGTCCAGATGTCCCAATGGGTGCCGATGCCCGGCTGCTCGCCATGCTCGCCCGAGGTCACGAAGCCACCGGCGCGCTGGATGTCGGCCGAGGCTTCGGCATAGACCGGGTGCCAGAACCTTTCCTTGGGCTGCTCCACCATCGAGCGGGTGTTGCGCCCCTCGATGAAGGATTTCGACGCGACATAGCGGTACATCGGATCGTTCTGCAGCTTGGCATAGGGCCTGAAATAGGTCTGGGTGCCGTCCGGCCAGCCGATGATGGTCATGGTGGGGGAATGGGTGACGCCGGTCTTGGCGAGGAAGGTCGTCATGTCCTTGAACAAAGGCAGCGCCGCGATGGCGTGCTCCCAGCCGGTCTGGCCATCCATGGCAAAGCCCAGCGCCAGGATCGGCGAGGCGCCTTCGCCCGTCACCGGCATGTTGTGTTCGCGCGCCGCCTCGATCAGGTACTGGTGCTTCTTGCGGTTGGCGACCCGGAAGTTCTTGAGTGACTCCACCCCCACCGCCAGCCTTGACGAAACGTGATAGCGGGCATCTTCCATATTGTTGATGTTCACATGGTCGCCAAAGCCGATGAATCCCCCTTCGGAGACCACCTGGCCCGTGCCATAGGTGCGCGGCCCAAGCGTGTAGCCGACCTCGGTCAGGTCCCGCAGCAGCGGATGATTGATATTGCTGCCCGAGGGGTCGCGCACCGTCGTCACGCCATAGGCCAGAACGGTGGACAGGCGCATGTTGCGACGCATGGGGACCCCATCATCCGCACCTTCCCCACGCCCGATATGCGCATGCATGTCGATCAGGCCAGGAATGATGGTTTTTCCTGCCATATCCATCACGGTATCGCCGGCGGCAGGCTGGCATTCCCCGACACAAAGCAGCTTGCCCTTCTCGACGATGATGTTGCCCTTCTCGATCACCTGATCGTTTCCTGGGCTGCCTTCCATGGTGATGATCTTGGCACCGACCAGAGCGAGACGTCCGGGTGCCGGCGCGTTGGGCACAGTGACCTGCAGCCTGGTTTCGGTCTTCTGGCCGGTGGCCGTGTTCACCAGCACGAAGCGGTTGCCCGAAATAAGCTGAACTTCCGTGGGGCTGAACGATGCCGCGCTGGAATGGCCGTTGGGATCCAGACGGGTGCGGCCCTTGACCATGTCATTGGGATGGACAGCAATGACGGACCCCGGTTTCACTGCCGAGAGTTGCTGATAGAACAGGCGCTGGCCGCTCGCGAACAGCACACCATCGCCATTCGGGCGCAGCATCGGACTGTTACCCGACCCGCTGCGCGGCGGAAACAGCGCATGCACGCGTTCATCGCCGCCGCCGGGCGCGATCGAGACCACCTCGAACACGCGTGAGGTCGTGTCATCGCCGGGGAACGGCTCCATCATCACCATGGGGTTCTTGGAGCGACTCTGCCGGGCAAAGGAAATGCGCCCGTCCGACATGATTTCGGCCGGCTGGCTGAACACAAGCTGCGCGATGCGGCTCTCGGCACAACCGGCGGGATTGATGCGGCGCAATTCCCACCCCGCCCCGTCCCAGGGCGAGCCATCGGTCGGCGCGACGCTGCGCGCGGTCACCACCAAGGTACCGCCTTTTTCCCATTTGGGATGGATGAAGGCCGTGGCTCCGGAGCAGCTTTGCACGACCTTGCCACTGGCCACGTCCAGGACATTCAGCGCCCCCAGCTTTTCGTCATGCCAGGTGGCGAAGGCGAGCTTGGTGCCATCCGGCGACCAGGCCGGCGTGATCTCAGCCGGTCCCTTGCCGTCACCGGCGATCACGGGCGTTGCGTCGCCGCTGCCACCCATATCCTTGCGCCACAGCCGTCCCAATGCCCCGAACACCAGCGTGCGCTTGTCGGGCGACAGCGCGGGCCACATATACAGGCGCGGCGTAAAGTTGGCTGCATTGGCGGCATCGAGCTTCGGCTTCACCAGTTCGCTGACCGTGCGCTGATAGCGGGCGGTGAAGGGAATCTGGGCGACCGCACTGGTCGCAACATCCACCTTCCACAAATGGCCTTCGCGCCAGAAGAGCACCGCCTTGCCGTCGGGCGTCCAGTCATGGCCGGGCATCTGGGTATCGACATAATAAGCGTGCGAGCGCGAGACATCGCGGGTGACGGGATTGACCAGCACCTTCTCGGTCTTGGTCTGGGTATCCAGCAGCACCAGGGCGGTGGTGCCCTTCAGGTGGTGGCGGCGCCAGAAGTAATTGTCCTCCGGCATTTCCTTGGCATAGGCGATGTAGCGTCCCGATGGATCGGGATGCGGCTCCATTTCGGCCGGAGAGCGGTCCGGCAGTTCGTGATAGGCCATGACCCAGGGCGATGCGATCTTGTCTTTTGTCGTATCGGGCAGCTCGGGGCTCGTCATGGTCTCAACCTTGCCCGTCGCCAGTTCGATGCGCTTCACCTTCTGGCGGTACTGGAAGATGGAAAGCCCGCGATAAGCCATCACCGCAGAATGGAAATAGACATAGCGTCCGTCCGGCGAGAAGGTCGGGGCGTAATACTGGTCCGATGTCCCGGCCAGAAGTTCGCGCGGCTTGCCGCCGGCCGCCGGCACCAGCGCCAGCGCCCAGGTGCGGCGATGCCAGCCGCGGCCCGGCGACGCCAAGTTGCGCACGGCGACAATGGTCTTGCCGTCCGGCGACCAGGCCGGATCGGTGAACCGCATGAAGGGATCGCTATAGAGAATACGGGTATTCGAACCGTCGGCATTCATTACCCACAGATTGTCCTGCCCGCCGCGGTCGGAGACGAAAACGATCCGGTTGCCGTCCGGCGAAAAGCGCGGATGGGCGTTGACGGCAATGCCGCTGGCCTGGGTCAGGGACTCTGCCGTCCCGCCGGTGATAGGAAGGCGGTAGATATGGCCCAGCAGGTCGAAGATGACGCTGTCGCCCCTGGGCGAAACCGAAAGCCCCGCCATGGTGGCTTCGTCCACTGTGAAGTCGAGCTTGTTGGGATTCTTGCCCTTGGGACGCATGAATTCCGCGTCCGCCCCCGCACCCACGCCGCTGGCGCTTCGGATCGGCGGAAGCTGGGACGGCGATTGCGCGCTGGAGCTCAGCACTGGCAGCACCAGGCCGGCGCACAGCGCCGAGGCCACGAACAGATGACGTTTCATGCCCCTACCCCCTATGGTGCGCGCATCTTCGGCGCGTCTTGCCTGTGGCAAGCGTGAGCGAGCGCCCCGGACAAGTCAAATGGTCCGCGGGACGTGATGGGCCAGGTTTTGCGCCGAAATCCGCCCTCAGGCGAGGATTTTCTGCGCCTTCACCTTCACCCGCATCAGATGCTTGTTGGCGGCGATATAGAGATAGCCATCAGCGCCCAGCTCGCAATTGGCGGCCGGTCCGTTGATGCGGATCACGCCGATGCGCTTTCCTTGCGGGTTGACGATGCTGATGCCGTCGCCCGACAGCCAGACATTGCCCATGGAATCCACCTTGAAGCCATCGCCGCTGGTGGCCTTGAAGCCCTGCTACCCCGCAGGTGGGCGCAGTAAACACCACTTACTCTACCTTGTAAATAGGATTTAAGAGGTAACGTAGTTATTAATCGCTAAGTCAATGAAAGTAGTATTTTATCTCAACTAGTTATCGGTCCCGCTAAGCGCGCATAGCTAGAGATGCGATGGGCAACGAACTGGGATAGCGTTTAAAGCAAAGGGAGATTCTAAATGCTGACCCGCCTCGCTTCGTCCGCCACCTTTGCTGTGCTGATGGCTCTCGCGGTACCGGCACAGGCACAGACCGATTACACCACTCCGTTCCCGGCGCATCATGTGGCGGGCAATGTCTATTTCGTCGGCTCCAAGAACCAGGCGGTCTATCTGATCACCACGCCGCAAGGAAACATCCTGATCAATTCGGGCGTGGCCGAGAGCCCACCCCAGATCAAAGCCAGCATTGAAACGCTGGGATTCAAATACGCCGACACCAAAATTCTTTTGATCAGCCACGCCCATTTCGACCATGACGCGGGCAGCGCGCAGATCATCAAGGAAACCGGCGCCAGGTATCAGGTGATGGATGCCGATGTCAGCGTGGTGGAAAGTGGCGGCAAGACCGACTTCGCCTATGGCAACAAGACCGAGTGGCTGTACCCGGCGGTGACGGTCGATCGCAGCCTTCGCGACCGCGACACCGTTTCGCTGGGCGGCACGGTGCTGACCGCACACAAGACGCCTGGCCACACCAAGGGCTGCACCACCTGGAGCCTGACCGTGACCGAAGGCGGCAAGCCGCTGAACGTGGTGATCGTGGGAAGCCCCAACGTCAATCCGGGCTATCAGTTGCTGGGCAACACCGCCTATCCCAATATCGTGAAAGACTATGAGAAGACCTTCGCGACCCTGAAGGCCCTGCCGGTCGATGTCTTCCTGGGCGCGCATGGCAACTATTACGGCATGGAAACCAAGTATCCGAAGATCCAGAAGGGCGGCGCCAATCCCTTTATCGATCCGGCAGGGTACAAGGCCTACATCACCGACCGCGAAAGCGCCTATCGCAAGGAGCTGGCGCGCCAGCAGGCCGAGAGGCGCTAGGCGCGCGTTCCAATTCCCGTGGCCATCACGCTATGCTAGGCTGCGTGGCAGTTGCGTGCGCGGTCCCAGCTTTGCGGGAGAAGACCTTGCTCACGAAATCTTTGAAATCCGGTGCATTCGGCGGCGCGGCGTTGCTCGGCCTTGTCGCGCCTGCCCTCGCCGCTTTCGACCCCAACCTGCCCTATCCCGCGCAGGTCGCGGTTTCCGATGAAGGCGAGAAGGGATTCCTGTTCCGGCGCTTTCCCGGCAGCGGACGCCTTTATACCTACGACCTCGACACCAGAACGCGGTCGGCCTGCAACAAGGAATGCGAAGGCAGACGGCGCCCGGTCCGCGCGCCCATGGGCGCAAAAGCGATGGGCGACTGGACGGTTGTGAAACGCTACGACGGCACGGGCCAGTGGGCCTACAAGGGCAAGCCCGTCTACACACTGTTCCATGACACGCCCGATGGTCAGGGCGAAGCCGGCCCCTGGCGTCTGCTGCGCTATGAAAAATAGCCGAACCGTCGCGCCCAACGGTACGCTGGGCACATGTGCTGGGTGAATAAGCTTATGTATTCCCCGTTGAACAAAACTCGAAAATCGCGATTGTTTTCAATAGCTAACCCCAGTTTAGCTTATTAGTCTGCCAAAAGCCTCACGCCAAAATTGCACCAGTTTGGGTCATCGCGGATCTGTGAGTGGTCAAGAAAAGCAGCAGATCGCAGGCCTCGTGATGAATACAGCAACCAAGCGAAAACCGGCGGCATCGCCCGCAAACTCCCGCATGGCCGGGCACACCCAGATCGTCGCGATTCTGGGTTCGGAAATCCTGTCCGGCACCCGCCAGCCCGGCAGCCGCCTGCCCTCGCCGGAGG
This sequence comes from uncultured Alphaproteobacteria bacterium, assembly GCA_903837555.1. GTDB lineage: Bacteria > Pseudomonadota > Alphaproteobacteria > Micropepsales > Micropepsaceae > Rhizomicrobium. The sequence continues at coordinate 7,561 of CAILUV010000054.1, forward strand.
AAATGTTCAGCACGTTCGGCGTATCGCGCGTGGTGTTGCGCGAAGTCACGCGCACGCTGGCCGCCAAGGGCATGGTCAAGTCCAAGACCAAGGTCGGCACGCTGGTGCAGCCGTCCGGCAACTGGAACTGGCTCGACCCCGAAGTGCTGACTTGGCGCAGCAATCTGGGCCTGGACCAGGGTTTTCTGGACCACATCACCCAGCTGCGTATGGCGGTCGAACCGGCCGCCGCCGCGCAGGCCGCGCGCAATCGCTCCGAACACGATCTGGCCGCCATGCGCGGCGCCCTGAAGGGCATGCGCACCGCCGGCGGCGACCATGACGTCTATGCCCAGGCCGACCTGGAATTCCATGTCGCGATCGGCGCGGCATCTGGCAATCCGCTGTTTCGTTCGCTGACCACCTCCACGCGCGTCGCGCTGTTCAAGTTCCTGCGCGCGGTGGTGGAAAGCGTGTACAGCGAAGAACATACGCTGACCATTTCGCACGCCAAGCACGCCAAGGTGTTCGAAGCGATCGCGGCGCAGGACGAAGATAGTGCGCGCGCGGCAATGATCGCAATCCTGGAGCATGGCCACATCCACGCCACATCGCAGATCGTCGGCGCCTGACGCAGCGCGTCAGGACTTGCGGAAGTGGAGCAGGTAATTTTCGCGCAGGCCCGGCACATTCACCTGCTCGACCAGGCGGAAGCCTGTTTTCTCGATCTCGGCGATAACCTCCTCCCTGGGCGCGCGCACATGCCCGGTCTGCCCGCCGGTCTTGGCCAGCTCCAGCACATACAGACGGCCATCGGCTTTGAGGGCGCGGCGGATATCGGCGTTCATCGCCGCGGGAAATTCAAAGTGATGATACACGTCGGAATGAAACACCACATCGACGGACGCGGGCGGCAGGTTGGTGCTGCGGTCGCCGCCCTGGACGGTCTCGACATTCTTCAGCCCGTCCCTGGCGGCATTCTGGGCGATATACGCCAGGAACTGGGGGGCGATATCGGTGGCATAGACCTTACCCTTCGGTCCCACCGCCTGGGCGAACAGGCGCGTGTAAAGCCCCGTGCCGGCGCCGACATCGGCAACGGTGTCGCCGGGCTTGAGCGCCAATGCTTTGAGCACATCCATGCGGGCGTGAAAGGCTTCGCGGCTTTCGCCGGTGAAGCGGGTAGCCCAACCCTCGACGTCCAGATCGGCACTTTTGAAAGTTTGGTTGATGGTCGGCGCGACGCTGGTTTCCTGCGCCACGGCGCCACACAGGCCTGCGGCCACAAGCAAGGCGGCAATGGGGATCATGCGCATGGGCGGCGTCTCCGGCAGGGGCAGCAACCTATAGGCCTGTTTCCCATCCCGATAAAGGCCGCCCGCCATGGCGCATCGGGATCGTCCCCACTATAAGCGGGCCGAACTTTCCCATTTTATGAGCAATCCGTTGCACCTCGACCTTGCCTTTTATGCCGTCGCCATTCCCGCCGTGGTGCTGATGGGTCTGGCCAAGGGCGGCTTTTCGGGGGTGGGGCAGATTTCCGTGCCGCTTCTGGCCATCGTCGTGTCGCCGGTGCAGGCGGCCGCCATCCTGCTGCCCATCCTGCTGGTGCAGGACGCAGTCGGTGTCTGGGCCTTCCGGCATGACTGGGACGGCCACATCCTGAAAGTCATGGTGCCGGGCGCGGCCGTGGGCATCGCCGCGGGCTATCTTCTGGCCGCCAAGGTTTCGGTGTCCGCCGTGTTGGGCGCGCTGGGCGCGATTTCGATCATCTTCGCGCTTTATCAACTGTGGGGCCGCCGCGCCGCCCGCGCCCTGGCCTCGCCGCCGCGCTCCTCCACGCCGATGGGATTTGTCCTGGGCATCGCGTCGGGCTTCACCTCGCAGATCGCCCATGCCGGCCTGCCGCCCTTCCAGATGTGGGTGCTGCGCAAGAAGCTGTCGCCCGCGACCTATATCGGCACCGCCGCGCTGTTCTTCGCCATCATCAACTGGGTGAAGGTGCCCGCCTATGCCGCACTGGGCCAGTTCACGCGCGAAAACCTGTTCGCCGCCCTGACGCTGATGCCGGTGGCCATCGCCTCGACCTTCGCGGGCGTCGCGCTGGTGCGCCGCGTTCCGGCGGAAGGCTTTTACACGGCGATCTACCTGCTGATGATCGCGGTCGGCGGGCAACTAATCTGGAAGGCGCTGCTTGGTTAGGCTTCTCGCCCTCGCCGCCGGACTGTTGCTGCTGGCCTGCAGCAAGCCCGATCCCGCGCGCGAACAGCTTGCGGCCTGTCACCGCCAGCTTCTGGGCAGCGAACCGCACCAGCCCGCCGACATCATCGAGGTGGCGGAGCATTACGCCATACCGCAATGCATGGACCAACACGGCTTTGTCTTCCTGCAAAGCGTCGCCGAATGTTCCAAGCGGGTGATCGATATCGACAATCCCGCCTGCTACGGCGGATCCGAAAAGCTGTAGCAACAGCAGTTGCGCGCCCGCCGCGCCTGCTTATGATGCTTCGAAAAACCGGGAGACGGCCATGCGGCGCGCCATCGTGCCAATCGCGATGCTGATCGGAATGGGAACGGCCACGGCCCAGCCCGCAGCAACGCCCCTGACGCCGCCACGCGTTCTGAAATATGCGCTGGCGCCCCGCCCCGATCCCCTGACCGCCTGGAAGACGCCCAACCGACCGCATTATAAGTTGTCGGACGTCCTGGCGGCGCATTCCACGCCGAGCTGGTCGCAGACCGTGGTGCAGGACGAGCATTTCACCGGCCGCTTCATCCAGATGGCGCCGGGCGAAAAGACCAAGCGCCTATTCTATGCGGACAACGAAATGTTCTGGGTGGTGCAGGCCGGCCAGATGCGCGTGCATGTCGAAGGCATGGACCCGTTCACGGCGGGCAAAAGCACCATCGTTCAGATTCCGGCCCGCACGCCGTTCCATTCGGAAGCCGTCGGCGACGCGCCGGTACTCCGTTTTGAAGTGACGCATACCGGCACGCTGCCCATCTATGCCGATGGCGAAACGCCGGTGCCGGTGGCGGGCCAGGATTATGTGCGGGTGTCTTATGACGCTGCGCCGCCGCCCGCGCTGGATCCGGCGAAAATCTATCTGGACTTCGACAAGGACGTGGTGGGCGGCAAGGTGCGTGCCGGACGATTCCTGAAATCGGGCAGTCTGATCCGGGGCATGAGCATTCCCACCCCGCCGCGCGACGACCAGGGCCACTGGCATACCGAGACCAACGAGTTCTATTTCATCATGGAAGGCAAGCTGGACTTCCAGCTCGAGGGCCAGGCGCCCTTCATCGTCGAACAGGGCGATGTCGTTTATGTCCCGCATGGCCGCTATCACCGCAACAACTATACTGGCGGCGGCATGGCCACCCGGCTGGCGATCTTCCCGACCGGCAACCTGAACAGTCTCAACCCCGAAAATCCTTCGAGGCAGGCGCCATGATTGCGCGCATCCTGATGGCCGCCCTGCTGGTGGCAACACCGGCCGCCGCGCAAACCAGCACCAAGTTTGGCTGGGCGCCCAAGCCCAAAGCCGCGCCCTTTATCGCGCCCAACCGCGCGCACTGGAGGCTTGCTGACCTGCTCAAGACCCACTCCCGGCAGAAAAGCTGGTCGCAGGTGCTGGTGCGCGATGCCGATGGGCTGACCGCAACCTATATCCAGTCCGCGCCGGGCGAAGTCTCGCGCCGCGTGATGTATTCCGACACCACCATCTTCTTCGTGGTGCAATCGGGGCAGTTGCGGGTTGCGATCGAGGGCGTCGATCCGTTCATCGCCGGCAAGGGCTTTATCGTGCAGGTGCCGGCGCTGCGCATGTTCCATGTCGAAACCGTGGGCGATGCACCTGCCCTGCGCTTTGAAGTCACGCAGACGCTGGCGCCGCCAATTTATGCCGAAGGCCAGAAGCCGCAAGCCGTCCGGGGCAAGCGCTTCGCGCGCATCGGCTATTACAGCCCGCCCGCGCCCTATGAAGGCAGCAACAAGCCCTTCGTGGATTTCCACAAGGACATCGCCACCGGCCCGGTGCCGGGCCTGAATGTGGTGCAGGATGATTTCGTTTCGGCCCGCATCAGCCGCGCCATGCCTGCGGCGCAAACCACCAGCGCGCGCCCGCATTTCCATCTCAGCAGCGCCTTCGCCTTCGTGCTGGAAGGCGAAATGACCTATCGCATCGAAGGCGAAAAGGACATCGCCGCGGCTCAGGGCGATCTGGTGTATGTGCCCCAGGGCCGCTGGCACAGCGGTGCGCCCGCAGGCACCGGCATGTCGGCGCAGCTCACCACCCAGCCCGCCGCCAGTTCACTGAGCCTGAACGACGCTTCGCGCTAGATTTCAGCGCAAATCCGTCAGTCCGCGGCCCATGGCGATTCGGATCAGGTCAGCGGTGTGGGTGACACCCAGCTTTTCCTTGATGCGGCTGAGCGTGTTGGCGACCGTCTTGTAGGCGATGCCCAGCGCCTCGCCGATTTCCGCCAGGCTGTTGCCCGCAGCCAGCAGGCGCAGGATTTCCAGATCGCGCTGGGTCAGCGGCCGCAGGTAGGCATTCTCGCCGATTTCCTGGGCGGCGATTTCGCTGGCGATCTCCCGTTCGATCACCGTGCCGCCCGCCAGCACGGACTGCACCGCGGCGAGGAATTCCTCCGGCGCGGCACTTTTGCTGACAAAGCCGCGCGCGCCCGCTTCCAGCGCGCGGTTGGCATAAATCGCTTCGGTGTGCGCCGAAAAGACCAGCACCGCGAGCCCGGAATTCGATTTCAGTATCCGGCGCAGCAGCTCCAGTCCGCCGACGCCCGGCAGGTTGAGGTCGAGAATAACCAGATCGAAGGCATGGTCGCGAACCTGCTCCAGCGCCTCCTCGCCGCTGGCGGCTTCACGCAGCGCAAGGCCCGGAATATCCGCCAGCAGGCGGCGCACGCCCGAGCGCACGATGGCATGGTCGTCGATTACCAGAACCCGCGTCACGCCTCCTCCAGCTCCCGCAGGATGGGCAAGAGGGCGCGCACGCGCACACCCCTGCCTTCCAGATTTTCGATTGCGAACGCGCCGTTCAGCGCCCGGACGCGATTTTCCATGCCCGCCAGCCCCATGCTGCCCAGCCCCGCGCCGGACTGTTTGAGACCGCCGCCGTCATCTTCGACACTGACCGCTATGCCGGTCGGCTCTTCCGCCACGGCGATGCGGATGGACTGCGGCTTGCCGTGCCGCACCGCATTGCTGAGGCTTTCCTGCACGATGCGGAACACCGCCTCTTCGCTGCGCCGGTCCAGCGCCAGGCCGGGCGTGATGGCGCTTTCAAAGCGGATGGCGGGATAGCGACGCGACCAGAACAGCACCAGATCGGCAATCGCCGCCTGCAGCCCGAATTCCAGATCATTGGCGGGCCGCAACTGGCGCAGGATGTCGCTCACATGGCGCTGGATGTGCAGTGCCGCATCGCGGATCGTGCCGCCCAGCTCGCGCATGCGTGGGTCGGCCGATTTGGCGACGGCGTTGGCATCGACCTGGATCGCGAACAGATAGGGGCCCACCTCGTCATGCAGGTCGCGGGCGATGCCGGCGCGTTCTTCTTCCTGAACATTCTGGATCTGCCGTTCCAGCCGCTGGTTGCTCTCGGCATAGGCTGCCAGCCGCCCGGTCATATGGTTGAAGCCATGCGCCAGCGCCGCCAACTCGGGCGCGCCCCTGGTTTCCAGGCGCACATCATAGCGCCCTTGCGCCACCTCACTCAGGCCCGTCTGGAAGCGCCGCAGGAAACCGAAGGCATAGGCGAAGGCCGCCGACACCAGCACCATGGTGGTGACGCAGAAGAACAGCATCGTCAGGAACGCGTTGCGGGCATTGTTCCAGACTTCGGCAATCTCGTTGCGCGGATCGCTGGTCAGCACCACCACACACGGATAGCCCGGCAGATTGATGGGAATGCGCGAAGCCAGCGGCGGCGGCGTCATCAGGCGTTCGAACCAGACCGGCGCCGGAGCTTTCTGATGGCCAAGCTGGGATTGCACGATCACTTTGCCGGTTTCATTGACCAGCGCGGCGCGCACATGACGCTGGCCTTCGAAGCTGGCCACCACCTGGCGCAGGGTGACCGTGTGCTCGACATTGCCTTGCAGCGTGTCACGGATCGACCGCTCCGCGCCCCGGAAGGCGGTATGGACTTCAATCTGCGCCACCGATTTGGCATGCAGCAACAGCAGCGTGCCGCCGCCCAGAAGCGCCAGCACCAGCAGAACCGCGATAGAACCCAGAACCCGGAACTGGAGCGACATGCGCCAACTATACAGCCGCCAGGCCGCCGAACCTAGAATGGCAGAGCGGGGAAATTTTCCCGTTTCCGGCGCGCCAAATCCCGCTATTGGTTGACTTTTATGGGGTCAGCGGAGAAACCCATTTCATGAATATTCTGGGGCTTCATTTCGGGCACGATGCGGCCGCCTGCGTGCTCAGGGACGGCCAGGTGGCGTCCTATGTGATGCGCGAGCGCCATGCCCGGATCAAGCACGCGATCTCGCTGGATACTCGAACCATTCAAGCCGCAATGGACGCCGCCAGACTTACCTGGGACCAGATCGATCACTGCGCCATCACCTCGACCCAGAATATCGAACTGATCATCGACGATCCGGGCTTTGCCATCGCGCTGCGCAGCCATCCCCGGAACCAGGCGCCGTCGCTGATCCCCGATGCGCAGGCACAGACTGCCTTGCGCGACAGTCTGGGCAGCCATTCGCTGATGGATATTTTCTACAACCCGGCGCATGCCAAGTCTTTTCTGCGCCACCACTACCGCAACGCCTTTCCCGAGCATCGGGGTCGCGAGCCGCATGATTTTCACCGCTTCGGCATGCTCGACATCTTTGCGCAAAGCCCCGCCTGGCAGGGCGGCACGCTGGACGCGCTTGCGCAAACGGACTTTTCAGACCTGCTGGGCAGCGGCTCGCTGCGGCTGGGCTTTCACCATCCCGTGACGGTGACCATCGCCGGTCACGAACTGCCGGGCTATCTCATCGGCCATCACGCGGCCCATGCGGCGTCGAACTACTATCAGTCGGGCTTTCGCCAGGCGGCGATCCTCACCCATGACGGTTTCGCCAGTGGCCTGGGCTATCTCAGCGGCATGTTCATGTGGGGCGAAGAAAACCGCATTCACCCGCTGACGCCGCATCATCTGGCCATCGGGGGTCTGTACGATTTCGTCGGCACCATGCTCGGGCTCGGCCATGAAGGCCCGGCCGGAAAACTGATGGGACTGGCGGCATACGGCCAGCCCAAATTCTTCGACGCACGCTTTGTCGGCAACCAGTATGACTGGACAGCGTCGGCGACTGATTTCCGCAAATGGTTCGACCATTGCACCGCGCAGGCGGCCGCGATGGGCTACAGCCTGGACGGGCTGGGCTATCCCGCGCGCATTCTCGATCCGATCAATGTCGACATCGCCGCCAGCACCCAGAAGCTGTTCGAGGAAATCTACCTCAAAGCCGTGCAGTCGCTGGGCACGATGCTGGGCCGCATGGGCAAGGTCAGCGGCAATCTTGGACTGTCGGGTGGCTGCGCGCTCAATTGCCCCTCCAACAGCCGCATCTTCCGCGAAAGCCGCTTCGAAAATGTCTATGTCGAACCGGGCTGTGACGACAGCGGCCTGGCCATCGGCGCCGCCACCTGGCTGTTTCACAACGTCCTGGACAATCCCCTGCCCGCCATACAGCCTGATACCTACGCCTCGCCCTATCTGGGCTTGCCGATCGCGCACGATGCGATCCAGACGGCGCTGGACGCCGTTTCTGATAGAGTGGAATTTCGCGCCTGCGCCGATGCCGCGCAGGACGCGGCGCAGGACCTGGCCGATGGCCGGATCATCGGCTGGTTCGAAGGGCGCAG
>CAILUV010000055.1 GCA_903837555.1 uncultured Alphaproteobacteria bacterium
ATTCGGTGATGGTCGATGTTTCCGGCACCGCATCCTCGCTGAAGCAGAATGTGGATATCGAATTTGAGCGGAATGGGGAGCGTTACGAATTCCTCCGCTGGGGCCAGGAAGCCTTCAATAATTTCCGCGTCGTGCCGCCCGGCACCGGCATCTGCCACCAGGTGAACCTGGAATATCTCGCCGAGACCGTATGGGTGAGGAAGCAGAAGGACTCGGTCAACAAGAAGACCATCGAAGTGGCCTTCCCCGACAGCGTGGTGGGCACCGACAGCCATACCACCATGATCAACGGCCTGGCCGTGCTGGGCTGGGGCGTGGGCGGCATCGAGGCGGAAGCCGCGATGCTGGGCCAGCCGATATCAATGCTGATCCCCGAAATCATCGGCTTCAAGCTGACGGGCAAGCTGCGCGAAGGCGTCACCGCCACCGATCTTGTCCTGACCGTCACCCAGATGCTGCGCAAGAAGGGCGTGGTCGGCAAATTCGTGGAATATTACGGCCCCGGGCTGGACGAACTCAGCCTGGAAGACCGCGCCACCCTGGCCAACATGGCGCCGGAATATGGCGCGACCTGCGGCTTCTTCCCGATCGACGCCGAAACCGTGCGCTTCCTCAAGAACACGGCGCGCAAGGCGCCGCGCGTGGCGCTGGTCGAGAAGTATGCCAAGGCGCAGGGCCTGTGGCGCACCAAGAAGAGCCCCGATCCTGTCTTCACCGACACGCTTTCGCTGGACATGACAACGGTCGAGCCCTGCATGGCCGGCCCGATGCGTCCGCAGGACCGCGTGGCGCTGTCGGGCATTTCGGGCAATTTCGCCGAACACCTGATGACCACCTTCAAGAAGGAAGACAGCGCCAACAAGCGGGCGCGTCTGGAAGGCAGCGACCAGTCCATCGGTCATGGCGATGTGGTGATCGCTGCCATCACCTCCTGCACCAACACCTCCAACCCGTCGGTGATGGTCGGGGCAGGGCTTGTGGCGCAGAAGGCGGTCAAGCGCGGCCTGAAAGTGCGCCCGTGGGTGAAGACGTCGCTCGCGCCCGGATCGCAGGTCGTGACCGACTATCTGCAGAAGGCGGGCCTGGACAAGGCGCTGGACAAGCTGGGCTTCACGCTGGCCGGTTACGGCTGCACCACCTGCATCGGAAATTCCGGTCCGCTGCCGGAAGCGGTGGCCAAGGCCATTACCGAGGCCGACTTGGTTGCCGCCGCCGTGATCTCAGGCAATCGCAACTTTGAAGGCCGCGTCCATCCGCAGGTGCGCGCCAACTATCTGGCGTCTCCCATGCTGGTGGTGGCCTATGCCCTGGCAGGATCGGTCAACATGGACCTGACAAAGGAACCGGTCGGCTACGACAAGAACAACGAGCCGGTTTATCTCAAGGAAATCTGGCCCAGCCCCAAGGAAATCGCCGATGCGATCCGCAAGGCGGTCAAGCCGGCCAGCTTCAAGAAGCGCTATGGCAATGTGTTCGACGGCGATGCCAACTGGAAGAAGGTCAAGCTGGTCAAGGGCCAGACCTATCAGTGGGACAAGAACTCCACCTATGTGCAGAACCCGCCTTATTTCGACGGGATGAGCATGGAGCCCAAGGCGGTCGAGGAAGTCACGGGCGCGCGCATTCTGGCGCTGTTCGGCGACAGCATCACGACCGACCACATCTCGCCGGCGGGCAATATCAAGCCGACCGCGCCGGGCGGGATCTATCTGTCCGAGCACAAGGTGGCGCAGAAGGACTTCAATTCCTACGGCTCGCGCCGTGGCAATCACGAAGTGATGGAACGCGGCACCTTCGCCAATATCCGCATCCGCAACGAAATGATGGGCGGCGCCGAAGGCGGCAACACCATCTATTACGCCACGCCCAATGCGCCGGGCGAGGCCATGTCGATCTTCGACGCCGCCCAGCTCTACAAGAAGGACGGCCATGGCACGGTGGTGATCGGCGGCAAGGAATACGGCACCGGATCGTCGCGCGACTGGGCGGCCAAGGGCCCCAAGCTCCTGGGCGTGCGGGCCGTGATCACCGAAAGCTTCGAGCGCATCCACCGCTCCAACCTGATCGGCATGGGCGTGGCGCCCTTCTGTTTCGAGGCGGGCAAGACGCGCAAGGATTACGGTTTCACGGGCCGCGAGGTGATCGACATTCCGGGCCTGTCGGGCAATCTCAAGCCGCGCCAGCAGATGAAGGCGCTGGTGACCCGCCCCGACGGCACCACCTTCGACCTGCCGCTCCATCTGATGATCATGACCGCGGACGAAGTCGCCTACTTCAAGAATGGCGGCATTCTCTCCTACGTCCTGCGCAATCTGGTCGCCGCTTAAGACAAAGCCATCTGGGGTATTCTGCCCCGGATGGCTTTTGATTCCCTTCCGTTGATCGCGGCCGTGGCGCTGTTTGGCGCCAGCGTTGCTGCCTGGGTTCTGGCTGCGCCGCTCCGAAGCGCATCGCGTCTTTATCTGCGTTTTGCCGCCATGTTGTTGGCGGCCTTGTCGGTCACCTGCCTTGCAGGTCTGGGTGATGTCGCCGCGCTGTTCCTGTTGCCGCTGGCCTCTGCCTCGCTGGCGCTGTCGTCCCTGGCGCGGTTTGCGCAGCCCTTGCGCAGTTTCCCCACAACGGCTGCGCTGGTCACCAGTCTGGCTTGCGGTCTGGCCGCCATGCTGTCGGGAATATGGATTCTCGCTTTGATGCCGGTGGCGCTGGCCGCTCTGGTTATCGTTGCCGCCGGCATGAACAGCATGGCGCTTGTCGCGGCGTTATCCGGTGTCGCTGTGTTTGCGGCTGGCCTTGCCGCCTTGCAGGACGCGCAAACCGGCGCGTTGCTGTTTCTGGCGGCGGGATTGCTCGGCCTTTCGCGGCCTCAGCTTTTGCGGTCGACCAGCAAAGCCTGGCGCGGCACGGCGGTGCCATAAGCGGTTTCCACCGACACGGTTTCACGCCGTTCCGGCATGACCTGACCCAGCAATTGTGTGACGAAGGACGGAACCAGGCGCGGGCCGTCCCAAAATGGATCGAAGGCCGCCGTCTCACCCTGAGACACAAGTTCGACCTGCAGGCGCGGCGGGTTTTTCGGATGGGCTTGGGAGAAATCAGCGGTCTGGTTGCCCAACTGGCTGGAAGCGCTGGGTTTTTCGACTGGGCGCGTGTTCGCGGCGAAGGTTTTGACACCTCCGCGAGCGATCAAATCGAGCGGTCCGTTAACGCGCATGCACGAAGCAACGCAAGGCCCGCGCCGCCCGCGCGCCGCTTGGCGATTTCCGCTTTCTTAAGCCCGCATCCCCATACTCGCCCTCAGCAAAGGCCGGAGAAACCGGCCCGGGATGGTGGATAGTGTTGAACGCCGTATTGCAGAAGCGAGATCAGGTCTCCCAGCTTTCCGCGCTGGAAGATGAACTGCGCTTGCGCCTTTCGGCGCAGGCCGCCGGCGCTGCCTGCTTCGACTGGAACGTATCCGACGGCATCATCACCTGGGACGGCGCGACCGACATCCTGCCGGTGCATCTGGACGCGCGTGACGCCTGCAACTTCCTCGACAATATCGCGCCGGAACGCCGCGCCGCCCTGCTGGCGGTGCTGGACTCGCGGGGCGCCGCCGCCACGACCTTCGAAGTCGATGTCGAATTCGCCTCCGCCATGGGCGCGGTCGGTTTCACGCTGGCGGGCACCCGCATGGGCGGCGAAGACGGCCGCACGCTGCGCCTAGTCGGCATGATGCGCGACACAACCGAGCGCGTCCGCGAAATTCGCCGCCTGTCCTATCTGGCCACCCGCGACGAACTCACCGGCCATCTCAACCGCAATGCGCTGCGCGAAGAGCTGGCGGGCGCGATCGAAAGCGCCAAGGCGGAATCGCGTCATTGTGCCTTCCTGGTTGCCTCGATCGACCGTCTGGCCATGATCAACGACAGTTTCGGCTTCGATGCCGGCGAAGAAGTCATCATGGGCGTGGGTGAGCGCCTGTCGCGCACGCTGCGCGGCACCGACATCATCGGCCGCATCGCCGGCAACAAGTTCGGCGTCATCCTGAAGAATTGCTCGGAGCGCGAAATCGCGGTGGTGGGCTCGCGCCTGCGCGCCAGCGTGCGCGCCAATATCGTGGAAACCCGCAGCGGCATGGTCGCCGCCACCTGCAGCGTCGGCGCGGTGTGGCTGCCCCAGGCCGCTTCCACCAGCCAGGAAGCCATGCTGCGCGCCGAACAGGCGCTGGACAAGGCGCGCGCCAATGGCCGCGACGGTTTTGCCGCCTATCAGGCCTCGATCCAGCGCGAAACCGCGCGCCTGCGCCAGATGCAGATCGCCGACGAGGTGGTGCTGGCGCTGAAGGAAAGCCGCTTGAAGCTGGCCTATCAGCCCATCGTGCAGGCGCGTTCGCGCCAGGTCTCACACCACGAATGCCTGCTGCGCATGGTCAAGCCCGACGGTTCCATCCTGACGGCGGGCCACTTCGTGCCGGCTGCCGAACAGATGGGCATCGTCCATCTGGTCGATCGTTTCGCGCTGGAAGCCACCATCAACAAGCTTCGCGCCCACAAGAAAGTGACCCTCGCGGTCAACGTGTCGGGCACCGCCGCCAGCGATCCGGCCTGGCTTCAGGATTTCGTCGAGTATGTCCGCACAGCCCGCGACGTTGCCGACCGTTTGATCGTGGAACTGACGGAAACCGCCGCCCTGCATCACTTTGAGGAAAATTCGCGCTTCGTTTCGCAGTTGCGCGAACTGGGCGTGCGCGTCGCCATCGACGACTTCGGCGCCGGCTACACCTCGTTCCGCAACCTGCAGATGTTGCGTGTCGATACCGTCAAGATCGACGGCTCATATGTCGAAAACCTCAGCGCGTCACCGGAAAATCAGGTGTTCGTGCGCACGCTGGTCGGCCTGGCGCGCAGCTTTGACATCAAGACGGTGGCCGAGTGGGTCAGCTCGGAAGACGATGCGGCGCTGTTGCAGAATTTCGGCGTCGATTATTTCCAGGGCTTCCATTTCGGCCAGCCGATCATGGACCCCACCTGGGACTGACCCGGACTACTTGTTCCAGACATCCACGCTGGTGCTGCCGTTGCCTTCAACGGTGACGGTGAATTTGTGCCGTGGCGCGTCGTAATCGACCAGCCAGCGCTCGTTGATCTTCTGGCTCTTGCTGAGGGTGTAGGCGCCGCAACGCTTGCCGCAATATTTCGCCATCCGCTCGCCCGCGATGCCCTGCGCCTCGCGCGTGGACATGGGCGCGAAACAGCCGCCCAAGAGGGCGATGGCAATGATGCAGATGGCCCCCCGGCTGGCGGGGCGCACTATTTGCGCTGGCTCAATTCGGCGAGCTGGCGGCGCATCGCCTCCATCTCTTCCTTGAGATCGGCGATGTCCTCGGTGCCCTGCGCCGGCTTGCCCGCGGGCTTGCCGCCTTCGGGCTTTCCGGTCGCGCCCGGCACGCCGAACGGCGTGAACATCGCCATGGCGTTTTCGAACAACTGGAGGTTCTGGCGGGTCATGTTCTCGACCATCTGGTTGCCGCCGCCCAGGGCTTCGGCAATCCGGTCGCGCATGGCGCCCTGGTTCTTGGTGAAGCTGTCCATGCTCATGTCCAGATAGCCGGGCACGAAGGTCTGCAGGGAGTCGCCGTAAAAGCGGATCAACTGGCGCAGGAACTTGATCGGCAGCAGCGACTGGCCCTTGGCTTCTTCTTCGAAGATGATCTGGGTCAGGACCGAGCGGGTGATGTCTTCGCCGGTGCGCGCGTCCTGGACCTCGAACTCGGTCCCTTCCTTCACCATCGCGGCGAGGTGGTCGAGCGTCACATAGGACGAGGTCTGGGTGTTGTAGAGCCGCCGGTTGGCGTACTTCTTGATCACCACCGGCCCGTCATTCTTGTTCTTATCTTCTGACACTTTGTCCCCAACTGGCTTGCTGCGCCTTCCCCGAAAGGCGGTTCCTGCGCGATGGCAGGTTGTATCAAGGTGGTAAAACACCACCCCGCAGCGCGGGAGTCCAGCGTCATTTAGCAGGCGCAGCACGGAACGGATCGCTGAGCGCCGTCTAAGGCACTGAAATAAAAGGGGATTTTCGCCGCAATTTACCATTGGGCGCGTTCGCGGCATTTTGCGCGTGGCAATAAAGAAAAGACAGGCCCCGCTCCATGGAAGACGTCGTCATCGTATCGGCTGCCCGCACGCCCGTGGGTTCCTTCAGCGGCGCCTTCGCGAGCGTCCCAGCCCACAGGCTGGGCGAGGTCGCCATCCGCGCGGCGCTGGAACGCGCCAAGGTTGCTGGCGAAGAAGTCTCCGAAGTCATTCTGGGTCAGGTGCTGACCGCAGCGCAGGGCCAGAACCCTGCGCGTCAGGCCTCCATGGCGGCGGGCATTCCGCTGGCCGCGCCGGCCTGGGGCATCAACATGGTCTGCGGTTCCGGTCTTCGTACCGTGGCGCTGGGCGCCCAGGCGATCGCGAGCGGCGACAGCCGCATCGTGGTGGCGGGCGGCCAGGAATCCATGAGCCTGTCGGCGCACGCCGCCTACCTGCGCGCCGGCCAGAAGATGGGCGACATGCAGTTGATCGACACCATGATCCGCGACGGATTGTGGGATGCCTTCAACGGCTATCACATGGGCGTGACGGCCGAGAATGTCGCCAAGGAATGGCAGATCAGCCGCGAGGAACAGGATCGTTTCGCGGTGGCCTCGCAGAACAAGGCGGAAGCCGCCCGCAAGAGCGGCAAGTTCAAGGACGAGATCGTCGCCGTCACGGTCAAGGGCCGCAAGGGCGACACTATCGTCGACACCGACGAATATATCCGTGACGGCGCCACCGTTGAGGCGATGTCCGGCCTCAAGCCCGCCTTCAACAAGGAAGGCACCGTCACCGCCGGTAATGCTAGCGGCCTCAATGACGGCGCCGCCGCGCTGGTGCTGATGAGCGCCAAGGATGCCGCCGCGCGCGGGCTGACCCCGCTGGCCCGCATCGCAAGCTGGGCCCAGGCAGGCGTCGATCCCAAGGTGATGGGTTCGGGCCCGATCCCGGCCTCGCGCAAGGCGCTGGAAAAGGCCGGCTGGAAAGCCGCCGACCTGGACCTGATCGAAGCCAATGAAGCCTTTGCCGCCCAGGCCTGCGCCGTGAACAAGGACATGGGCTGGAATACCGCCAAGGTGAACGTCAATGGCGGCGCCATCGCCATCGGCCACCCCATCGGCGCCTCGGGTGCCCGTATTTTGACCACACTGCTGTTCGAAATGGGCAAGCGCGACGCCAAAAAGGGTCTTGCCACGCTGTGCATCGGCGGCGGCATGGGCATCGCGCTGACGGTTGAACGCTAAGTTTTTATTGGATCGCGCCGCGAGGCCGCTGCTCCGCAGCGGTTCGCGGTCGCTCCCGGTGCATTGCAGCAACGTATTTGGTTGAAACGCCCCAAAAATGGGGCCTAATTGCTTTCCAAAACAGGAACGCAAAAGGAAAATTTATGGCTCGGGTAGCGGTTGTGACGGGTGGTACGCGCGGCATAGGTGAAGCGATTTCGGTGGCGCTGAAGGATGCAGGTTACACCGTGGCCGCCAACTATGCCGGCAACGACGAACGCGCCAGGGACTTCACCAGCCGCACCGGCATCAAGGCCTACAAGTGGGACGTGGCCGATTTCGATGCCTGTGTCGCGGGCATCAAGCAGGTTGAAGGCGAGTTGGGCCCGGTCGATGTGATCGTCAACAATGCGGGCATCACCCGCGACGCCACGATGAAGAAGATGAACCGCACCGCCTGGGACGAGGTGCTCGATACCAACCTGGGCGGTTGCTACAACATGTGCAAGGCGGCCTGGGACGGCATGCTGGACCGCAAGTTCGGCCGCATCGTCAATATCGGTTCGATCAACGGCCAGGCCGGCCAGTATGGCCAGGTCAATTATGCCGCCGCCAAGTCGGGCATTCATGGCTTCACCAAGGCTCTGGGCCAGGAAGGCGCCAAGGCCGGCATCACCGTGAATGCGATTGCGCCGGGCTATATCGACACCGACATGGTCGCGGCCGTGCCGCCCGAAGTGCTGGCCAAGATCGTGGCCCGCATTCCGGTGGGCCGTCTGGGCCATGCCAGTGAAATCGCGCGCGGCGTCTTGTTCCTGGTCGCGGACGAGGGTGGTTTCATCACCGGCTCCACCATGTCCATTAACGGTGGGCAACACATGTACTAGCGGCATCGGAGCCGCTAGTTTCCCCGCATGATTTCTTCTCTCACCGTTGAAAAGCTCGCCTGCATGCGCGGCGACCGAAAGCTGTTCGACGGCCTGTCGTTTCGCGTCACGGCGGGGCAGGCGCTGGCGGTCGAAGGCGCCAATGGCGCGGGCAAGACATCGCTGCTGCGGATGATCGCGGGCTTTCTCGCTCCGGCGGCGGGCCGCATCGTGCTCAAATCGGCCGAAGGCGAAAGCGCCGAGGCTGAAGAACGCGGCAAGTCCATCGGCTGGCTGGGCCATCAGGACGGCCTCAAGCCCCAGCTCACCGTGCGCGAGCAGCTCGATTTCTTTGCCCATCTGCATGGCCGCAAGGCGGACGCAAACGCGCTGGAGCGCGTCGGCTTGGCGCGGCAGGCGGAACTGCCCTGCCGCTATCTGTCGGCGGGTCAGCGGCGGCGACTGGCGCTAGCGCGGTTGCTGGTCAGCGAGCGGCCTGTCTGGCTGTTGGATGAACCCTTCGCCGCGCTGGATACGGCGGGGCAGGGGCTGATTGCGCAGTTGATGGCGCGTCATTGCGGCCATGGCGGCATCATCATTGCTGCCACGCATGATCCGCTGGGTCTCGGCAATGAAAGCCTGAAACTGTGAGCCCCGCCTTTTTGAATCCTTTTGGCACATTGCTTTTGCGCGATCTCAAGCTCGCGGCCCGCAGCGGCGGCGGCGCCGCGTTGGCGCTGTCCTTCTTCGCGCTGGTGGCCACGCTGGTGCCGCTGGGCGTGGGCGCGGACCTGAAACTTCTGGCCCGTGTCGCGGGCGGCATCCTTTGGGTTGCGGCGGTGTTGTCGGCGCTGCTGTCGCTCGATCGCTTGTTCCAGGGCGACTTTGAAGATGGCAGCCTGGAGGTTATCGCGCTGTCGCCGCTGGCGCTGGAAATGACCGCGCTGGCGAAGATCATGGCGCACTGGCTGTCGACCGGCCTGCCGCTCACGCTGCTGTCGCCGGTGCTGGCGCTGTTGTTCAACCTTGATGTGGCGCCGACGGTGACACTGTTCCTGTCGCTGCTGATTGGAACCCCTGCAGTCAGCGCTGTGGGGGCCATCGGCGCCAGCCTGACCCTGTCGCTCAAGCGCGGCGGATTGATCCTGCCCTTGATCATCCTGCCGCTGCTGGCGCCGGCGGTGATTTTCGGGGCCGGCGCGGTGCGGCTGGTGCTGGACGGTATGGGAAGCGGTAGTGCCTTGGGACTATTGGCGGCTTTTTCCTTCGGCGCGGTGCTGCTAAGTCCTTTTGCGGCGGCGGCCAGCGTCCGCCTGAACCTGGGTGGTTAGATGCAGTTCCTGTTTCGCTACGCCAATCCGCACAATTTCATGCGCCTGTCGGGCGCAGTGCTGCCGTTCACGGCTATTGGCGCGGCGCTGGCGCTGATTGCGGGTCTGTATCTCAGCTTCAGCGTGCCGCCTGACTATCAGCAGGGCCGCACGGTGACGATCTTCTTCATTCACGTTCCCGCCGCCACCATGGCGATGGGCACTTACATCGCCATCGCCCTCTGCTCGCTGCTGTCGCTGGTGTGGCGTCATCCCTTGTCCGACACCGCCGCCCGTGCCGCAGCCCCGCTGGGTGCGATGTTCACGGCGCTGGGGCTGATCACCGGGGCGCTGTGGGGCAAGCCGATGTGGGGCACCTATTGGGTGTGGGATGCGCGGCTGACCAGCTTCCTGCTGCTGCTGTTCATCTATTTCGGCTACATGGCGCTGTGGAGCGCGATCGAGGATGAGGCCAAGGCGGCGCGCGCCGCCGCGATCCTGGCGCTGGTGGGCGCGGTGAACATTCCCATCATCAAATATTCGGTCGACTGGTGGAACACGCTGCACCAGGGCAGCACCGTCACCGCCTTCAAGATGGCGGCGGTCTATTATCCGCCGTTTTTCACCATGCTGCTGGCCTATTCGCTCTTGTTCGCCACGCTCTGGATGATCCGCATCCGCACCGCGATCGTCGAACGCCGCGCACGCAACCTGATGCAGGGAGCCGCTGCATGAATTTCGACATGAGCCCCTATGGCGCCTTCATCTGGCCGGCCTATAGCATCTCCGCGCTGGCGCTTGGCATCGCCACGCTGTGGACGGTGGCCGCCTGGCGCCGGGCCAAGGCCAGGCTGGCGACGCTGGAAAGCGGGCAGGGCACATAATGCGTCGCTGGATCTATATTCTGCCGGTCGCGGCCTTTGGTCTGCTGGCTTTCTTCCTGTTCCGCAGCCTGTGGTCGCCGCCGCCCAGCGTGATCCCCTCGGCCCTCCTCAACAAGCCGGTGCCGCGCCTGGTGCTGCCGCCGCTGGATGACCGAAGCCCCACCTTCACGCCCGCCGATCTGGCCTCCGGCAAGGTCAGTGTGGTCAATGTCTTTGCCTCCTGGTGCGCGCCCTGCCGTGTCGAGGCGCCCCAGCTCGCGGAATTGGCCAAGGTGCCGGGCATCGCGATGTATGGACTGGTGCAGAAGGACAAGCCCGAAGCCGCGCGCGCCTTCCTGGACGAGGTCGGCGATCCTTTTCACAAGATCGCCATGGATGTTGATGGTCGTGCCTCGATCGAATGGGGCGTCTATGGCGTTCCAGAAACCTATGTGGTCGATGGCAAGGGCATCATGCGCTTCAAGTATGTCGGGCCGATCACCGACGAAGTGCTCGCGAAAGAGCTGATCCCGGCGATCAAGCTGGCCCAGGCAAACCCGTAGCGGCCCCATAAGCCGTTAGGACTTTCCTAACCCTGTTTTGCTTTGGTGCGCCTATGCAAGTCAGCGCCACCCTCATTGCCGCCCAGCAGGCCGCCCGCGAAGCGCGTGCGCGCCTGAACGTGCCGCAGCAGGCGGCGCAGACACCCCAGGAAGCCGCCAAGCCCAGCTTCGCCGCAGCGCTGGGTCAGGCCGCGCCTGCCGATGCGGGTTTCGCGCCCCTGCCGCTCAAGCAGACCGCCGCCCCTGCTCAGGCCGCGCCCGCGCAGCCCATGGCGCAGAACGGCGTGCGGCTGGGCCAGCACGTCAACATCGTCATCTGAAAGTTTTAGGGCGGCCGGAGTGTTCGCCCGGCGCCTCGCCTAAGCTCGGCGCGTTCATCGCTCGAAATGGTCCACCGGACCATTTCGTCCGCCTTTAGGCGGATCGCTCCTCACCCACCGATTTTGCGACGGCGCAGGTTGCGCCGCGGGCGGGGATTGCCTTCGCCATCCAGCTGCTCGGCGGCCTGGGCGATCTGGGACAGGGCTTTGACGAACTTCTGGCGGTCCGGCATGGGCAGGGCTTCCAGCAGCGCCCGTTCGGCGCGGTCGGCGGCGTTACGGGCGCCGCGCAGGGCCTTGCGGCCGGCCGGGCTGATGGCCACGGCATTGGCGCGCTGGTCTTCCTCGGTGCGTTCGCGCGACAGCAGACCCTTTTCCAGCATCCGGCGCACCATCTCGGCCAGCGTGGAACGGTCGATGCCGGTAATTTCCACCAGCGCGGTCTGGCTGGCGCCGTCATTCTGTTCGAGCGCGCACAGAAGCGTGAACTGCTGCTTGGTCAGTTCCTTGCCGCCGGCTTCGCGCGCGTAGAGGTCGCCATAAAATTGCTGACAGCGGCGGATCAGGTGAGAGGGCGCTTCGGAAAGGTCAAAACCATTTCCCGCTCTGCGCTGCCCCTTCATCATCCCATGTCCCCTGATATCTTCGCGGTGCTCGTCGGCGTCGCGCTTCATCCGATGTCCCGTATTCGGGTTACATATGTGTGTTCTGCGTTCCGACAGGCGCAGTTAAAACGGGTTTGCGCGCCGATGTCCATGCGCAAAATTTTTCAATTGTCATATTGCAAAGTGCGTGTGGTTCCTGTTGGCCGCTCACGCTTGTCTGCAATTTGGCAAAAGCTTTGCTTGGTTTTCCGCGCGCGCGCACCATGCGTGGTAGCTGTGTCACAAACGGGCACACAAAATTCGCCGTTCGTCTCAACGAGATAGTCGGCGCGCCGCGGGCCGATGTGCGCCAAGCGCACTATTCTTGCGCGTTTTTGTCGCCCTGCTGATGTTTCATCACCAGCGGGGTCTGTGCGAGCGCGAAGACAAACAGGAGGGGGATGATGCCCCAGACCTTGAAGGCCACCCAGGTTTCGGTGGTGGTCAGGCGCCACACCAGTTCATTCAGCGCGGCGAGCGCAAGGAAGAAAATCCCCCAGCGAATAGTCAGCTTTCTCCATCCGGCATCGTCCAGCTCGAACGCCTGGCCAAAAACATACTTGATGAACAAGCGGTTGAAGCGCAGGCCGCCCAGAAGCAGCGCGCCGAAAAAGGCATAGAGGACGCTGGGCTTCATCTTGATGAAAAGGTCATTCTGCAAATACAGCGTGAGGCCGCCGAAGATCACCACCAGCACAGCGGTGAAGATCGGCATGGGCGACAGTTTCTTTTCAAAGGCATAGCCGATGCCCAGGGCCACCAGAACCGCAACCATGAAGGCTGCGGTGGCCATGAAGATGCCAAGATACTTGAAGGCTGCGAAAAAAATGAGCAGCGGCCCCAGGTCCAGGGCCAGCTTGCGCAGTTGCGGGTTCATTTCTGTTCTCCTGCGCCAACCAGCGCGTTTGCGAAGTCTGCCGCCACGAAGGCCTGCAGGTCGTCCTCGCCTTCACCCACCCCTATATAGTGTACCGGCAGGCCGAAACGGCCCGCCAGCGCCACCAGGATGCCGCCCCGCGCCGTGCCGTCCAGCTTGGTCATCACCAGGCCGGTCAGCGGCACGGTCTGGCCGAAGGCTTCGACCTGGCTGATGGCGTTCTGGCCCGTGGTGGCGTCCAGCACCAGCAGGGTGGCATGGGGGGCGCTGGCGTCGAGCTTGCGGATGACCCGCACGATCTTTTCCAGTTCCGCCATCAGGCCCGCTTTGTTCTGCAACCGGCCCGCGGTATCGATCAGCAGGATATCGCTGCCATTGGCCCGCGCTTTCTCCAGTGCCTCGAAGGCCAGCCCGGCCGCGTCGCCGCCGGTCTTGGTGGCGACGAACTGCGCCTTGGCGCGGTCGGCCCAGACCCGAAGCTGTTCGATGGCAGCAGCGCGGAAAGTGTCGCCCGCCGCCACGGTCACTTTCGCGCCTTCCTCGGCCAGCCGCTTGGCCATCTTGCCGATGGTGGTGGTCTTGCCGGTGCCGTTGACCCCGGCCACCAGGATCACGAAGGGCTTCATGTTCTCATCCATCACCAGCGGTTTCTGGATGGGGGCGAGCAGGACCGCGATCTCGCGCGCCAGCTCGCTGCGCAGCTCGCTTTCCGAAATTTCCGCGTCGTAGCGGTTCTTTGCCACCGCGCTTGCGATCTTCTTGGCCTGGCCTGCGCCCATGTCGGCGCGGATCAGCGCCTCTTCCAGTTCGGCGACCGCGGCGGCATCCAGCTTCTTCTTGGTCAGAATCTCGCCCAGGCCGGTCTTGGACAGGCTGGTCTTCAGCCGCTCCAGAAAGGTGGGCGGCGACGGGGCTTCGCCAAAAGTTCTCATTGCAGTGTGCCTGTCAGTCGATCGGCCTGGCGGCCGGTAATGGTCACGGTGCGCAGCGTCCCGGGGGCATGCGTCCCGTCCAGCAACACCGGCGTGAAGCAGGGGGTGCGGCCGATGCCGCCGCGCTCGGTCAATACATTGCGGACGCTGCCGGTCATGGCATCCAGCCGCGCGGCCATTGCGGCTTCGCCCTTTAGGCGCAGCCGGGCGGCGCGATTGCGCACGATGTCGCCGGCAAGGCGCGGCATCCGCGCGGCGGGCGTGCCGGGGCGCGGCGAATAGGGAAAGACATGGAGCTGGGACAGGCCGGCTTCGTCCACCAGCGCCATGCTGTTTTCGAACATGGCGTCGGTTTCGGTGGGAAAGCCCGCGATGAAGTCGGCGCCAAAGGCGGCGTCGGGCCGGTAGCGGCGGACGGTTTCACAAAAGGCGATGGTGTTGGCGCGGCCGTGGCGGCGCTTCATGCGTTTGAGAATCATGTCGTCGCCCGACTGCACGGAAAGATGGAAGTGCGGCATCAGCCGCTCTTCCTCGGCGATCATGCGCATCAAAAGCGCGTCTGCCTCAATGGAATCGATGGACGACAGGCGCAGTCGCTTGATATCCGGCACCAGTTTGAAAAGCTTTTCCACCAGCGCGCCCAGATTGGGGGCGCCCGGCAGGTCCGCGCCGTAGGATGTCAGGTCCACGCCGGTCAGCACGATCTCGGCAAAGCCCTTTTCCACAAGCCGCCGGGCTTCCTGCACCACCGCGCCCAGCGGCACGCTGCGCGAATTCCCCCGGCCATACGGGATTATGCAAAAGGTGCAGCGGTGATCGCAGCCATTCTGCACCTGCAGGAAGGCGCGGGTCTGGTCTTCGAAATGGTCCACCATCTGGCCCGCGGTCTCGCGGATGCTCATGATGTCGTTGACGCGGATTTTCTCGGCTGCCTCCGTTCCAAAATCATTCGCGCCGAAGTCGGCGTAAGCCTGGGCGGTCAGCTTTTCGGCATTGCCCAGCACGGCGTCGACTTCCGCCATGGCGGCATAGGTCTCGGGCTGGGTCTGGGCGGCGCAGCCGGTGACCAGGATGCGCCGGGCGGGATTGTCGCGCTTGAGCTTGCGGATCGCCTGGCGCGACTGGCGAACCGCTTCTGACGTCACCGCGCAGGTATTGACCACGACGGCGTCCCGCAATTGCGCCTCGCCCGCGCGAAGCCGGATCGCCTCGCTCTCATAGGCATTGAGGCGGCAGCCGAACGTGACCACGTCCAGCGTCATAATTTGTCCAGCTCGACGCGGCCCCGGAATGGGAAGGCGGCGGGGCCGGTCATCAGGACATGATTGTCCTCACGCCATTCGATAAACAGCGAGCCGCCGTCCAGGATCACTTCCACCTTGCGACCCGTCAGGCCGCGGCGGGCGGCCGCCACGGCGGTGGCGGCGGCGCCGGTGCCGCAGGCCAGCGTGATGCCCACGCCGCGTTCCCACACCCGCATGCGGATGCGGCCATTGTCCAGAACCTGCGCGAACTCGACATTCACCCGGTTGGGAAACAGGGGCAGGGTTTCGATCTTGGAGCCCAGCGCAGCGACCGGCGCCTTTTCGGCATCGGGCACGAACAGCACGCAATGGGGGTTGCCCACCGACACCGCGCTGGCCGGAATCTGGTTGCCGCCGATATCGAGCGGGAAGTTGATGGTATCTACCGGCGCGGACATGGGCAGCGCGCCCCAGTCCAGCCGGGGTTCGCCCATGTCCAGCGTCACCAGCCCCTTGCCGGCATCGCTGCACACCAGCAGGCCACCCTTGGTCGCCAGCTTGACGCGCGCCAAGCCGCGCTCGTCCATCAGGAAGCGCGCCACGCAGCGAGTGGCATTGCCACAGCTTTCCGATTCCGCACCATCGGCATTGTAGAACTGGATATTGGCGTCGGCGGCCGCGCCGCCGGGGCGGATAACCACAACCGTGTCGCAGCCGATGCCGAAGTGGCGGTCGGCGATCTTGCGGACCTGATCGGCGCTCAGCGTCAGCGCGCTGTCGCGCGCGTCGAACACCACGAAATCGTTACCCAGGCCGTGCATTTTGAGGAAGGCGGTCATGGCAGGGTTTATAGGGGGCGAATGTGGCTTTTTCCATGGACTCGGGGGCGCAAACTTCACATCCTTCGTTGCGAAAAACCCGGACCCGCCATGCGCACACGATTGAGCCTGTTCGCCCTGTTGTTCGGCTGCGTCCTCGCCTCAGGAGCTTATGCCGTGGATGATCCGTATGTCTGGCTGGAAGATGTGCATGGCGCCAAGCCCCTGGCCTGGGCCAAAGAGCACAACGCCAAATCGCTGGGGCCGCTGAAGGCCGATCCGCGCTACCAGAAGAATTACGACTCCGTGCTGGAAGTGCTGGATGCCACCGACCGCATCCCGATGGGCGCGTTGCGTGGCAAGAACGTCTACAATTTCTGGCAGGACGCGAAGAACCCCAAGGGCGTGTGGCGGCGCACCAGCATTGCCAGCTACCAGACCGCCAATCCCGACTGGCAGGTGCTGCTGGATGTGGACGCGCTGGCCAAGGCTGAAAACGAAAACTGGGTGTTCAAGGGCTCAAGCTGCGCCCCCGGTGAAACCCGTTGCCTGGTGCGGCTGTCGCGCGGCGGCGGCGATGCGGTGGTTGTGCGCGAGTACGACCTGGCCACAATGAAGTTGATGACGGACGGCTTTTCGCTGCCCGAGGCCAAGCTCGACCTGGAATATGTCGATGGCGACACCATCCTGTTCGGCACCGCCAAGGATGGCGAAACCGCCTCCGGCTATGCCCGTACGGTGAAATTGTGGAAGCGCGGGACGCCCATCGCCTCTGCCCCGCTGATTTACGAAGGCATCAAGGAAGACGTGCTGGTGGCCCCAATGGTGTTCCACACCAGGCAGGGCAGCTTTCCTTTCGTGGTTCGCGCCGTAAGTTTCTTTGAAAGCGAGTATTTCGCGGTTGAAAACGGCCCAGGAAATAAAATATCCGCCCGCAAGCTCGACATGCCGCTTTCCGCCGACGTGAAAGCGATGATCGACGGGGCGCTGATCGCGGTGCTGCGCAAGGATTACGAGAAGGATGGCGCCCGGTTCGCGCGCGGCGCGCTGGTGGCCTTTCGCGATGGCCAGAAGCCGCAAGTGATCTTCGCGCCGGGCCCGCGCCAGAGCATCGAAGTTGTGGGGGCCGGGCGCGACAAGCTCTATGCCGCCATCACCAGCAATGTCACCGGCGCGGTGCATGCCTTCACGACGGATGGAAACGGCTGGAACAACAAGGTGCTGGCGCTTCCGGCCAACGGCACCGCCAACATCGTCTCAACCAACGATGATGGCCCCGAGGTGATGTTCAGCTTCCAGAACTATCTCACCCCCACCACGCTTTACTTTGATGCTGGCAATGACGCGCCGAAGGCCATCAAGTCGCTGCCGGCCCGGTTCGACGCGTCGGGCATGGTCACCGAGCAATTCGAAGCCACCTCGAAGGATGGCACCAAAATTCCCTATTTCGTCACGCGGCCCAAGAATCTCAGCGGTCCCGCGCCGACGGTCCTGTACGGCTATGGCGGGTTCGAGATTTCGCTGACCCCCAGCTACAGCGCCAATTTCGGGCGGCTGTGGCTCTCCCAGGGCGGCATTTACGTGGTGGCCAATATCCGGGGCGGTGGCGAATTCGGCCCCGCCTGGCATGACGCCGCGCTCAAGACCAACCGCCAGCGCGCCTATGACGATTTCGCCGCCGTGGCCGAGGACCTGCAGCGCCGGGGGCTCACCACGCCCAAGCAATTGGGCATCCTGGGCGGCTCCAATGGCGGCCTGCTCGTATCGACGCTCATGGTGCAGCGGCCCGAACTGTTCGGCGCCGTGGTCTGCCAGGTGCCGCTCATAGACATGATCGCCTATACGCATATCGGCGCGGGCGCGAGCTGGGTGGGCGAGTATGGCGATCCGGCAATTCCGGCGGAGCGCGATTACATCCTCACTTATTCGCCGTACCAGAATGTGAAAAAGGGCGTGAAGTATCCGCCGGTCTTCTTCGTCACCGCCACCAGCGACGACCGCGTCACACCTGTCCATGCCCGCAAGATGGCGGCGCGGATGATGGAGCAGGGCCACGAAGTCTGGTTCTACGAAAACACCGATGGCGGCCATTCGGCGGCGGCCGATCATCGCCAGGCGGCGGAAATGTGGGGCCTGTCTTTCGTCTATCTGGCGGAGAAACTCGGCCTGAAGTGAGGCTGTGCATATTAACAGGTGTTACTTTAACGATGCCTGTTAAGCGCGTTTGCATGTAAGCGTCGGCAGCAGCGTACGCTTGGGCTACATCGCGAGTGTCCCATTTTGAGGCAATCGCAATGCGCAATCTGTTCAAGAACTTCATCGCCAATGAAAGCGGCGCCACCGCCATCGAGTATGGCCTGATCGCCGCCCTGATCGCCGTCGCCATCATCAGCGGCGTCACCGCGGTTGGCACCAAGCTGTCGACCTCGTTCGGCAGCGTCTCGACCGCCCTGACGGCGCAGTAAGCGTCGGCTTGGCCGAAAAACAAAAGGCCCGCCGGGTGACCGGCGGGCCTTTTTGCTTTTTTGGGCCTGTGCCCTGGATCAGCGTCCCTTGGCGATCCGCGGCTTGGGCGGAGCGGCAGGGGCTTCCTTGGGCTTAGAGGCCTTGTAGATCTTGGTCAGGGCTTCACGGGCCTTGACCGCGGCAGCGGAGGAATCGGGCAGCTTGGGCATGGGGAACTCTCAAGAAGGGAACTTCTGCCCCCACCCTAAAGCCCCCATGCCCCTCCGTAAACGGATGATTTGCCGGGTTAGCCGATGGCCGCCCCCTGGACGCCCACCCGCAGCAGATAGGCGGACTGGGAGCCCGCCATGAACAGGAAGTCGCGCTTGGGTCCACAGAAGCAGACATTGGCGATGGTTTCCGGCGTGCGGATGCGGCCGATCAGCTTGCCCTGCGGGTTCCAGACCGTGACGCCGGCATAGCCGAGCGGCGCGGTCGAGCCGGACCAGATATTACCGTACATGTCGGCGCGGTGGCCGTCCGGGCCGCACTTCACGCCGTCCACCATGCAGTCGGTGAAGGGGCGCAGGTTGGCGAGCTTCTCTCCCTGCACATCGGCGACCGCCAGCTCGCGGCCCCAGCACAGATAGACCTTGCTGTAATCGGGCGAGAAGCAGATGCCGTTGGCCACCAGCTTGGGATTGCCTTCCAGCACCATGTCGATGCGGCCCGACGGATCGACGCGATAAACGGCAGGCGGACGCACCTGCTTCTTCGATCCGATTACGCCCAGCATGCCCATGCCGATATTGCCGTTGGCGACGCCGTCGGTGAACGGGCCGGGGCCGTCATCGGGATGACCTTCCGACAGTTGGCCGCCGTAATAGGGATCGGTGAACCAGATGCTGCCGTCCTTGTGCACGGCGATATCGTTGGGCGAGTTGAGCGGCTGGCCGTTATAGCTGTCGGCGATC
>CAILUV010000056.1 GCA_903837555.1 uncultured Alphaproteobacteria bacterium
ACAAGGACCCGGCGGAAATTCTGGGCAGCGTGAAGAAGGGCATCTACGCCACCAACTTCGGTGGCGGCCAGGTGGACATCACCAACGGCAAGTTCGTCTTCAGTTGCACCGAGGCGTACCTGATCGAAGACGGCAAGCTGGGGCATGCGATCAAGGGCGCGACGCTGATTGGCTCGGGCCCGGAGTCGTTGACGCGCGTGTCGATGATCGGCAACGACATGAAGCTGGATACCGGCGTGGGCACCTGCGGCAAGAACGGCCAGAGCGTGCCGGTGGGCGTCGGTCAGCCGACCCTGCGCCTGGAAGGCCTCACGGTGGGCGGCACGGCGGCGTGAGCCTGATCTTCAAGATCGTGCCCCGCGCCGAATGGGAAGGGCAGAGCGGTGACTATCACGGCTCGGCCCATGACCGAGCCGACGGCTTCCTGCATTTCTCCACTGCGTTGCAACTGCCCGAGACGCTGCGGCTTTATTATGCCGGGAAGGATGACCTGATGCTGGTGGCGGTGGATGCGAACGCGCTGGGCGCGGCGCTGAAATGGGAACGCTCGGAATCGCGCGGCGAAGACTTCCCGCATCTTTTCGCGCCGCTGTCCTGCGACGCGATGAAATGGGCGCGGTCCATCACGCGCGATGTGGACGGCAGTTTCAAACTGCCCGACCTGATCTAACTGTCATTCCCGGCCGAGCGCCGCATCAGCGGCGCGAGGGGAAGGGAATCCATCGCGAACCGGACGCAGTGCAGATCAATTCGAGATTCCCTTCCCTCACATCGCCTGCGGTGCAGGCGATGCTCGCCGGGAATGACAGACTTACTTAGTTTTTCGATTGGTACGTCCGGCTGAAACCGTTGCGCAGGTTGGTCACCGTGATGCGGCCCGACTTGTACACCTCGGCCATGATACCATGACCCATGTCGGGCGGCGCTTCCCATGGCTTTGACGCGACCTTGTCGATCTCGGCCTGTGGCGGATTGAGATTGGCGATGAAGTTCTGGTCGCCACTGACTTCGGGAAACTTGTAGGACTCGTGCAGCCGCCAGAAGCCCTGCACGCTTTCCTGCGCCGTCACCGTCTTGATCACGTCCGGATCGCCGCCCTTCTTGCCGCCATTGGGCATGATCGCCACGTCCGGCGCCATGGCAGCGATATGCGCCGCATTGTTGGAGACATTGGCGCTGCCATGCTGGGTGACAATCAGCAGGTTGACCTTGCCCAGCCGGTCGATGGGACAGGCGAGCTGATACTCCATGTCCCAACTGAGATCACCGAACTGGGCGATGGAGACATCGCCGAAGCGCAGCAGCGACGCCACCGAGCGCGTATTCTCATTGACGTTGTCGTCGATGTCGCGCGGCGGATGGTTGTAGCAGTTCAGGTTGACGGCGCCCGCGCCCGCCAGCGGCTTTTCGATCAGCTTGGCGTCGCTGGCGACGATAGTGTTGGTGAGCGAGCCAATCTTGATCACATCGCCCGCCTTGGCGATCAGACGCTTATGGCCCTTCAGCGTCTGCTGATAGAGTTCGAACTGGCCGAAGGAAGTGTTCAGCACCCGCTCTGGCGGCGTGCCCGGCCGTAGCGGATCGCCATTGGGTCCGTGATCGATAAAGGTGCCGACGGGAATTTTCTTCGCCAACGCTGCCGCGCCGCCGGAATGATCGTCGTGATAATGCGTGACCAGCACGTAATCGAGCTTCTTGATGCCCAGTTTCTTGGCGGCCATCACGATGCGGTCGGACGAATCCTTTGAGCCGTCCGGCGACGACATCTGGCCATTGCCGGGCGGCCAGCCGGTATCGATCAGCAGCGACTGGCCCTCCGGCGTCAGGAACAGCGTGGCGGCGCCGCCTTCGACATCCACCACGATGATCTTGAGCGGCTTTTCCTGCGCCACTGCCGGCATCGCCAGCAGCAGCGCCGCCATCAGCCCAAAGCGAAGCGTTTTCACTGGGCCTGATAGCTCTTGTTGAAGCCGTTGCGTTCGTTGATCACGGTGATCTTGCCGTCCCGTTCGATGCGCAGGCGCAAGTTATGGAACTTGTCCTTGGTCTGGTCGGCATCCTCATTGGCGATCATCTGTGGGTCGCCATTCACCTGCGGGTTGGCGGTGGAGGCATGCAGCTTCCACAGGCCCTGGTGACGCGGCGAGCTTTCGATCGTCTTCACCCGCGCCGGATCGGCGCCCTTGCGCGCGCCATTGCCAATGATGGTGACGATGGGCGCCAGGGCGTTGACCGAAGCCGGGCTGCCCGACAGCGCCGTGCCGTGATGGGTAGCCAGATAGACATCGACCTTGCCCACGCGATTGGCGGGACAGAACAGATCCTTCTCGCGGTCCCAGGTCAGGTCACCAAAGGCGGCGATCTTGGTCTTGCCATAGGTGATGACCACAGCAAGCGAACGCGCATTTTCCTCGCCGCCGATCTGGGCCATGCTTTCCATGCCGGCGCAGGACGGATTGTCTTCGCCCGCGCCCGCCAGCGGCTTGGCAATCGGCTGCGCATCGGCCATCACCACGGTCACGGTCATGCCACCGATGCGAAAGACGTCGCCTGCCTTGGCGATAATGCGGCGCTTGTTGCCGATCAGCTCGACGTACCGGTTGTAGCCGGCGGCGCTGGAATTGGGCGGCGGGTTCTTGAGATCGATCTGCGGCGCGCCCGGCTGGGTGGAGGCGGTGGTCTCGCGGTTCTCGCCATGGTCGATGAAATTCTCGACCGGCATGCGAGCCAGAAGGCCTTCCAGCCCACCGATATGGTCGCCGTGATAGTGGGTGCTGATCAGGTAATCGATTTTCTTGACGCCCAGCGCGGCGGCGGCCTGGGCGATGCGCTGCGAGCTGGGCGTGTTGCCGGTGACCTTGCTGGTTTCGGGATTGCCGGTATCGATCAGCAATGACTTGCCGTCCGGCGTGACGAACAGCGTGCCGCCGCCACCTTCCACGTCGATGGAGACCATCTGCAGCGCGGTGTCTTTGGCCAGCGCGGGCGACGCCAAAAGCGCCGCGAATGAAACCGATGTCACAATTTTGCGCAGCAAGATCGTCTCCCCGAATTGTTTTGGCCAGATTGTTTTCATCAGACTAGAGCTTTTGCGCGCATCCGGCTAGGCTGGCGCTATGATCCCCATCACCGGAAAAGCACACGACCTGGGCGACGGATTCTTCGTCACCCGCCTTCTGCCGCAGGTCCAGCGGCGCAGCATCGGCCCCTTTGTCTTCTTCGATTATTTCGGGCCAGTCACCTTCGCGCCCGGCAAGGGCATCGATGTGCGGCCGCACCCCCATATTGGGCTGGCCACCATCACCTATCTGTTCGACGGCTCGCAGATGCATCGCGACACGGTGGGCTCCGTGCAGGAAATCAAGCCGGGCGACGTCAACTGGATGACGGCGGGGCGTGGCATCGCCCATAGCGAACGCACCGGCGACGATGTGCGCGCCGCGGGCCACCGCATGCACGGCATCCAGAGCTGGATCGGCCTGCCGCAAGCCGATGAAGAGGCCCCGCCCAGCTTCCAGCATTTCGCGCGCGCCGACCTGCCCGAACGGGAGGAAAAGGGCGTCACCCTGCGGCTGATCGCGGGCGAAGCCTTTGGCCTGAAATCGCCGGTGAAAACCTTCTCGCCCATCTTCTATGCCGATGCGCGGTTTGAAGCCGGCGGTGCCCTGCACTATCCGGCCGAACACGAAGAGCGCGCCCTGCTGATCATCGAAGGCGAAGTGCATATCGGCGATGAAGAGATTGAAGTGCACGGCCCCGGCGCCATGCTGGCGCTGGAGCCGGGCGAAGAAGTCACGCTTTATACCGACGCCCCTGCACGGGTCATGCTGTTGGGCGGCGCGCCACTGGATGGGCCGCGCCACATCTGGTGGAATTTCGTCTCGTCCGACAAGGAGCGCATCGAACGCGCCAAGCAGGAATGGAAGGACGGCAAGTTCGGCACCATTCCGGGCGACGACCAGGAATTCATCCCGCTACCCGAACCAAATCCCTCTCCCTGAACCGAAAACAAGAGACCAGCATGAAGTTCAACCGCCTGGGCCGCACCGGCCTGTATGTTTCCGAACTGTGCATGGGCACCTGGGGCTTTTCCGGCCGCAATTATTTCGGCGGCGCCATCGGCACGCTGACCCAGAAAGATGCCACCAGTTTCATCGGACGGGCGCTGGAAGCGCGGATCAATTTCATCGACACCGCCAACGTCTATTCCTATGGCGACTCCGAGCTGATGACCGGCCAGGCGCTGAAAGACCTGGGCGTGAAGCGCAGCGATGTCGTGCTGGCCACCAAAGTGTTCGGCCGCATGGCGGGTGGCCCCAATGATATGGGCGCCTCGCGCGGCCACATCATGGACAGCGTCAGCCAAAGCCTGGAGCGGCTGCAGACCGATCACATCGACCTGTACCAGATCCACCATTCCGATTCCGTAACACCGCTGGAAGAAACCCTGCGGGCGCTGGACGATCTCGTGCGTCAGGGCATGGTTCGTTATGTCGGCGTTTCCAACTGGGAAGCCTGGAAGATCATGAAGGCGGGTGGCATTGCCGAGCATCGCGGCCTGACGCGGGTGGAAACCAACCAGGTTTATTATTCCATCGCCGGCCGCGACATCGAGCAGGAGATGGTGCCCATGATGCAGGACCAGGGCATCGGCTGCCTGGTGTGGAGCCCGCTGGCGGGCGGCTATATGGCGGGCAAATACACCGCCGATGGCGACACCAAACCCGAACCTGGCCGCCGCGCCAATTTCGACTTCCCGCCTATCGACAAGGACAAGGCCGACAAGACCGTGATCGCCATGCGCGAGATCGCCAAAAAGCATGGCGTGTCGGTTGCCTGTGTCGGCCTGACCTGGGTGCGGCAGAAGCCCTTCATCACCTCGACCATCATCGGCGCCACCACCATGGCGCAGCTCAACGACAATCTGGCGTCGGTGGATTTCAGCCTGACGGCGGAAGAAATGGCGCGGCTGGACGAAGTCAGCGCCGACAAGACGGCCTACCCCTACTGGATGATCAGCCGCAACAATGCGACGCGCGTTCCCACCGGCGAGCCGGTCGCGATGGGCGGCGCGGTGCCGCCGCCGCAGAAGCGCTAGAGGAAGTTATACTCGGTGAAGAGCGGCGTTAGGTCTTTGCCCCAAACGCCGTAGTAATTCTTGAGCATCTCTTCCGAGCGGGTGTAACCGCGGTTCACCAGCTCGCGCACGGGGTTGAGAAAACCATCCTCGCTCATGCCGGCGCCATCCAGTTCGGCGCGGCGCTTCAGGCCCGCAGCGGAAATTTCCAGCATGCGGTGCGCCAGTTCGTGCACCGTCGCCTTGCGAAACGGCGTCTTGAAGGCCAGCTTGCCGACACCGTCGCGCATCGCCTGGCGTTCTTCGGCCGTCCAGTCCTTGACCAGATCCCAGGCGGCATCCAGCGACTGGCTGTCATACAGCAGGCCCACCCACAGCGCCGGCATGCCGCAGATGCGCCGCCAGGCGCCGCCGTCGGTGCCGCGCATTTCCAGGAAGCTCTTGAGCCGCACTTCCGGGAAGATGGTGGTGAGATGATCGGCCCAGTCGCTCATCATCGGGGTGAGATGCGCCACTTCGGGAATCTCGCGGGCCAGGAATTTGCGGAAACTCTTGCCCGCCATGTCGATATATTTGCCGTCGCGGTAGAGGAAATACATCGGCACATCGAGGGCGTAATCAACATAGCGTTCGAACGACATGCCGTCATCGAACACCCAGGGCAGCATGCCGGACCGGGCATTGTCGACATCGGTCCACACCTGCGCGCGGTATGACAGGAAGCCGCTGGGCCGCCCTTCGCGGAAGGGCGAGTTGGCGAACAGCGCGGTGGTCACCGGCTGCAATGCCAGGCCGACGCGGAATTTCTTCACCATGTCGGCTTCGGATTCGAAATCCAGGTTCACCTGCACGGTGCAGGTGCGGAACATCATATCCAGGCCATAGCCGCCGACCTTGGGCATGTATTCGCGCATGATCTTGTAGCGGCCCTTGGGCATCACCGGCGTTTCGGCCAGCGTCCAGCTTGGCGCGAAACCAAAGCCCAGCACGCCGACGCCGATTTCATTGGCAACTTCGCGCGTCTGCTCCAGATGGGTGTTCACCTCGGCGCAGGTGTCGTGAATGGTCTTCACGGCCGCACCGGACAGTTCGAACTGCCCGCCCGGCTCCAGGCTCAGAGACGCGCCGTTCTGCGTCAGGCCGATAATGTGTTCGCCTTCGCGCACAGGCTGCCAGCCGAAGCGCTGCATGCCTTCCAGCAACTGGCGGATGCCCGGCTTGCCGTCATAGGCGACCGGCTTTTGCGTCTTGAGGTCGTAGACGAACTTTTCGTGTTCGGTGCCGATACGCCAGTCGGCCTTGGGCCGGCAGCCTTTGGAAAGGTGACGAACCAGGTCGTCGCGGCTTTGAATTTCGCCGCTGGCGGACTGTGGAATGGACATGAAAAGGACCCTCGCCACAGGTACTTAAGGACGGGGCATGGCATCCGCAAGACGGCTTTATTTTTGTATTGACTTAATTAAGTTGATACGCAATAAATAGCGCATGACCGCTCTGACTGCCCTTGCTGATCCCACCCGCCAGCGCATCGTTGAAATGCTGGCGGCGGGCGCACTGTCGTCGGGCGAAATCGCCGGGCGCTTCAAGCTGTCGGCGCCCGCCATTTCGCAGCATCTCAAGACTTTGAAGACCGCGAAACTGGTGTCGGTGCGGGTGGATGCGCAGAAGCGCATCTATGCCCTGAACCCCGAAGGCGTGGCGGAAGTCGCCAACTGGGTCGACCGCATCCGCGCCTTCTGGAATCCGCGGCTCGACGCATTGGAAACCGCACTCAAGAAAGACTCAAAATGAAAGACGAATTCGGCGTACGGGTAGACGACAAGACGGTGCGGTTCGAACGCCTGTTGCCGGGCCCCATCGAAAAAGTCTGGCCCTATCTGGCCGATAGCGATAAGCGCGCGCAATGGTTCACCAGCGGCGCCCTCCCGGCCAAGGTCGGCGAGCCGTTTGAAATGACATTCCACCATGCCGATTACTCGCCGCACAAAGCCCCGCCGCCGCCCGGCTATGAGAAGGTCGACAGCGAAGGCCATCGCATGACCAGCATCCTGCTAGCGCTGGAGCCGCCGCATCACCTGGCCTTCTCGTTCGGCAAAAGCACCGACCCCAGCGAGTATACCGAAGTCGATATCCGGCTGACGCCGCAGCCGGATGGCAAGGTCAAGCTGACCCTGACGCATTCCAAACTGCCCGACCGTGATTACAGCCTCAACATTTCGGGCGGCTGGCATTGCCATCTCACCATGCTGCAGGAAAAGGCCGAGGGCCGGGTTCCTCCGTCGATCTGGGATGTGTGGCGCAAGCTGGAAGGCGTGTACGACAAACGCTACGATTAGGCATTGCGCACAGCATTGCCCCTTTTCTGATGTTCGAAGGCAACGCGGAAGCGGCGATGGACTTTTATGTCTCGCTGTTTTCCGGCTCATCGGTCCAGTCCATTGCCCGCTATGGCGACGAAGGCCCCGGCAAGCCCGGCTCGGTGATCCTTGCCGCCTTTGTCATCAACGGCCAGACCATCATGTGCATCGACAGCCCGGCCAAACATGACTTCGGCTTCACGCCGTCAGTGTCGCTGTTCGTGGAATGCGCCGATGTCGAGGAGATCGACCGCCTGTTCGCGGCGCTGTCGGAGGGCGGCCAGGTGCTGATGCCGCTGGACGCCTATCCCTTCGCCAGCCGCTTCGGCTGGACCAACGACCGCTTCGGCGTGAGCTGGCAGTTGCGCCTGTCTTAAGAGAAGTCTCCCGCCACCGCCTGCCAGATCGCCAGCGCGGCCAGCGCGGCGGTATCGGCGCGCAGGATGCGCGGCCCCAGCGTCACCGGCACCACAAACGGCAATGCCCGCAAGGCCGCGCGTTCTTGCGGATCGAAACCGCCTTCAGGACCGGTGAGAATGGCGCTGGGGCCGCCCCGGCTTTCCCGCGCCGCCTGGGTCATGGATTTGGCGTCGCCGCCTTCGTCGCAGAACAGCAGGCGGCGGTCCTGCGGCCAAGATGCCAGCAGCTTGTCAAAGCTGATACCGCTGCGCACCTCCGGCACCGTCAGGCGCCCGGATTGCTCGGCGGCTTCCACCGCGTTGGCCGCCATGCGCTCTTCATTGATGCGGCCCACGATGGTGCGGCGGGTGAAGACCGGCTGCAGCACCGACACGCCCAGTTCCGCCGCTTTCTGCACCAGATAATCGGAAGGCGTCTTTTTCACCGGCGCGAAGGCCAGCCAGATATCGGGCGTGCCGCGCTGCGCCTGGGTGTGCCGGCGGCAGGTGGCGGTCACGCCGCGCTTGGCAGCGGCGGTGATCTCGGCCAGCCACTCCCCGTCGCGGCCATTGAACAGCGAGACAAGGTTCCCGGTCTCGGCCCGCAGCACATGCAGCAGGTAATGCGTCTGGCCCTCGTCCAGCGTGACTGCCACGCCTTCGCCCAGATCGCCCGCCACATACAAGCGGGTTTTGCCACCCGCTTCTGTTAATTCATTGCTCATGCCACAATTGACCGCGATGCCGATCCCTAATCAAGCGCCCGCCGACGCCGTGCACGCCAACTGGGTGACGCACATGCCGCCCCGTCTGCGGCCCTGGCTGCAACTGATGCGGCTGGACCGGCCCGTGGGCACCTGGCTGCTGCTGTGGCCCTGCATCTTCGGTCTTCTGCTGGGCGCAGCCGCCGAGGAGCGCCGCTTCCTGGAATGGCGCGACTATTATTATGTGATCCTGTTCGCTGTGGGCGCGCTGGTGATGCGCGGCGCGGGCTGCGCCTTCAACGACATCATCGACCGCGATATCGACGCGCAGGTGGCGCGCACCCGTGGCCGCCCCATCCCGTCAGGCGCGATCACGCCCAAACAGGCGCGGATACTGCTGGCGGGCCTGTGCCTGGTCGGCCTGATCATCCTGTTGCAGTTCAACTGGTTTGCGGTGGCGCTGGGCGCCGCGTCGCTGCTGCTGGTGGCCGCCTACCCCTTCATGAAGCGCATCACCTGGTGGCCGCAGGCCTGGCTGGGCCTGACCTTCAACTGGGGCGCGCTGCTGGGATTTGCGGCGCAGACCGGACGCCTCGATGTGGGCGTGGCCATGCTGTATGCCGGGCTGGTCTTCTGGACGCTGGGCTACGACACCATCTATGCCCATCAGGACAAGGATGATGACGAACTGATCGGCGTCAAATCCACCGCGCGGCTCTTCGGCGCGGATTCGCGCAAATGGATTTTGCGCTTCTACGCCATCGCCTTCACGCTGATCCTGGCGGCAGGCTTTACAGAACATGCCGGCTGGCCGTTCGCCTTTGTGATGCTGGCCGCGGGCGCGCATATGTTGTGGCAGGTGCGCCAGCTCAACATCAACAATCCGGAAAGCTGCCTGGCTGTCTTTCGTTCCAACCGCGACACGGGCGCGTTGATCGCGCTGGCGTTCCTGCTGGCCAGCGTCTTCGGCTAGAATGCAATCTTGCAGGTCAGCATTTCCCAGAACATCCTGAAATCGCCCATCAGGCTATAGAGCGGATGGCGGAAGGTGGCGGGCCGGTTCTTTTCCACCAGCATATGCGCGGCCCAGGCAAAGCCGTAGCCGAACACCAGCGCCAGCACGAGCCAGGACAGATCGCCTGTCATCACCAGTTCCAGCAGGCACAGCAGCGCCAGCGAGGTGCCGACGAAATGCAACCGGCGCGTGGTGCGCTGGGAATGCTCGCGCAGGTAAAAAGGATAGAAGTCTGCAAAGCTGGCATATCGGGGTGCGGGATCGCTCATGCTCCCATTCTGCGCCGGGCGCGCGCGCTTGCCAACCGTGGCGGGGCGGCCCCAAGGTGATCCGATGCACCCCGAAGACTTTATCCGCGCCAACGCCGTGCTGCTTTCGCCGCCGCTGGTGCCGGAAATCATGCTTCATCTCGCCAGCGAAGTGGTGCCGCTGTGGCAAAAGACCGAAGAAGAATTGTCCGAGATCGGCGTGCCGCCGCCCTATTGGGCCTTTGCCTGGGCCGGCGGCCAGGCGCTGGCGCGCTATATCCTCGACAATCCCGTGCTAGTTGTCGGCAAGCGTGTGTTGGATATCGGGTCCGGCTCGGGGCTGGTGGGCCTTGCGGCGAGCAAGGCAGGCGCCGCCGATGTGCTGGCAGCCGATATCGACGCCTTTGCCTGCGCCGCCATCAACCTGAATGCACAGGCCAACGATCTGCATATCGCCACGACGCAGGAAAACCTGATCGGCACCGCCCCCGACTGGGACGTGATTCTGGTCGGCGACCTGTTCTACGAACGCCCGCTGGCCGAAGGGTTGGTGGCCTGGCTGCGCCCCCTGGGCAAGACGGTGCTGCTGGGCGATCCGGGCCGCACATATTTTCCCAGGCAGGGCGTGGAAAATCTCGCCACATATAATGTGCAGACCACGCGCGACCTGGAAGACCGCGAGATCCGCGAAACCGGCGTTTACCGGCTGCTGCCCTAGCGCTGAAGTTCCGCAGGTGTCGCCTGCACCGGGATATCCGGCGGCGGCGCACCCAGGTCGCCGCGCGCGGTCACGGGTGACGTTTTGCTGATGGCAAAGACGGTGCCCGACAGCAGGATCAGCGCGATCAGGTTCGGAATAGCCATCAATGCGTTCATGGTGTCGGAGAAATTCCACACCAGATCGAGCTTGACCACGCAGCCGACAAAAACACACGCCACCCACGCCAGACGATAGGGCAGGATAACCTTCACGCCGAACAGATAGGCTGCAGCCCGCTCGCCGTAATAGCTCCAGCCGAGCAATGTCGTGAACACGAACAGCACCAGCCCCAGCGTGACGACCCATTCGCCGATACCCGGCAATCCACCGCCATAGGCCATTGCGGACAGGCTGGCGCCCGTCTTGCCGCTCATCCAGGCGGGCAGTTGCTGCACCACGCCGTTCACTTCCACCGGCACGGTCACGGTAAGAATGACCAGCGCCGTCATGGTGCAGACGATGATGGTGTCGATAAAGGTGCCCAGCATGGCGACCAGGCCAAGGCGCGCGGGATCGCGCGTCTGGGCGGCGGCATGGGCGATGGCGGCCGAGCCCAGGCCCGCCTCGTTGGAAAAAATGCCCCGCGCCACGCCATAGCGCACGCCCATGATCATGGCCGCGCCGGCAAAACCGCCCGCCGCCGCCGTGCCGGTAAAGGCATTGCGGAAGATCAGCGCGAAGGCGTCCGGAACATGGGCGATGTTGACCCCGATGATGGCGAGGCTTCCGGCGACATAGACAATGGCCATGAACGGCACGAGCTTGTCCGACCAGGCGGCGATGCGTTTCAGTCCGCCGATGATGACGACAAACACGACGGTGGTCAGCACCAAGCCGGTGGCCCAAGTCGGCACGCCGGCAGTTTCGCGGAAAACATCGGCCAGCGAGTTGGCCTGCACCATGTTGCCGATGCCAAAGCCCGCAATGGCGGCGAAGAATGCGAACAGCCAGCCCATCCAGGCCCAGCGGGGCCCCAGGCCGTTCTTGATGTAATACATCGGCCCGCCGACATAGCGGCCTTCGGCATCGACTTCGCGATAACGAATAGCCAGCACCGCCTCGCCATACTTGGTAGCCATGCCGACCAGCGCGGTCATCCACATCCAGAACACGGCGCCCGGACCGCCCAGCGCGATGGCCGTCGCCACGCCCGCGATGTTGCCGGTGCCGATGGTGGCGGCCAGCGCCGTCATCAGGGACTGGAACGGGGTGATCTCGCCCTTTTCATCCGTGCCGGCGCGGCGCCCCTGAAACATGAGGCGGAACGCCGCCGGAAGCCGGCGAAGCGGCATGAAACCGAGCCCCACCATCAGGTAGAGCCCCGTGCCAAGGATCAGGATCAGCATGGCTGGTCCCCAGACGATGCCGTTGACCGCAGTCACGGCAGCCTCGATCTGGGCCATTACGCCTGCTTCGCTTTGCATCACGACCCCCCGCCGATTCCGCAATGACCATAGCGCCCCTCCCCTTTTGCGCCTAGCTCTGACAGACTTGGCTGCCCGTTCGGGCAATGTGCATGGGTAACGGGGAAACAATGCCGGTCACGGAAGAGAATACAGTCGTCCCGCAATATGAACTGAAGCGGGCGCTGGGGCCGCTGCAACTGATCGGCCTGGGAATCGGCATCATCATCGGCGCGGGCATCTTCGTGTCTACGGGTACCACTGCCGCCAACTTCGCAGGCCCCGGCGTCACCATCTCGTACCTCATCGCGGGCCTGGGCTGTGCGCTGGCGGGGCTTTGCTATGCCGAATTCGCCTCCATGATCCCGGTTGCGGGCAGCGCCTACAGCTACACCTTCGCCACCTTCGGCAAATTCCTCGCCTGGCTGATTGGCTGGGACCTGATCCTGGAATATCTCGCCGCCGCTTCAGCCGTGGCGGTGGGCTGGTCGGGTTATTTCAACGGCATGATGGCCGACTTCGGCATCCACTTGCCCGCGCATCTTACCACTTCGCCCGTGGTCTGGAATGCGGACCAGACTTTTGCTTTGAGCGGCGCGGTCATCAACCTGCCCGCCGTCATCCTGATCCTGGGCCTCACAGCGCTTCTGGTGATCGGCATCCGCGCCAGCGTCACCTTCAACGGCGCCATGGTGCTGCTCAAGCTGGCGGTTGTGTTCCTGGTGATCGGTTTCGGCCTGCAATATGTCACGATGGACAACCTCACGCCCTTCATCCCGGAAAATAGCGGCACGTTCGGCGAATTCGGCTGGAGCGGCATCGCGCGCGCCTCGGGCGTGGTGTTCTTCGCTTATATCGGGTTCGACTGCGTCAGCGCCGCAGCGCAGGAAGCCAAGAATCCCCAGCGCAACATGCCGATCGGCATTCTGGGTTCGCTGGCGCTTTGCACCGTGCTGTATGTGCTGATGTGCATCGTGATGACCGGCGTCACGCCCTATACCACGCTGGGCGTTTCCAAGCCCGTGACGGTGGCGGTGCAGGCGATGGGACCGCAGCTAAGCTGGCTGGTGCCGCTGGTGAATTTCGGCGCCACGCTGGGCTTGGGCACGGTGGTGCTGGGATTGCTGCTGGGCCAGTCGCGCATTTTCTACGCCATGTCGCGCGATGGCATGCTGCCGGACTTCTTCGCCAAGGTGCATCCGACCTTCCGCACGCCGTATCTGTCGACCATCCTGATCGGCATCCTGGCGGCGATCCTGTCTGCCTTCCTGCCCGAGAACCTGCTGATCGAGCTGGTGGCCATCGGCACGCTGGCGGCCTTCGTGCTGGTCTGCCTCAGCGTCATCATCCTGCGCAAAACACACCCCGACGTGCCGCGCCCGTTCCGCACCCCGCTGGTACCGATCGTGCCCATCGGCGGCATGCTGGTGTGCTTTGGCATGATGGCCGGCCTGCCGCTGGATACCTGGATCCGTTTCATCGGCTGGGGCCTGCTGGGGCTGGTCGTATACTTCCTCTATGCCCGCAAACACGCGCGCACGCCCTCTTATGCCTTGAAGCGGGACTGAGGCGCCCGTAAAACCGCAGCATGGCTTACCGTTCCTTGCGCGATTTCGTCGCCCGTCTTGAAAAAGACGGTGACCTGGTGCGCGTGAAAGAGCCGGTCTCCACCGTCTTGGAGATGACCGAGATCCAGACCCGGCTGATCGCACAAGGTGGACCGGCGGTCATTTTCGAAAAGCCCATCAAGGCGGACGGCACACCCACCGACATACCGGTGCTGGTCAACCTGTTCGGCACCGTAAAGCGCGTCGCCATGGGCGTGACCATGGGCGGCAAGGATCGCAGCACCGGCGCGGACCTGCGCGAGGTCGGCGAACTGCTCGCCCAGTTGCGCCAGCCTCAGCCGCCGCGCTCGTTCGGCGAAGCCGCGGAACTGTTGCCGCTGGTCAAGACCGTGCTGGCGATGAAGCCGAAAACGGTCAGCCGCCCTGCCTGTCAGGAGATCGTGCTAAAGGGCGACGATATCGATCTGGCGAAGCTGCCGGTGCAGACCTGCTGGCCCGGCGAACCGGCGCCGCTGATTACCTGGCCGCTGGTGGTCACCAAGGGCCCGACCGACGCGCGCGAAGATAACTACAATTTGGGCATCTACCGCATGCAGGTTCTCAGCAGGAACCAGACCATCATGCGCTGGCTCAAGCATCGCGGCGGCGCCCAGCACCATCACCGCTGGGGCAAGGAAAAGACCGCGCCCCTGCCCGCCGCCTGTGTGATTGGCGCCGATCCCGGCATCATCCTGGCCGCGGTGACGCCCGTGCCCGAAACCCTGTCGGAATATCAGTTCGCCGGGCTGCTGCGCGGCAGCCGCGTCGAGCTGGCCGACTGCGTGTCCCAGCCGCTGAAAGTGCCGGCCGACGCGGAGATCGTGATCGAAGGCGAAGTGTCTCTGCAGGACTATCGCGACGAAGGCCCTTACGGTGATCACACCGGCTATTACAATTCGGTGGAGAAATTTCCGGTCTTTACCGTCACCGCCATCACCATGCGCAAAGACCCGGTCTATCTGTCGACCTATACCGCGCGGCCGCCGGACGAGCCGTCGATCCTGGGCGAGGCGCTGAACGAAGTTTTCATCCCGCTCATCAAGC
>CAILUV010000057.1 GCA_903837555.1 uncultured Alphaproteobacteria bacterium
CCGGCAACGTCCAGCATGAACAGGGTGGTCAGGAAATGACCGGCTTCGACATGGCGCTCCAGGGTGCGGCCGTCGACACTGATGTTCTCGGGCGTGGTGGTGCCGCCATAAATCACGGCCGGGATCAGGCCCTTCAGGCGCGCCTGGTAGGCCGGACCCTTGCCGGTACCGTCACGCGATTCCACCTTAAGTTCTTGAACTTGCGCCATTTTCCTGATCCTTGGTCGACCCGTGGGAGCCATTGCCCCCTGCGGAGAGGCGGCTTTTAGCGAAAAGGCTGGCGGCCTGCAACCGCCCGTCTGGCGGGTATTTGACCGGCGTCGGGCGGGGCCGGGGGCCCCAAAAACCTCAATCGAACAGGCTGGAGACCGAGGCTTCGTTGTTGATGCGCCGCATCGCCTCGCCCAGCAGGGGGGCGATGGAGATGGTGCGGATATTGGCGCAGGACTTCACGGCGTCGGTGGCCGGAATGGAGTCCGTCACCACCATGGATTTGAGCTTGGAGTTCTTGATCCGCTCCACCGCCTTGCCCGACAGCACGCCATGGGTGGTGTAGGCATAGACTTCGGTGGCGCCATTGTTCAGCAGCGCTTCGGCGGCGTTGCACAGGGTGCCGCCGGAATCGATAATATCGTCGATTAGGATGCAGGACTGGCCTTCGACATCGCCGATGATGTTCATCACTTCCGACTGGCCGGCGCGCTCGCGGCGCTTGTCGACGATGGCCAGGTCGGCGTTCAGGCGGCGGGCCAGCGAACGGGCCCGCACCACGCCGCCCACGTCGGGCGACACCACCATGGGCGTCTTGCCGTCCAGATGCTGCAGAATGTCCTTCACGATCACCGGCTGGGCGAACAGATTGTCGGTGGGAATGTCGAAAAAGCCCTGGATCTGTCCGGCATGCAGATCGACCGTCAGAACGCGGTTGGCGCCCGCTTCGGTGATCATGTTGGCGACCAGCTTGGCCGAGATGGGGGTGCGGGGCCCGACTTTGCGGTCCTGGCGGGCATAGCCGAAATAGGGGATCACGGCGGTGATGCGGCGCGCGCTGGCGCGGCGCAGCGCATCGATCATGATCAGCAATTCCATCAGATTGTCGTTGGCCGGCGCGCTGGTGGACTGCATCACGAACATGTCCTCGCCGCGGACATTTTCCTGCACCTCGACGAACACTTCGTCGTCGGAGAAGCGGCGGACATCGGCTTTGACGGGGGTGATATTCAGATAGGCGCTGATCGCCTGGACCAGGGCCGGGTTGGAATTGCCTGCGATGAGGCGCATGCCCCGCGATCCGTTCAGATCCGTCATCGGCTCGCCCCTAACCCCAATGAAGCTTTGATGACGGGCTTTTAGCGGCTCGCCATCCGAGTCGCAACCGCCGCCTGTGGCGTATTTGCCGCGCCGATCAGGGCTC
Source organism: uncultured Alphaproteobacteria bacterium (assembly GCA_903837555.1). Lineage (GTDB taxonomy): Bacteria > Pseudomonadota > Alphaproteobacteria > Micropepsales > Micropepsaceae > Rhizomicrobium. Next base: position 1,415 of record CAILUV010000057.1, read on the forward strand.
CAGCAGGATGGCGGAAACCTGCCGCCCGTAATCGGGCTCGCCGGCATGGGTGGTGCGGCGGAAGCTGAAAAAGCCGTTTTCCGGCGGATAGGTGCAAACGCCCATTTTTTCGACAGACGCGATTCCAGCCGCCGTCAGCCGGTGAGCGGCGTAATCTTCCAGGTCGAAGCGGTAATGGCCTTCCTTGCCCGGCGACAGCGTGAAGAACTTGCGGTTGCGCAGGCCCAATTCCAGAAACTTGTCGCGGAATTCCCAGCTCACTTCGTAATTGTCCTGGCTGATGCAGGGGCCGATGGCGGCGGCGATGCGGCTGCGGTCGGCGCCCAGTTTTTCCATCGCTTCGATGGCACCCTCCAGCACGCCGCCCAGCGCGCCTTTCCACCCGGCATGGGCGGCGCCGATGATCCTGGCCTGCGCATCCACCAGCAGCACCGGCGCGCAGTCGGCGGTGAGGATGCCCAAGCCCAGACCCGGCGTGGCGGTGACCATGGCATCGCCTTCCAAACGCTGCGCAGGCGCGGCGACCAGCGTGTGCACGATGGGGCTGTGAATCTGGGACAGGCTGATCAGTTCGGCTGCGCCCAGCTCGGACGCGACCCGGCGACGATTCTCCGTCACGGCGCCGGGATCGTCTTTCGAACCGGGCCCGCAATTGAGCGTTTCATAAAGCCCGTTGGAGACGCCGCCTTCGCGCCCAAAAAAGCCATGCGCCACGCCAGGCGCGGTCAGGTTGCCAGCTTCGAGGCGCTTCATGCGAACCCCGCAAAACCGGCCACGCCGGGCGGCGCAAAGGCCAGCGCCTTGAACAGTTTGCCCATCTGGTCGGCGCCGATCAGCCGCTCGGTGGCGCTCAAGAGGTCGGCGGCGCTGTCGGGATGCAACTTCATCAGTTGTTCGGCGCGTTCGGTGATGCCGATGCTGGCCAGAAGAGCCCCTTGCGTGACCGGTCCGAACACCGCCGCGCCGCCGCGCCGTCCGGCCTGCGCCAGCGCCGCGAAATCGACATGGGCGGACAGATCGTCGTCGCCCGGCGCGGCCAGCACATCGGCGAAGCGATGGCCGCCAACCGCCTGCAGGGTTTCGGCGAAGCCTGTCACCGCGTCATAGCCGTAATCGACCATCAGCGCTGCGCCGCCGCGTTGCGTCACGATGGCGGCGATATTTTCCGCCAGCGCCAGCGCGGCGGGCGAGGTTTCATAGACGCCGCCCTGCGGCGCGGTCTCGCGGTCCTGCGGAATGATGGGCAGCGGCACGGGCACCGGCGCCAGCGCGAAGTCCAGTTCGCCGTCCAGCGCCGTCACCATGCGCTCGTGCCATCCGCGTTCGCTGCGCACATACTGGCGCACCGGAAGCGCGTCGAAGAATTCGTTGGCCACCAGGAACAGCGGGCGATCCGACAGGCTGTCGTCGAACTGCGGCTGCCAGGAAATGTCCGCGCCAAAGCCGCGCAGCTTTTCGGCCTGCATCTGTTGCAGCACCGGGCTGGCTTCGATCAGCACAATCTCGAGATCATTGGTGAAGTCCGGCTCGACCGACGCGGCGCGCAGCATGTCGGCCATCAGCGTGCCGCGTCCTGGACCCAGTTCGACCAGCCGCGGATTTTTCGGACAGCCCTGATCGGCCCAGGCCTGCAGCATCCACAGGCCCAGCATCTCGCCGAACATCTGGCTGACTTCCGGCGCGGTGGTGAAATCGCCCTGCGCGCCGAAGGGATCGCGCGTGGCGTAATAGCCGTCCTTGGGATCGAGCAGCGCGATGGTCATGAACTGCGCCACCGACATCGGGCCCTGGGCCTCGATCAGCGCTGCGATGCGCGCTTTAAGAGTCATGCCGCGCGGGGCCTTTTCGACACGATCCACAGCAGCAGGCCGGCGCCGATCCAGATCGGGATCGACAGCGCCATGCCCATGCTGATGGGACCGATGAACTGGGTGTCGGGCTCGCGGAAGAATTCGCATATGAAGCGAAAGAGGCCATAGCCCGCCAGGAAGATTGCCGAGATCAGGCCGGGCTTCTGGTGGGCGCGGAACACGCGCAAGGCGACCTGCACGATCACCAGCAGCACCAGGCCTTCCAGCGCCGCCTCGTAAAGCTGGCTGGGATGGCGCGGCAGCGGTCCGCCGCGCGGAAATACCATCGCCCAGGGCACATCGGTGACCCGGCCCCACAATTCGTCATTCACGAAGTTGGCGATGCGCACCAGGAAGATGGTGATGGGCGCGAAGGCGCAGGTGAGGTCTGAGACCGACAACATGCTGACCTTGTGGCGGCGGCTGAAAAGCCAGACCGCGATCACCGCGCCCAGCAGGCCGCCATGGAAGGACATGCCGCCTTCCCAGGCGGCGATGATGCGGACGGGATCGGTGACGAAGGCCAGCGGCAGCCCGTCGCAATATTGGGCATAGCTGGGGGTGACGCTGCACAGCACGGTTCCATAGATCAGCACCCAGCCCAGGCGCCCGCCCAGGATGACGCCGAAAATGATCCACACCGCCAGGTCGCTGATCTGGTCTTCCGTGGCCGGGGGGCGGCCGTTGAAGGGCGGGGGCGCCCACAGGGCCTTCTGGCGCAGCGCCCGGGTGATGCCCCACCAGCCCAGCAGGATGCCCGCGATATAGGACAGGGCGTACCAGCGGATCGGGATCGGCCCCAGTTGCAGGGCAATGGGATCGATATTGGGAAAGGGGAGCGCGGCCAGGGCTTCGATCATGGCGGTAAAACGCGATGGTTCGGTGCTTGTGTCAAGTGAAGGTGGCGGCCATATAGACGCTGACAACGGAGGCTTCTGATGGCGCAGACCGACAATCCCTTCCTGGATGGCGTGGCGAAGGCGTTCACGGACGCAGCCGGCATGGCCCAGAGCGTGCGCGTCGAGATCGACACCTTCATGCGCCAGCGGCTGGAACGGCTGGTGGCGGACATGGATTTTGTTCCCCGGGAGGAATTCGAGGCGGTGAAGGCGATGGCGGCCAAGGCCCGCGCCGAGAACGAGGCCCTGGAGGCCCGGATCGCAGCTTTGGAATCCAAATCAACCACTTAGCGGAATCGCCAAGTCATCCCCGACTCCTTTCGGGCGAATCTGTGAGCCGATTCAAAGCTGTGGAATCTTTTTCCGCGGCGTGGATGGGGACTCGCGGACTCTTGTTTTCTCTAAATCTTGTGCCAGTTTGGATCGCAACTGCTTCGTTTAGTGGCTGGAGCGCGCCTTATGAGTATCATGCATCTCGACGACGAACCGGTGGGCACCCTGCACCCGCTGGACCTGCTGGAGCGGGCGGTCGAGGCCAATGGCTGGGCCTTTGAACGGGCCGGGCGCGACGAACTCAACCTGTCGGTGGCGGGCAAGTGGAGCGACCACCATTTCAATTTCTCATGGCGCGAGGACCTGCAGTCGCTGCATTTGTCCAGCGCCTTCGACATGCGCATCAGCGAAGGGGTGCGCCGCCAGAACGTCGCCGACCTCTTGATGCATGTGAACGCCAAGCTGTGGATCGGCCATTTCGACCTGTGGCCGCAGGACGGCACCATCATCTTTCGCCACGCCATGATCTTCCCGGATGCGGAAGCCAGCGCCGCCCAGTGCGAAGCGCTGCTCAACCTGGCGCTGGAAGCCTGCGAACATTACTACCCCGCTTTCCAGTTCGTGCTGTGGGGCGGCAAGACGGCGGAAGACGCCATCGCTTCGGCCGTGCTGGAATGCGCCGGACAGGCTTAAGCCCGTGAGTGTGCTGCTGATCGGCGCCGGCCGTATGGGCGGCGCATTGTTGAAGGGCTGGCTGGCGCGCGGCGTCAAACCCATCACTGTGGTCGAGCCCAAGCCGTCGGCCGAATTGCGCAAGCTGGCGAACGCCAAAAAAATCTCGCTGCTGTCCGCGCCGTCGCAGGTGACGAAAAATCCGTCGGTGTGCGTGGTGGCGATCAAGCCGCAAGTGCTGAAAGGCGAGGCCGCGACGCTGGCGGGCTTTGCCAACGATGGCGCGCTGATGATCTCCATTGCGGCGGGCACGTCGGTGATGGCGCTGACCAGGGCCTGGGGCGCAAAAGCGCGCATCATCCGCGCCATGCCCAATACGCCCGGTGCGATCGGCGCGGGCATCACCGGCATGTATGCTGCCAAAGGCGTGACGCCCGCGGACAAGAAGCGCGCGACATCGCTGCTGGCGGCCCTGGGCGATACCGAGTGGGTCGGCAAGGAAGGCCTGATCGACAGCGTCACGGCGGTGTCAGGTTCCGGCCCTGCCTATCTGTTCCTGATGGTGGAAGCGCTGACCGATGCGGGCGTGGCAGAAGGCCTTTCAAAAGTTCAGGCCGAGAAATTCGCCCGCGCCACGGTGGCGGGGGCAGGCGCCTTGCTGGCGGCGGACAAATCACCGGCATCGGCCTTGCGCGAGGCCGTCACCAGTCCCGGCGGCACGACTGCAGCGGCGCTATCGGTTCTGATGGCGAAAGATGGGCTGACGACGCTGATGAAGCGCGCGGTCAAGGCGGCGCGCAAACGCGCGCAAGAGCTGCGTTAAACCGGAAGACGGATGGTCGCTTTAAGGCCACCAAGCGCCGACTGATCGAGCAGGACATCACCGCCATGGGCGCGGGCCACGTCGCGGGCGATGGTCAGGCCCAAACCAGACCCACCCACCTGCAGGTTGCGGCCCTCATCCAGCCGGTGAAAGGGGCGGAACGCTTCCTCGCGGCGGGTTTCGGGAATGCCGGGGCCGTTGTCCTCGACGCTGATTTCCACCAGACGGCCATCCTGCTTCAGGCCGACCGCGACCTGGCTGCCATGCTTGAGGGCATTATCGATCAGGTTGATCAGGCAGCGGCGCAGGCCCACCCGCTTGACGCTGACGCGAATGTTTTCCGGCACGCTGAGGGTGACACCACGCTGGCGCGCCTTTGCGGCGGCGTCGGCGGCATCGCGCACCAGCGCCCCCAGGTCGGTGACTTCGGCCTCCTCGCCGCCTTCGCCGCGGGCGAAGGCCAGATATTCATCCAGCATATGCTCCATCTCGGCGATGTCGCCCTGCATGGATTTCACATCCGCATCCGCCGGCATCATCGCCAGCGCCAGCTTCAGCCGGGTGAGCGGGGTCTTGATGTCATGGCTGACGCCCGCCAGCATTTCGGTGCGCTGGGTGACATGGCGCTCGATGCGCTCGCGCATGGTGATGAAGGCCTGGGCGGCGCGGCGCACTTCGGTGGCGCCATAGGGCTTGAAGTCGGGCACGGCGCGGCCCTTGCCGAAGCTTTCCGCGGCGCGGGCCAGCCGCTCGATGGGCCGCACCTGGTTGCGCAGGAAGAGGGTGGCGATGCCCATCAGCAAAAGTGACGACACCACCATGTAAAGGATGAAAAGATCGGGCTTGGACACGGTGATGCGGTCGCGCGGCACCAGCACCGCCAGGGTGCCGTCATGCACTTCGGCGCGGATTTCGAAGTCATTGCCGACGCGCTTGGTGAAGAAATGCCGCCCTTCGCGGACGCGTTCGGCCAGAAAGTCGTCCAGCGCTACGTCAATGGTGCTGACGGCCGGCTCGCTGGGCGGCGCGACCTTCACGCCGGGCAGGAATTTGATGCCGTACTGAAGCTGCCGTTCCGACAGCAGGCGCAGCTTGATGCGTTCGTCGCCATGATAATTGTCTTCCAGCGCCACCAGCAGGTTGATGTCGGCGGCGACGTCGCGGGCCAGGCGGCGGGTGGTGCTTTCCAGGTCGCGCTCGAAAAAGACATAGGCGATGATCGCCTGCAGCAGCACGATGGGCGCGATGATGATGATCAGGGCGCGGCCAAACAGTCCCCGCGGCAGGATGCGCTTGACCGAATAGCCCGAGCTGTCAGGCACGATCTGGAACCAGCATATAGCCAACACCGCGCACGGTCTGCAGGTACAGCGGCAGCTTGGGGTCTTCCTCGATCTTGCGGCGCAGGCGCGTCACCTGCACGTCGATCGACCGTTCCAGCGCCACGTTCAGCCGTTTGCACAGTTCGGCGCGGCTGAACGGCCGCCCGGCATGGACGGCGAAAAGTTGCAGCAGTGCCGCTTCCGCCCCGGTCAGTTTCACCGGCTTGGCGCCCCGCGTCAGGCGCGAGGTGGCGGGATCGAACAGCGCCGATCCCATCTTCACCGGCCCTGTCGCGGGCGTTTCCGGCGGCGCGGCGCGGCGCAGCAGCGAATTGGCCCGCAGCAGCAGTTCGCGCGGTTCGAATGGCTTGGGCAGGTAATCGTCGGCGCCCAGTTCCAGGCCCGCGATGCGGTCCGCCGGATCGCCGCGCGCCGTCAGCATCAGGATCGGCACGGAGGATTGCGTGCGCACGCTCTTGGTCAGCTCCAGGCCCGACTCCCCCGGCATCATCACGTCCAGGATCAGCAGGTCGAATTCCATGCTTTTCATCAGGGCGCGGGCCTGCGCCGCCCCGGTCGCGGCGGTCACCCGATAGCCGTTGGACGACAGATAGCGCTGCAGCAATGCGCGCAGCCTTTCGTCGTCATCGACCACCAGCAGGTGCGGTTCGTCCGCGGCAGGGCTGTTCATGGCAAACTCATGGCAGCCATGCCTCCGGGCACCCTTGCGATTTTCGCGTCGGCCATGCTGCAATACATGCAGAAAAACTAGGCCCTCGCCGGATGGGGGGCAAGCCCGGCCAGCTTATCCCTAAGACTGGCGGCTTTTCAGGAACGGAACCGATGGCAGACGTGATCCCTTTCGACCAGCGTGATGGCTCGCTTTGGTATGACGGCAAGCTGGTGCCCTGGAAGGACGCCAAGACCCATGTGCTGACCCACGGTCTGCATTATGGCTCCTGCGTGTTCGAAGGCCAGCGCATCTACAACGGCACCATCTACAAGCTGAAGGAACATACCGAGCGCCTGTTCTTTTCGGCCGAAACGCTGGGCATGAAAATTCCCTTCACCCAGGAACAGATCAACCAGGCCTGCATCGATACTGCCGCCGCGCAGGGCATCACCGACGGCTATCTGCGCCCGGTCGCGTTCCGCGGCAGCGAGATGATGGCAGTGTCGGCGCAGAACACGACGATCCATGTCGCGATCGCCTGCTGGCCCTGGCCGTCCTATTTCAGCCCGGCGGAAAAGCTCAAGGGCATCCGTCTCGACATCTCGCGCTGGAAGCGCCCCGCACCCGATACCGAGCCGGTGCATGCCAAGGCCGCCGGCCTCTACATGATCTGCACCATCTCCAAGCATGAGGCCGAGGCCAAGGGCTATGCTGATGCGATGATGTTCGATTATCGCGGCTATATCGCCGAAGCTACCGGCGCCAATGTCTTCTTCGTGAAGGATGGCGAGCTGCACACGCCGACGCCCGACTGTTTCCTCAACGGCCTGACCCGCCAGTCGGTGATCGCCATCGCCAAGGCGAAGGGCGTCAAGGTGATCGAGCGCCACATCAAGCCCGAAGAGCTCACAGGCTTCAGCGAATGTTTCCTCACCGGTTCGGCGGCGGAAGTCACGCCGGTGTCGGAAATCGGGCCGTATACCTTCAAGCCCGGCGCCCTGACCGAAACGCTCATGAACGCCTATTCGGACGAAGTGCGCGGTCTGGCGAAAGTCTCCGCCTGATTAATTTGGCGGTGTGGGGCCGGGGCGCAGATGCGCCATGCCGCTGCGGAAATAGTTCACGCCGGTATAGACGGTCAGCGCTGCCGCGACCCACAGCATCGCATAGGCGATAAAGGCATAGGTGAGGGCGGCATCGCCCGGCAGATAGATGTCGGCCAGGGGCGTCAGGATCATGGCGCCGATCGCCACCATCTGCACCGCGGTCTTGAATTTCGCCACCGCCGTCACCGGCACGCTGACGCGCAGGCCTGACAAGAATTCACGCAGGCCCGATACCAGGATTTCGCGCGACAGGATGATCACGGCCGGCACCAGCTTGAGCAGGCTGAGCATGCCGTTGGGCTTGATCTGGGTGAACAGGCCTTCGGCCACCAGCATCATCAGCGCCACCGCTACCAGCACCTTGTCGGCGATGGGGTCCAGCATGCGGCCGAAATCCGATCCGGCTTTCAGCTTGCGGGCGGCAAACCCGTCCAGCCAGTCGCTGACCCCGGCAATCACGAAAATGCCGAAGGCGAACAGCCGCCAGCCGTCGCCCGGCAGCACAAAGGCGATGACGAACAGCGGCACCAGCGCGATGCGCAGGATGGTCAGGGCGTTGGGCAGGGCGAACATCGCATCACTTTAAGAGGCTGGCGCCGTACCGTCATCCGCCCGGATGAAAGAAATCGAAGATTTTCTTGGCCAATGTCTCGCTGACCCCGCCCACCGAGGCAAGATCGGTCAGGCTGGCCCCCGCCACCGCCCGGGCCGAGCCGAAATGCTGCAACAGGGCGCGTTTGCGGTTCGCGCCCACCCCTGCGATTTCGTCCAGCGGATTGGCGCCGATCGCGGCGCTGCGCTTCTTGCGATGGCCGCCGATCACGAAGCGGTGCGCTTCGTCGCGCAGCCGCTGCAGATAGTACAGAACCGGGCTCTTGGGATCGAGGCGGAAGGGTTCCCTGCCGGGAATATAGAAATGCTCGCGCCCGGCATCGCGGTTGGGGCCCTTGGAGATGCCCACCAGCGCCACATCCTCCACACCCAGGTCGGCAAAGATCTGGCAGGCGACCGACAACTGCCCGGGGCCACCATCGATCAGCACCAGGTCGGGACGCTTCCATTTTCCGGTGTCGGGCCCTTGGTCGGATGCGCCGGCCTCTTCCTTCACCATGCGGGCGAAGCGGCGGCTGAGCACCTCGCGCATCATGGCGTAGTCGTCGCCCGGCGCCAGCTCCTCGCTCTTGATGTTGAACTTGCGGTACTGGGCTTTTTCAAATCCGTCGGGCCCGGCCACGATGAAGGCCCCCAACGCATGGGCGCCCTGGATGTGCGAATTGTCATACACTTCGATGCGGCGGGGCGGCTGGTCCAGCCCGAAGGCGTCGGCCACGCCTTCCAGCAACTGGGTCTGGGCGCTGTTCTCGGCCATGCGGCGGCCAAGCTGTTCGCGCGCGTTGGTCATGGCGCGTTCCATGATCTCGCGTTTCTCGCCGCGCTGGGGCGTGGCGATCTCGACCTTGCCTCCGGCGCGGGTGGCGAGCGCTTCGGCCAGCAGCGTGCTGTCCGGCAGTGCTTCGCTGGTCAGGATAAGGGAAGGCGGCGTGCGCTCATCGTAAAACTGGCCGACAAAACTTTCCAGAACTTCGCCCAGCGGCAGGTCGGGATCGTGGCGCGGAAAGTACGGGCGGTTGCCCCAATTTTGTCCGGCGCGGAAAAAGAACACCTGAATGCAGGTATGGCCGCCTTCGCTGTGCAGGGCGAACAGGTCGGCTTCCTCGAAGGTCGCGGGATTGACGCCCTGCGAGGACTGGATGTGGCTCATCGCCTTCAGCCGGTCGCGCAATTTCGCAGCCGCCTCGAAATCCATGGCGTCGGAGGCCTTGGTCATCTCGGCTTTCAGCTCGTCCTGCACCGCCTGGCTTTTGCCCTTCAGGAAGGTTTCGGCTTCCTCGACCAGTTCGTGATAGCCGCCAAGATCGATGCGGTTCACGCAAGGGGCGCTGCAGCGCTTGATCTGGAACAGCAGGCAGGGACGGGTGCGGCTTTCGAACACCGAATCCGAGCAGGACCGCAGCAAGAAGGCGCGCTGCAGGGTGTTGAGGGTGCGGTTGACTGCGCCGGCGGAGGCGAATGGGCCGAAATAGACGCCCTTGATGGTCTTGGCGCCGCGATGTTTCAGAAGCTGCGGGAAAGGGTGGTCCTCGCGCAGCAGGATGTTGGGAAAGCTCTTGTCGTCGCGATAGCTGACATTGTAGCGCGGCTTCAGCCGCTTGATCAGGTTGGATTCCAGCAGCAGCGCGTCGGTTTCGCTGGCGGTGGTGACGAACAGCATCTCCGTCGTTTCCGCGATCATGCGGCTGATGCGCTCGTTGTGGGCGCCGCGGAGTGCATAGGAGCCGACGCGTTTCTTCAGGCTCTTGGCCTTGCCGACATACAGCACGTCGCCCGCGCCGTTCAGCATGCGGTAGACGCCCGGCGCGTCGGGCAGCGTCTTGAGATAGGCGGCGATGCGCTCGGCGCCCTTGAGCGGCGCTTCGGGGGAACTCATGTCCGCAATATATTAGCGGGTGCGTTCAATTTCTATTCCGACAGATTCCGCCGATGTCAGGGCTTCCAGCTTTTCCACCCGCACCCGCACGGTGCGCACCCGCGCATCCTCGAAACAGGCGGCGGCGATGCGTTCGGCCAGGGTTTCGGCGAGCCGGACATGGCCTTCCGAAATAATGGCGCGGATGCGTTTCTCGATCACATGGTAATCGACCACATTCTCCAGCATGTCCTGGGCGTCGGCGATGTCATCGGTGGCCAGGTCGACATTGATCCGCACCGGCTGGGTGCGGCCCTCTTCCTGGCGGTAGACGCCGATATGGGCCGGCAGTTCCAGGTTGCGGATGAAGACATGGCGGATGCCGCCGGCGGCGCTGGCGAAATAGGGGGGCTTGCTCATTCGCTGCCCTGCACATCGGGGGTCTGCCAGATCAGGTGCTGGCCGCCATCCACGGCGATCATCTGGCCGGTGACCGAGGCTGCGTCCAGCAGATAGCGGACGGCAGCGCAGATGTCGGCCGGGTCGGCGCCGCGCTTCAGGATGGTGGCGTCGCGCTGGCGATCAAAATCGGCGTCGGACTGGCGCGGATTCTTCAGCGTCGGTCCCGGCCCCACCGCATTGACGCGGATGTTCGGTCCCATGCCCTGCGCCAGGGTGGTGGTCAGCCAGTACAGCCCTGCCTTGCTGACGCTGTAGGACAGGAACTGCGGCGTCGGCTTGAGCACGCGCTGGTCGATCAAATTGATGATGTTGCCGTTCTGTCCGGCGGGAAGCTGCTTGGCAAAAAGCTGCGACAGCAGCAGCGGCGCGCGCAGGTTGACCTCGATATGGTCATCCCAGCTTTTGCGCGTGGCCGACTGCCAGTCGTCATTCTCGAACAGCGAGGCCGAATTGATCAGCGCCGTCAGCGGGCCGATGGCGGCAGCGGCCCGGCTCACGAGCGTCGCGGTTTGGGACTCCTGTGACAGGTCGGCCTGGATGATTTCGGCCTTCACGCCCGCCGCGCGCGCGGCCTGCGCGGCGCTGTCGGCATCGGCCTTGGAGCCATTGTAATGGATCGCCACGTTCCAGCCCGCCTGCGCCAGGTCCAGGGCGATGGCCCGTCCCAGCCGCTTGGCGGCGCCGGTGACGAGAACGTTTTTCAAGCGATGAACCCGACGCGCTTCTTGACCTCGTCCATGATGGGCGTGGCGATGGCGCGGGCTTTCTGGGCGCCCGACCGCAGGATATTGTCGATTTCACCGGGATCGCCCAGCAGCCGGCGCATTTCCTTGTTGATCGGCTCCAGCTTGCTGACCGTCAGGTCGGCCAGCGCATTCTTGAAGCCGCTGAATTGCTGGCCCGCGAACTGGGCGATCACCGCATCACGGTCCTGCTCGGCCAGGGCGGCATAGATGTTCAGCAGGTTCTCGGCTTCGGGGCGTTCCTTCAGCTCATCCTTGCTGGCGGGAAGCGGCAGCGGATCGGTCTTGGCGCGCTTGATCTTATTGGCAATGGTTTCGGCATCGTCGGTCAGGTTGATGCGGCTGGCATCGCTTTCGTCCGACTTGGACATTTTCTTGTTGCCGTCGCGCAAGCTCATCACCCGCGTCGCCGTGCCGGTGATCACCGGCTCGGGCTGGGGGAAGAAATCCGGCGCGGCGAAATCATTGTTGAACTTGGCGGCGATGTCGCGCGCCAGTTCCAGATGCTGCTTCTGGTCTTCGCCCACCGGCACGTGGGTTGCCTTGTAGACGAGAATGTCCGCGGCCATCAGCACCGGATAGGTGTAAAGCCCGACACTGGCGCGTTCCTTGTGCTTGCCGGACTTTTCCTTGAACTGGGTCATGCGGTCCAGCCAGCCCAGCCGCGCCACGCAGTTGAAGATCCAGGCCAGTTCGCCATGCTCGGGCACCTGGCCCTGGTTGAAGATCGGCGTGCGCGCCGGGTCCACGCCCGCCGCGATATAGGCGGCGGTGACCTCGCGGATGGAATTGGCCAGTTCGGCCGGCTTGCCGTACCCGGCATCGGCGGTGATGGCATGCATGTCCACCACGCAGAACAGGCAGGGCATCTCTTCCTGCATCCGCACCCAGTTCTTGAGCGCGCCCAGGTAATTGCCCAGATGCAGCGTGTTGGTGGGCTGCATGCCCGAAAGAACCAGCGGTTTGTGTGTCATGCGGCGGTTTATGCCTTGGCCAGCGTATTTGCTTCAAGGGGTGCGGGGGCAAGCGCCTTTTCTAGCCGCTTTTCGACCGCTTCCAGCCGGGCAGGATGCACGATCTTGTGGCCGAAGCCGTCGCGCACATAGAAAACGTCGACCGCGCGCTCGCCATAGGTCGCCACCATGGAGGTGGAAATCGACAGGCCGGATTCAAATATTGCCTGGGTGACGTCATAGAGCAGGCCGGGCCGGTCCAGGCATTCCACCTCAATGACGGTGGCGATGCGCGAGGCTTCGTTGTCGAAATGGATGATCGGCTTGACGGAGAAGGCGCTGGCGCGGGTCTTCTGCACCTTGCGGGCAAGCTGCTGGCGCGGCCGCAGTTCGCCGCGCAGGGTTTTCTCGATCGATGTCGCCAGCCGCCCCAGCCGTTCCTTGTCGCCAAAGGCCTCGCCCTCGGCGTCCTGCACTGAGAACACGTCCAGCGCGAACCCGTCGCTGGTGGTGAAGGCCTTGGCGTCGACGATGGTGCCACCGGCCATGGCGATGGCGCCGGCAAAGCGCGAGAACAGACCGGCATGGTCGGGCGTGTAGAGCACGATCTCGGTAACGGAGCGGAAATCGTTGCTGTTGGCTTCCAGCGTCAGCAGTTTGCCTTCGCTGTCGGCCCTGGTGATCAGGCGGGCGTGACGCTCCAGTTCGCTTTCCTCGAAGGCCAGCCAGTAATTGTCGTAATGGCGGCTTAACGCCTTTTCGCGTTGTTCGGCGCTCAGGTCGGAGAGGCGCTTGTCCAGCGCCGCCTTGGCAGCTGCCACGCGCTGGCCGCGGCCCGGCGCCTGGTCGCCGCCCATCATCATGTTCTCGGCGGCGTAATAGAGTTCGCGCAGCAACTGGCCTTTCCAGCCGTTCCACACGCCGGGGCCGACGGCACGGATGTCGGCCACCGTCAGCACCAGGAGAAGGCGCAGCATTTCCGGCGACTGCACCATGTCGACGAAATCGCGCACCGTCTTGGGATCGGAAATGTCGCGGCGCTGGGCGGTGTCGCTCATCACCAGATGGTTTTTCACCAGCCAGGCCACAGCGGTGGTGTCGGCGGCGGACAGGCCCCAGCGCGGGCATAGGCTGCGCGCGATTTCCGCGCCGACATCGCTGTGATCTCCGGGCAGGCCCTTGGCGACGTCGTGCAGCAGGATGGCGCAGTACAGCACCTGGCGGTTCTGGATGCGCTTGACGATGTCGCTGGCGATGGGATTGTCGTTCTTGTGTTCGCCGCGCTCGATGGACGCGACGTTGCCCACGGCGCGGATCAGATGCTCGTCCACCGTATAATGGTGGTACATGTTGAACTGCATCAGTCCCACGGCATGGCCGAATTCCGGCACGAAACGGCCCAGCACGCCCGCCTCGTTCATCAGGCGCAGCGCGCGTTCGGGATCGTGGCGCGAGGTCAGGGTTTCCAGGAAGGCCTGGTTGGCGACCGGGTTGGCGCGCACCGCATCGGTGATCAGGTCCAGCGACCGGGTAACAGTGCGCAGCGCGTCGGGATGAATGTCCACGCCCTTGATGTCGGCGATGTGGAACATGCGCAGGATGTTTGCGGGGTCCTTGCGGAAGATGGCAGCATTGGCCGTCAGCCGTCCATTCTCGACATAGAAATCATCGTCCGGGCTGCGCGGCTTCAGAAAGCCCGGCAGCATGCGGCTCAGCGACGGGCGCGGCTTGCGATGCTGTTCTTCCAGCGCGGCGCAGAAAATGCGCGTCAGGTCGCCGACATCCTTGGCCACCAGGAAGTAGGCGCGCATGAAGGCTTCCACCGCCCGGCGGGGCTTTTCGGCGTCGACATAGCCCAGATGCGCGGTCAGCGCCGGCTGCACGTCGAAGCTCAACCGCTCTTCGGCGCGGCCCATCAGGTAATGCAAATGCACGCGCACGTTCCACAAAAAGGCTTCGGCCTTCTGGAAGGTGCGGTACTCGTCCTTGGTGAAGACGCCATGCTCGACCAGGTCGGCGGCGTCGTCGACGTGATAGAGATACTTGCCGATCCAGTAGAGCGTCTGCAGGTCGCGCAGGCCGCCCTTGCCTTCCTTGATGTTGGGCTCGACCAAGTAACGGCTTTCGCCCTGGCGGGCATGGCGCTGATCGCGCTCGGCGAGCTTGGCGTTGACGAAATCGCGGCCGTTGCCGGTGGCGACTTCGTTCCAGAACTTCTTGCGCAGCTCGTCATACAGGCCGCGGTCGCCCCACAGATAGCGCGCTTCCAGGATCGCCGTGCGGATGGTGACGTCCAGCTTGGCCAGGCGCACGCATTCGGCAAGGCTGCGCGTGGCATGGCCGACCTTCAGCCCCAGGTCCCACAGCATGTAGAGAATGAATTCGATGACGCTTTCGCCCCAGGCGGTCTGCTTGAAGGGGCGCACGAACAAAAGGTCGATGTCCGAGCCCGGCGCCAGCTCGCCGCGGCCATAGCCGCCGGTGGCGACGATGGCGATGCGCTCGGCGCTGGACGGGTTCTGCGCGTAATACACATGCTTGACCGCGAAGTCGTAGATCACCTGGATGATCGCATCCTGCAGCCCCGACAGCGCGCGGGCGGCGGCGAGCCCCGAAAGCCCCTCGGCTTCCACCTGGTGGCGGACCTTGTCGCGCCCCTCTTGGAAGGCCTGCTTGATCAGGCCCAGGCCCGCCTTGCGCAGGGTGCCGGGGTCGGGCGTCTCGCGCGCCAGGGCGGTCAGGGCATGGCGCAGGGCATCGGCATCGATCACGTCGCGTGCGGCAAGTGTCTGCGGTTTTTCAAGGCCCATGGCGGCGCGGATCATGTCATGGGCACCCCGGGCGCACCACCCGGCAAAGCCCGCTACGGCCTTGCGTTTTGGGCAGGTTTGGCTGGGAAGCGCCGGGGGGCAGTCCCCTGGGTGCGCACCACCGTGCCGCAGGCGATGCGGTCGCCGGAATTGCCGATCGGCTGGGTGCGGTAATCGTCGCCGCGTTTCTTGACGATCAGGCTAACGCCATCGCGGTTGAAGATCGAGCGCTTGCCGTTGCCCAGGGTGAAGGCGTTGGTGACGGTGCTGGCCTTCAGGCGGCCATCCGCCCCCGCGAACTGGTTGGGCAGGTCGCCTGTCAGCGGGCCGCCCTTGGCCAGATAGCCATGCCGCTTCCTGGAGTTCAGCGACAGGATAGGCCCGGCCTTCATGAAGCCCGATTTGGCGTCGCACTGGGCGCTGGCATGCAGGTGCATGCCATGGGGGCCGGGGGGCAGGCCGTGCAGGTCCAGTTCGATCAGAACCCCGCCATTTACCGACCGGAAGCTGGCGGTCCCCATGGGCTTGCCGTCCAGCCCTGCCAGCCGGGCCATGGCCCGGGCGCGGGGCTGGGCGTCGGCGGGAAGGCAGGCGGCGAGCGCCAGACACAGGCTGAGGACAAGGCGGAACATGGCCCAAGCCTGCCATAGCCACGAACCTGCGGGAACCCAAAGCCGCTTCACGCGCTTCTTTGCAAGTGAAGGGGCCAATGGAGATTTCGAAATGCGCGCATTGGTGATGACCGCCGCCGCGGCCTTCTTTCCCCTGACCATGCTGGCCAGCCAGGCGCTGGCGGTACAGGACACGCCCACCACCATCAACGGCGTCGAGACGGTTTGCACCGGCGTCGGTTCGGCCAAGGACGATCCGCGCTGGGGCGCCTATCCGGTGAAGATCGTGCTGGCCACCACCGGCGGCGCCAACCTGGCCAACGCCCATGTCTCGATTTCGCGAAACGGCAAGGATGTGGCGGGCCTGGATTGCGATGCCCCCTGGGTGTTGTTCAAGCCGATGGCCGGCAGCTACACCGCCACCGCGACGCTGAAGAATGGCGGCGGCACCACCAGCCAGAATTTCACCACCGACGGCAACGGCCCGCAGAAGGAAATCACGCTGACGTTTGCGAGGCCGTCCAACACCGCCGCGTCGCAGTAACGCCGCGAGCATCTGAAAAAGAAGAAGGCCCGGCGGAGTGATCCGCCGGGCCTTCTTTTTTCAGAACTTCAGACCGTAACTTAGACGGCCTTCAGGTTCGAGGCCTTCGCGCCACGGGCGTCCGGCACGATGTCGAACGAAACCTTCTGGCCTTCGTTCAGCGAGCGCAGGCCGGCCGCTTCGACGGCGGTGGCGTGCACGAACACGTCCTTGCCGCCGCCTTCCGGCGCGATGAAGCCAAAACCCTTGGAGGTGTTGAAGAATTTCACGGTTCCGATCGTCATTTCAGTAATTCCTGCAGTAAGAGCCGCGCGGCGGAATGCCGGTACGGACGAAGCTTTACGATTGTCGCAGAGAAGGAAGTCAACACGTCCAGGCGCGCACTCAAGGCGGGCAGGATTAGTCTAGGTGCGCTTCACTGTGACGGTTCGTATCTCCTCGGTACCGCGACAATACGCCCAATGGGGGTATCCACGCAATGGTCGCTCACAAAGCGTGACTTCGCAGATGCAACTTGCCAGATGCAACTTGAAGCGGTGGCCCGACCACAAGATATGGGTCTGCAACGGGAAATCCGGCTGATTATTGGTCATGACCGCGCCGTCCGGCGGGCACCGGTCTTGCTGACAAGTGAAATGGCGATCGATCTGCGCTAGCGGCCCTGATCGTTCTGAACGGGATTGCCGGGACCGGACGGTAAAGAGGGCTGGCCGTCATTGTGACCGCCGCCCATCAGGAAAAGAACCACCACCACAGCCGCCACGCCGCCCGCGATAAAGATCAGGGTTTTGCTTTTGCCGCTGTCTGGCTGCGTTGCCATGGGATGCCTTTCGCTTTGCCGCGAAGGAACGAATGGCAATCGCTCTAGTTCCGGCCCTGGGTCGAAAGGATATCGATTTCACCCAATGGTTCCGGGGCCTCGACAATGTCGCCGGGCCTGGCGCCCAGAATGGCTTGGGCCATGGGCGAACGATGGGAAATCATCCCGTTGGACGCATCCGCCTCATCCACGCCCACGATGCGGAAGGTCTGCTGGCGGCCCTTGCGGGTAATGGTGACGGTGGAGCCGAAGGCGACGGTGTCGTCGCTGGATGGTGTCACCACTTCGGCGCTGGCTTTGCGGATTTCCCAGTATCGCAGGTCGCGGGCGAGCGTCTCGCGCAGCAGCACGTTGGTTTCGGTCTTCATAGCCGCTTCGATGCGGGCGATGTGCGCTTCGATCTGGGCAAGGCCCTCGGGCGTGACGAGGTTGGGGCCTTCGTCCACCATTCTCTCTGGCGGCGGGGCGGACTCGGCGGTTTCCTTGACGAAGGCGCGGGACATGGCAGGGACTCTAACGCAGAGAACTACAGAAAGCTCGCGGCCATCAGCCAGACGCTGCCAACCGTGAGCATGAAGGCGATCAGCGCCCAGAGGCCGTCCTTGGCGATGATGGCCAGAGAAAAGGCCACCACCGCCGCATTGGGCGGAATGCCACCCAACGGCACCAGTTCCAGGATCGGCGTCACCAGCCCGATGAGCAGGCACATGAGCGCGATCAGGTAGAAGAAGGGGCCCCAGGTCAGCCAGGTCAGGCGTGGCATCAACAGGTGGTCGATGAAGCGCGCCACTGGCCGGAATTTTGTCAGGCCGCGTTCCATCTTGCCGGCATCGACGGAGCGGCGGCCCAGCCAGCGCGGAATCCAGACATGATCATGGTGCAGCAGGATCGCAGTCGCCACCAGCACGATCGCGATCGAGGTAAAGAGGGGAAGCCCTGGTATCGCGCCCACCGGCGACACCGCGATCAGGCTGGGCACCAGCAGCAGCGGGCCGAAGGTGCGCTGGCCGATGGCGTCCATCAGCTCGTCCACCGACAACCGGCCATCGGCATCCCTGACGCAGCATGTGATCAGGTTGTTGACCACATCTTCCAGGTCGTGATGAACGCCTTCGCTAACGGGCACGTGAGCCAAACGTTTTCGGCCGCCCCGGGCGTTCGGCGCGTTGCAACCGCTTGCGCCCGCCTTTCGACGGAATCGGCTTGGAGGGACTGTCTTCCGTCGAATAGGTGATCTCGGCGTCGAGATTGGCGCGGGCGACGTCGGACTGGCGGGCGAACGGATCGTCGGCAATCGCCAGCGCGGTGGCCTGCAGCCGCTTGAGTTCGTCGCGCAGCCGTGCGGCTTCCTCGAATTCCAGGTCGGCGGCGGCGGCGCGCATCTTCTTCTCGATGTCGGCGATGATCGCCTTGATGTTGTGGCCGACAAATTCGCGGCCCGGTTCGGCCAGTTGCCCGCCATCCACCGTGACATGGTCGCGCTCGTACATCGACCCCATGATGTCGGCGATCTTGGCCTTCACCGAGGCCGGGGTAATGCCATGCTCCTTGTTATACGCTTCCTGCTTTGTGCGGCGGCGATTGGTCTCCGCCATGGCGCGTTCCATCGAACCGGTGATGCGGTCGGCGTAGAGAATGACCTTGCCATCCACGTTGCGCGCGGCGCGGCCGATGGTCTGCACCAGCGAGGTTTCGCTGCGCAGGAAGCCTTCCTTGTCGGCGTCCAGGATGGCGACCAGCCCGCATTCGGGAATGTCCAGACCTTCGCGCAGCAGGTTGATGCCGATCAGAACGTCGAACGCGCCGAGTCTGAGATCGCGGATGATCTCGATGCGCTCCAGGGTCTCGACATCGCTGTGCATGTAGCGCACGCGAATGCCCTGTTCGTGCATATATTCGGTCAGGTCTTCCGCCATCTTCTTGGTCAGGGTGGTGACCAGGGCGCGATAGCCCTGTTTGGCGATCAGGTGGCATTCGGCGATCAGGTCGTCGACCTGGCTTTCCACCGGCCGTATTTCGACAGGGGGATCAATAAGCCCGGTGGGGCGGATCACCTGCTCGGTGAAGACGCCGCCGGTGCGCTCCAGCTCCCAGTTGCCGGGCGTGGCGCTGACATAGACCGACTGGGGCCGCATCGCGTCCCATTCCTCGAATTTCAGCGGGCGGTTGTCGATGCAGCTCGGCAGGCGAAAGCCATACTCGGCCAGGGTGAACTTGCGGCGATAGTCGCCCTTGTACATCGCGCCGATCTGCGGCACCGACACATGGCTTTCATCGGCAAAGACGATGGCATTGTCGGGCAGATATTCGAACAGGGTCGGCGGCGGCTCGCCGGGCTTCCTGCCCGTCAGCCAGCGCGAATAGTTTTCGATGCCGGCGCACGACCCGGTGGCCTCGATCATTTCCAGGTCAAAGGTGGTGCGCTGTTCCAGGCGCTGCGCTTCCAGCAATTTTCCCTTGGCGCGGAAGTCGGCCAGGGTGGTGACCAGTTCGGCCTTTATGCCCTTCATCGCCTGCTGCAGCGTCGGGCGTGGCGTCACATAATGGCTGTTGGCATAGACCTTGATCGCATCCAGCGCGCCCGCCTTGTGGCCGGTCAGCGGATCGAATTCGGTGATGCTGTCGACCGTGTCGCCGAACAGCTCGACGCGCCAGGCGCGGTCTTCCTGGTGCGCCGGGAAGATGTCGATCGTATCGCCTCTGACCCGAAACGCCCCGCGGGTGAAATTGTCGTCTTTGCGCCGGTATTGCAGCGCCACCAGATTCTGGATCGCGGCCTGGCGGTCGATCTTGTCACCACGCGAAATGCCGACGGCGGTGCCGGCATAGGTTTCCACCGAACCGATACCGTAGATGCACGACACCGACGCCACGATGATCACGTCGTCGCGCTCCAGGATCGCCCGCGTCGCCGAGTGGCGCATGCGGTCGATCTCCTCGTTCACCGAGGAGTCCTTCTCGATATAGGTGTCGCTGCGCGGGATATAGGCTTCGGGCTGGTAGTAGTCGTAATAGCTGACGAAATACTCGACCGCGTTTTCCGGGAAGAAGGTCTTGAACTCGCTGTAGAGCTGGGCGGCGAGCGTCTTGTTTGGCGCCAGGATCAGGGCGGGGCGCTGGGTGGCCTCGATGATCTTGGCCATGGTGAAGGTCTTGCCCGAGCCGGTGACGCCCAACAGCACCTGGTCGCGCTCGCCCGCGTTGACGCCCGCCACCAGTTCGGGGATCGCGGTGCGCTGGTCGCCCGCCGGAACGTAATCGGACACCAGCTTGAAGGTCTTGCCGCCTTCGGACTTTTCCGGTCGCGCCGGGCGGTGGGGCACAAACTCGCTGATCGGCACCGTCGCATAGGCCGGGTCAATGGCCTCTTCCGGCGATACGGTTCCCATGGCCAGCGGCATGGCGTCGACCGCCGCCTGGAACTTGGCAGTGTTGTCAGAGAGTCCTTTGCGAGACTTGCCGCCCCGCTTGGGAACCATGCCGTTATTGTGGGCCATGGGCGCAATATAGTGCGCGCCGCGGCTTTTTCTAACCCCTGATGGGCGTCAGATCAGACGGTTTCCCACCATTGTTCGATGCGGCGGCGGAAGGCGGCGTCGGGCATGCGGCCGCGACCCGCGTTCAGATTGTCCAGCATGTATTTGGTCAGGTCGGTGCCGGGGATCACGGCGGTCACCGCCGGATGCGACAGGTTATATTTCAGGAAGAGCTGCGCGAAGCTGGTGCAGTCGATTTCCTTGGCGAAGTCCGGCAACGGCTTGCCCGCCACCCGCTTGAACATCGAGTTGCGCCCGAACGGCAGGTTGGTCAGCACCGCGCAGCCGCTGTCCTGCGCCAGGGGCAGCAGCACCTTTTCGGCGTCGCGGTCGCCCAGCGAATAGTTGATCTGGAAAAATTCCGGCTTTTCGCGGCGCACCACCGGCGCCAGCGCGTCATAGGCGCCGTCGAAGCTGGAGGTGATGCCGTAATGCTTGCAGTGACCGGCTGCCTTCCATTCCTTCATCTGGGCGCAGGAGAAGTTGGGGTCGTTGACGTTCCAGGCCTGTTGCAGGTCGACGTAATTGGTCTTCAGCCGCTGGAAGGACTGCTTCAGTTCGGCTTCCGCCTCGGCGCGGGTGTCGCGGCTGGAAAACTTGGTGGCCAGGAAAAGCTGCGGCCGGGTCTTGGTCTCGGCTGCCACGATGCCGACATTGGCCTCCGCCGTGCCGTAACCGGCGGCGGTGTCGATCAGGCTTCCGCCGCCCGCGACCAGCGCGCGGATCACCGCCTTGCGCTCTTCCAGCTTGGCGGGATCGTTCTCGAACTCGAACACCTGCGAGGTGCCGATGCCGACCACCGGCAGCATGAAGCCGGTCTGCGGCACCTTGCGCTTGAGGATCGGGGTTTGCGCCAGCGCGGCATGGGGCAGCGCCATGGCGGCGGCGGTGGTGGCGAGAAGCGTGCGACGGTTGAGCATGAGAATGACTCCTTGGTTCAGGAATGGGATTGAAGAAGCTTGGCGCGTTTTTCCTGCAGCCGGCCCAGCAGCAGGCTGAGGCCCGCCCAGCCCAGCATGAAGGGAATGGTGAGCGCGGCGATCGCCGGAATGCTCATCATCATGGTCTTGGAGAAGAAGTTGAACACCCAGGCCCAGATCACGTCGGCGCCGCGGAAGGTCACGCCGTCGATGACATTCTTGGCCTTGTACTTGTCCTCGCGGTCGGCGGTGGTGAACAGGATTTCGCGCGCCGGGTTGGACACGGCGAAGTTGGCGGTGCGCTGGGCGACCTGGAAGGCCATGACCACCGCCAGAACTGGCGCCAGGAACATGGCGCCATAGCCCAGCGCGAAAATCACTGGCAGGAAAGCGGCGGCCATGCCGGTGCCGAAATACTTGATCAGCCGCCCGGTCACCGCCAGTTGCAGCACGATCTGCAGGAAGCCGGTCCATTGCTCGACCGTGGCGAAATAGCGGGTGCGTTCCACCGCGTCCTGGGTGGCGGCGCTGACCAGCTCGGCCTGCGACATGTAGAGCATCGAATTGCCCAGCGACAGCAGCACCACCCACATCGCGATGCCGCCCAGGTAGGACGACTTCAGGATCGCGGAAAAACCTTCAAAGGCGCTGCCGCCGATGGCCTTGGGATTCTCCGGCGTGTGGTTGAAGCCTTCGGCGGCGGGTCCCAGCCGCATGGCGCAAACGATCGCCAGTTCGATCAGCAGCACCGGCAACAGCAGCAAATTCACCGGGCCCAGCGGTTCGACCAGCAGCCGCGTCACGGTCGGCCCTGCCAGCGCGCCCAGCGATCCGCCTGCAGCGATGAAGCCGTACAGCCGCTTGCCCTGGTCGCTGCGGTACAGATCGGCCAGGTACGACCAGAACACCGGCACCGCGAAGATCGAGAACACCGTCAGCCAGACGAAGAAGACCTGCGGCACGATGGTCAGGCCGATGCCCAGCGTCAGCAGCAGCCAGAAGATCAGGATGTTGGATGCGAAGAAGTGATAGACCAGCGCGATCAGGCGGCGGCGCGGCAGCCTGGCCACCAGCCAGCCATACAGCGGGGCGGCGACCAGCATCACGAAGAAGGTGGCGGTGACCAGCCAGGGCAGGGCGCGCGTGCCGCCGGTGATGCCGGCATTTTCGCGCAAGGGGCGCAGCACGTAATAGGTGCTGAGGATCAGGAAGAAATAGGCGAAGGACCAGAGCAGCGCGCGGCGCTCGCCCGGTTTGACCTCCACCACCAACGCCAGCATCCGGTCCAGCATGCGTCCCCGTCTCAGGCATCATCTTGTTGTTATGCGCCAAGCCTAGCCTTGCATCGGCGCTTGCGGAAGCGGGGACGGCTGGCGAAACTTGCAGGCCGTCCGGGAAATTCGCCTTAATTCTGGCGCTTTTTGAAAGCGGTCCGTTGCATCAGGGCTAACGAGAAGATCCTCGAACGCACTCTCTCCAAGCCGCGCTGACGCGCGCGCGAACAAAAAAGGCGCCCGCGAGGGGCGCCTCTTCGTTCTCGAAAAATCGAAACTGTTACAGCGCGTCGGCGGTAGCCTGCGCGGCCTTCTGCGCGGTGGCCAAGTCGGTGCTGGCTAGGCCCGCCTTGGCGGCGTCGGCGACGCCCTGCAGCTTGGCCTTCTGGGCGGCGTCGGTGGTTTCCGGGATAGCGCCGGTGCCCGCCTTGCCGCAGGGATTGCCGGCGGCGGCGTCAAAGCCCGCGCCGGCGGGGCCGACCAGGCAGTTCACGGCATGATGGTGATGCATCTGCACCATCTTCAGTTCGGTGGCCTTGGCGGCCATGCCGGCATGGTTCTTGGCGATGCTGATCTGGGCGGCGGGATCGGCCAGCGCCGGGGTGGCGAACAGGCCGGCGGCGGCCGCGAGGAACATGATCTTTTTCATGGGGCTTGTCCTTGTATGAAATTCGGGGCGCCCGGTTTTACCGGGCGCCCCGAACCTTACTCTCTTTTCGGGACCTGACTAGGCGTCCTTACCAGGTACGGGCGAGATTCTGCCGCAAGGCGGTGGCCAGCGGGCCGTTGGTCGGGGTGGCGTTCATTTCATCGTCACCCTTGATGATGGAACCGTTCAGGGTCAGGCCGCCATAGGCGCCCGTGGCCGAGGTCCAGACCACGATGTCGCCGCCGCGCAAGGTGGTGGCGCCTTCCGCGCCGCTGGACAGGGTCACCACAGTGATGCCGGCATTGGCGCCGATCTTGAAGTTGCCGCCCTCGATGCCTTTCAGAGCGCGCTCGCTGTTGATGATGAACACCAATTGCGCCTGTTCCAGGCCGATCTGGAACCCGAAGCTGGCCGAGCCCATGTCATAGAAGCGCGGGTTGCTCCAGCCATTGGCGGTGCGATGCAGCAGCACGCCGGAGCCGCCCTCGGCGCCGAAGATGAAGCCGCCCTTGATCAGCTTGGGCACGATGTAAACCGCGCGCGCATCACGCAGCATGTTGCGGGCAGCGCCGAAGGCCGGGTCGCTGCGCAGATTGTCGACGGTGCGTTCGGGGTCGCGCAGGATTTCCGCCTTGCTGGCGGCCTGGGCCGGAAGCACGAAACAGGCAGCGGCGACCGCGGCAACGCAGGCCGTGCGAATGAATGACTTGATCATAAGAAAATGTCCTTTGGGGGCTATGGCGCAATAACGCCATGGCGCTTCAAAGGTTCCACGACCGCCGAGTGGTCAAACTTGCGTAAAGTCCATTTTCTGCTTTTTGGCCACCCGGGTGCGGCGGTCGTCGCCATGCCAGGGCGCGCGGGCCCTGGCGCGGCGGTCCGGGCCGAAGAATTCACTGGCGACGATAAAGGGGCGCGGCGCGGTGGTGGCCGCGTGCAGCTTGGACATGATGGTCCGGGGGCTGATGGGCGTGGTCAGCACATCGGTGACGCCGACATCGCGGGCCTGTTCGACATCGCGGCGGCGGGCGCGTTCCTGGAGGGCGAAGATCGGGATCATGGGGTTGAGCATGCCCTTGGCGCGGCGCGCGGCGACCGGAAAGCTCATGCCGTCCATGCCTTCGGCATTCTGGTCGCAGAACACGGCGCTGAAATGCTCCATGCCCAGAAGGTCGAGCGCGCGCGCGGTCTGTTCGACATGAATGATCTTGGTGACGCCGGCGTTGCTGAGGATCGAGCGCAGAATGCCGATCGTGTGGGTCTTGCCGCCCAGCACCAAAACACGGAGAGAGGAAAAATCCGACCGTTCCATGAAAGACCCCGATTATTCTTATGATGCGAATTTGCACCTTTTGCCCTTAATCCGGGGTAAAACGGGGTGGTTAACGCAAGATGGAAAATCGCCTTTGCCCACCCGCCTGATCGCGCTTTTGCTGCTGCTGCCCTTGTCGGCCTGCGGTCTTTTCATGAGCCAGGAGACGCGCGCCCTGCGCAAGTCGCCCGACTATCGCGCCGGCTATCAGGATGGCTGCAACAGCGCCCAGGGGCCGGGCGCCGACAAGAGCCGCGCCAGCGACATGGTGCGCGACGAGGAATCCTATCGCACCAACAAGGCCTATCGCGCCGGTTGGGGCCGGGGGCATGGGGCCTGCCGCAGCACCGGCTATACCGGCGGCGCGCTGCCCGGCACGGTGCCTTATGGCGGGCCGGTGCGCGATCCGGTGCCGGGCCAACCGCGCTTTTGACGATCCCCTCCGGTTTCAGCTTACGCGCCGCTTCGCTGCGCACGCTGAAACCACCTCCCCTTGAATGCGCAGACGCGCAGGAAGGGAGGTGGGTTGCGTTAGCTACTCTGCGGCCGCGCGCACGGGATTGTTTTCCCGGGCCAGGTTCTGGGCCGCGAACTCCCAGTTGATGATCTTGCCCAGCACGGCTTCCAGATATTTGGGCCGCGCATTCTGGTAATCCAGATAGTAAGCGTGTTCCCACACATCGACCGTCAGCAGGCAATTGACGCCCTTGGCCATTGGGGTCTCGGCATTGGATGTCTTGTCAATCGACAGCTTGCCATCCTTGCTCACCAGCCAGGCCCAGCCGGACCCGAACTGGTCCTTGCCGGCTTCCGCCAGCTTGGCGATCAACGCGTCCTTGCTGCCGAAGGCGGCGGTGATGGCGCTGTCCAGCGTCGCGTCGCCTTCCGTCTTGGCCGGGGTCAGGCTGCGCCAGTAGAAATCGTGATTCCACACCTGGCCGGCATTGTTGAAAATCTTCTTGTCCTTAGGATCAGTCGCGCCGGCCGTTTTGTGCACGATCTCTTCCAGCTTCATGTCCGCATAGGGCGTGCCTTCCACCAGCGTGTTGAGCATGTCCACATAGGCCTTGTGGTGCTTGTGGTAGTGGAAACTGATGGTGTGGGCGGAAATTGTGGGGGCCAGCGCGTCATCATCCCAGGGAAGGGGCGCAAGTTTGAATGGGGCAGACATGAAAAACTCCTTGGTATGAAAATCCGGCTCCCCGTTAACGCCTTTGGCCGGAAAAAGCTCCGCACCTGTTGCCGCAGGAAAGTCACAGCGATGCCATGCGACAACACGCAATTTGTGATCGATGTAACGCGAATGTCATTCGACTTTCGCAACCCAGTCGCAGAAATTGGAAACAAGCGGGGTAATTGGTCGAAGCATTCGGAGGCGCTCATGCCCGCATATGAAATCTGTTATCTCGATGAGGGCGGCGCCCTTACCTACAAATTTTCCGCCACCTGCGACGACGACCAGCGCGCCAAGATTCTGGCGCATGCCATGAAGCTGCCCAGCGCCAAGAAACTGGAAGTGTGGAGCGGCGAGGCGCTGATCTACACCCGCCCCGCGGCGCTGCTGGAACGCCCGCATATGCGGGCGGCAGGTTAGATCAGTCCTTCTGAGCGCGCCCAGTCCAGCGTCTTGTTTAACCCGCGTTCCAGCCGGTCGAACAGTTCCGTGATCTCCGCTTCGCTGATCACCAGCGGCGGGCATAGCGCGATGCGGTCATTGATCAGCGGCCGCACGATGATGCCTTCGTCCTGGCAGAACTGGCCGCAGCGTGCACCCACCAGCTTTGCGGCTTCGAAATTGCGCCTGGTCTTCTTGTCGGCCACCATTTCAAGGGCGCCGATCAGGCCCACGCCATTGGCTTCGCCCACCAGCGGGTGATCGCGCAGCGCCGCCAGGCGGTTCTGGAACAGCGGCGCCACCTTGCGCACATGGCCGAACGTATCGCGGCGTTCATAGATTTCGAGCGTCTTCAGCGCCACGGCGGCGGCGACCGGATGGGCGCTGTAGGTAAAGGCGTGCCACAGCCCGCCGATGCGCACCGCTTCCTCCTCGATGATCTCCACCAGTTCGGGCGACAGCAGCACCGCCGAGATCGGCACATAGGCCGATGACAGCGCCTTGGCGATCGACATGGAATCGGGCTGGTAGTTGAAGGTCTGGCAGCCAAAGGCCTGTCCGGTGCGGCCGAAGCCGCAGATCACTTCGTCGTCCACCAGCTTGATGTCGTATTTGTTCAGCACGGCGGTGATGGCTTCGAAATAACCTTTCGGTGGCACCATGGCGCCGCCCGCGCCCATCACGGCTTCCACGAACATGGCGGCGATGGTACCCGGACCTTCGCGCTGGATCATCGCATCCAGGTCGGCGGCCAGGCGGACGGAATATTGCTCCTCGCTCTCGCCGTCTCTCGCGTTCTTGTAATAGTGTGGGCACTCGGCGCGCAGGGTGAAGTCGAACGGCAGGTCGAAGCTTTTGTGGAACGCGTCCAGCCCGGTCAGGCTGGCGCTGGCCAGCGTGACACCATGATAGGCCCGGTCGCGGGCGATGATCTTCTTGCGCCCCATCTGGCCGCGCGCATTGGCGGCGTACCACATGAACTTGATCTGGCTGTCATTGGCTTCCGAACCGGAATTGGCGAAGAACACCTTGCCCACCGGCATCGGCGCCATTTCCTTGAGCTTCTCGGCCAGGGCGATGCCCGGCTCATGGCTCTTGCCGCCAAAGATGTGACCGAAGGACAGTTCGCGCATCTGCCGGGCAGCCGTTTCGGCCAGTTCATTCTCGCCCCAGCCCAGCGCCGTGCACCACAGGCCGGACATGGCTTCCAGATAGTCCTTGCCGTCGCTGCCATAGACGAACACGCCTTGGCCGCGCTCAATCACCAGCGGGCCGGTCTCGCGCAGAATCGTCAGGTTGGTGAAGGGATGCAGCAGGCTCGCCATGTCGCGCGCCTGGGTGTTGGAAAAGGGACGGCTGGGCATGGGCGTTTCGCTTTACGGATGTCTCGCGGGGAGCGGGAATCTATCTTATGGTGCCCGCCATTAAACAGCGATTTGCGGAATTTCTTCCATGCGTTTCCAGCTTCTTGCCGCGCGTTCGGCGCTTGGCGCCCTGATCCTGGCCGTGATCGGCGCCGTGGTCGCGGTGGCCGGGGTGCGGCTGGGCTTTTTCCCTTATGCCACCGGCATGGTGGTGATGTGGCCCGCCACCGGTCTGGGCCTGCTGGCGCTGGCCGCCGCGATTGCCTGGCTGTGGTCGGCCATCGCCAAGAATGAAGGCGCGGGCAAGCGCATCGGGCTGATCGCGCTGCTGGGATCGCTGGTCTTCCTCTATCCGCCGCTGTCGACCGTCTGGGCCGGTTTCACCGAAATGCCGATCCACGATGCCAGCACCGATCCCGACGATCCGCCGCTGTTCGTCACCCTGGCCAAGATGCGTCAGCCGGGCATGAACGATCCCGCGCCGGACTTCCAGCGCGAGGTGCGCTATCGCGGCGAGGAAGGCACCATCGCCTACCTGCTGCACGAATTTTACCAGACCGATGTCAGCAAGCCGATGGCGCGGCTGATGCCCAAGGTCGAAAGCCCGATGAACACGATGTTCTGGCGCTGTTTCGAGATCGCAAAGTCGCTGGGCTGGAAGATCGTGGATTACAGCGAAAAGGAAGGACGCATCGAAGCCACGACATCGACCTTCTGGTTCGGTCAAGTGTCGGACATCGTGATCCGGGTCAAGGCGCGCGGACCGATTGGCGCGCGCGCCGATGTGCGGTCGCAAAGCCGCACCGGCGCCATCGACAACGGCTTCAACATCGCCGAGCTCAAGCAGTTCGTCGAAAAATTCTGGAACAACTAGGCTTTGGCATAACCGCCACCCGGCAAAAGCGTGATCGCGCCTTTGCCCGCCAAGTGATCCAGATGCGCCTGCACCTGGGCAGCCGCCGCGCCGCGCAGCGCAGGCGCGATATCCGGATACAGATGCGCTACGAGCGCGGCGATGCCATGGCCGTTCTCCAGCGCGTCCAGAATCTGCGCTTCGCGCATCCGCCGGTGGGCCAGCAATTCGCGGAGGTAAATCTGGGGCTGCGTGATGGGTGATCCATGGGTGGGATATAAGATTCTGTCGCCGCGTGCGATCAGCTTTTCCAGGCTGGCAAGATAGGCCGCCATGTCGCCATCGGGCGGCGCCACCACGCTGGTCGACCAGCCCATCACATGGTCGCCGCAGAACAGCGCCTGTTCCTCGGCCAGCGCGTAGCACATATGGTTTGCGGCATGGCCGGGGGTGGCGACGCAGCTCAGCGTGAAGCCATCACCGGCGAGCACGTCGCCATCACGCACCACGGCGTCGGGCACAAAATCGCGATCCGCGCCTTCTTCCACCTCGCCTTCGGTGTCGCCATGCGGTCCGGCGGCGAAGGTCTTTGCTCCGCTCCAGGCTTTCAGCGCGGCGGCGGCGGGCGAATGATCGCGGTGGGTGTGGGTGATCAGGATGTGGCTGACCCGGCGCGCGCCGATCGCCTGTTTCAGCGCGGCGATGTGGGCGGGAATATACGGACCGGGATCGATCACCGCCACTGAAGCGCCCGCGCCGATGACATGGACCCCGGTTCCCTGAAAGGTGAAAGGTCCGGGATTGGGCGCCACCAGCCGGGTAACGCGCGATGATAGTGGCACCGGCACGCCATAAACAGCTTCCAGCGTACGGTCGAAATGCAGCGCCATGGCCAAATGTTAATGCAAAGCGGGATTTTTTAACAATCAGACCCGCATTTCCGGCAATTCGGCCGTTAAGGAAAGCAATCCTTAGTAATACCTGCCCAAGATGCGCTGATCGTCACCATTTCAGTTTATGAGCGCACCCGTGTCGAATGATCGTTCCGTCCGCTACCTGGGCGCCCTAGGTGGCGCATCCACCAGCCGGGTCCTCAATCTTTTCCGAATCGCCCAGGATAACGCCGACAATCCCGATCACGCCGAAAAGCCGCTGTTTGTTTCGCCGCTGATCAACAAGGCGTTCCTGCTCAAGCATCGCACCCGCGCCGACGAAACCTATCTGTTCAACCAAACGCGCTCGGTGGCGACCAAGATCATCATTCCCTTTGACGGGTCCGACTTGCGGGCCGGCGGCCGCTCGCTGTTCGTCGACCAGCGGGGCTACGAAGATGCCCTGCGCACGGCCGGCAACTACAATGCCGACAATCTGGCGCGCGACCTGTCGGTCCTGCGCCTTCTCAACGCCGTGCCATCGCTGGATCCGTTCCTGCTGCGCGAGCATCTGCGCAACAACGACATCGAGGTTGCACCCTGCTATTTCGCGATTTCAGCCGGCGACCAGGAGCGCATGCACCGCTTCGTGACCGAGGAGATGTCAAAGCTGGTCAGCCTGGCGGGCGGCGGCGGTGGCAGTGGTTCCAGTAACCGGCTGGTGACGGCGATGCTATCCAACGAGATCAATGAAAAGCTGGAGCCGCTGCGCCTGACCCTGAACCTGACCGGCAACGACTTCCGCGAAGGCGTTTTCAGTTGGCGCGGCTTTCTCTATTACAAATGGTCGATGGGCAAGTTCTGGCCCGACGTGATGGGCGTGCTGCGCGAGATCAATGCCATCCAGCCGGTGGGCGCCATCACCCCCGAACAGAAAGTCTATCTGTCCAGTGCCCGGCGCAGCATCATCGAAATGCTGCGCGACAACGGCAATCACGTGAACAAGGCGCTGTCGGTGTATGACTCGTCCTTCGCCGACCTGGTGAAAAACCAGGCGCCCAAGACCTTCCGCGACTTCCTGCTGAGCGCGCCCTTCATGTTCTTGGAGCTAGGCGAAAAGCTGGGCGCGATTTCCCATATCGTCAGCTTCTGGCGCTACCGCTTCCCGCAGGGGGCAAGATCAATATCGATGCCGAGGAGCTGTCGGCCATCTTCCAGGATTTTTCCAGCGGCTTCGGCGAAAAGCTGAAGAGCGAGGAATCCTTGATCAAGAAGCCGGTGGTGATCAACGCCGCCTGAGGCCAGATTGCGCCCGGCCGTTGATTGTTAGATGGCGCCAAGGCGCTGTGCGCGGGCGCGTCTGTCGGCGGCGATCTGTTCCTTCACATCCGCCAGCCCGGCAGCA
>CAILUV010000058.1 GCA_903837555.1 uncultured Alphaproteobacteria bacterium
ACGAGCGATGGGCCATAGAACGCCGCAAACGCAATATCGCCCTGGCGCTGATGCTGGCCGGGGTCGCAGTTTTGTTTTTCCTGATGTCGATCGTGCAATGGCGCGAACATTCAGGCCAATAAAGGGGCTTTGATCATGAGCAGCGACGCTAAGCACGATTACCATCTGGTCGATCCCAGCCCCTGGCCGGTCGTCGGTTCCATCGGCGCCTTCGTGATGATGGTGGGCGCCACCTTCTGGATGCACGCTGACTACACCCGCTTCTGGGGCCTGCCGGTCAACGGCACGCCGTGGATATTCATCGTGGGCCTGGGCATCGTGCTCTACACGATGCTGGGCTGGTGGCGCGACGTGATCAAGGAATCCGTCCATTCCACCGCGCACACCCCGGTGGTGAAGCTGCACCTGCGCTACGGCATGCTGCTGTTCATCGCGTCGGAAGTGATGTTCTTCGTGGCGTGGTTCTGGGCCTATTTCAACACCGCGATCTTCCATGGCGACGTGTCGGTTTCGGCCTGGCCGCCGGCCGGCATCGTAACGCTGGATCCCTGGCATCTGCCGCTGCTGAATACGCTGATCCTGCTGACTTCGGGTACCACCGTCACCTGGGCGCATCACGCGATCCAGACCGGCGACAAGAAGGGCGCCGTGCAGGGCCTGGCGCTGACCGTCATCCTGGGCATGATCTTCACCGCCGTGCAGGCTTATGAGTACATCCACGCGCCCTTCACGTTCGGCTTCAACGGCTTGGCGCTGGAACCCTTCACCCAGGCCAGTCATGCGGCGCTGACCAGCGGCGTGGGCAACATGGGTGCCATCTATGGCTCCAACTTCTTCATGGCCACCGGCTTCCACGGTTTCCATGTGATCGTCGGCACCATCTTCCTGATCGTCTGCCTGTTCCGCGCCATGGCCGGTCACTTCACGCCGGAGCGTCACTTCGGCTTCGAAGCCGCAGCCTGGTACTGGCACTTCGTGGACGTGGTGTGGCTGTTCCTCTTCGCCGCCATCTATGTGTGGGGCGCAGGCTCGGTCACGCACTGACCCCGCCCGCCACACATTCGGCAATTCTCTTCGGCCTCTGTCCGCGTTGCGGGCAGGGGCCGTTGTTTGACGGCTATATCGCCCTGAACAAGCAATGCCCGGCCTGCGCGCTGGATTACGCCATGTTCGACGCGGGCGATGGGCCGGCGGTGTTCGGCATCCTGATCGTTGGCGCCATCGTCTGCGCCCTGGCGCTGTGGGTGGAGTTTTCCTTCCTGCCGCCGATCTGGGTCCATGCCGTGCTGTGGATTCCGCTGATCACCATTCTGACCGCGATTTTTCTGCGCCTGTCCAAATCGGCGCTGCTGGTGCTGCAATACCGGCACAAGGCGGGCGAGGGGAGGCTGGGATGACCTTCCGCCCCTATGCCGGTTTCACCATCGCGGTAGCGGTCGTGTTCGCAATCCTGTGCGGGCTGGGCTTCTGGCAGCTTGAGCGGCTCAACTGGAAGCTGGCGCTGATCGCGCAGGTGGAATCCAACATGGCCGCCGCGCCGTTGTCGCTGGACGAGGCGCTGAAGTTGCCTCGGGAACAAGCGCAGTATCATCGCGTCACGTTGCGCGGCACATTCGATCACGCGCATGAAGCTTATGCCTTCGCCACCACGGGCGGGGCGGCGGTCTATCATGTGCTGACGCCCTTTCACACCCAAGACGGCCGGGTGCTGATGGTGGACCGTGGCGCAGTTCCCAAAGACAAGCTCGATCCCCAGAGCCGCGCCGCCGCGAATGTCGACGGCCCCGTGCAGGTGACCGGCGTCTGGCGCACGCCCGACCCCGCCAGTGGCTTCAGCCCGCCGCCCGACATGGGCAAACGCATCTGGTATGTCCGCGACGTCACGGCGATGGCCGATGCCGCCGGGCTGAACCTGGTCGCCCCGGTGGTGATCGAGGCCGACGCCACCGCGAACCCCGGTGGCTGGCCCAAGGGCGGGGCTACGGTCGTCAGTTTCCGCAACCAGCATCTGGGCTATGCCGTGACCTGGTTCGCCCTGGCGGCGGGCCTGCTATGTGTCTGGCTGGCCTTCCATATTTCCAAGGGCCGGATCAGGCTTAAATAGGTGGTTTGGCCCGGTTTGTGGCCCTATAACCCCCCTGTCATGCAGTTCATCTCGACTCGCGGCCAGGCGCCCCAGACCTCTTTTTCCGACGTTTTGCTGGCGGGCCTCGCCCCCGATGGCGGCCTTTATCTGCCGCAGAGCTGGCCGCAATTCTCCAAGTCCGAGATCGCGGCCTTCAAGGGGCAGCGCTACCAGGACGTCGCCTTCACCATCCTGTCGAAGTTCACATCCGGCTCGTTCAGCGACGCCGAACTGCGCGAGGCGATCGAAGCGGCCTATGCCGATTTCGACGCGCCGGAAATTGCGCCGCTGGTCGATATCGGCAATGGCCAATATCTGCTGGAGCTGTTCCACGGCCCGACGCTGGCCTTCAAGGATATCGCGCTGCAGATCCTGGGGCAGTTGTTCAGCCGGGCGCTCGCCAAGCGCGGCGGCCGCGCCACCATCGTTGCGGCGACCAGCGGCGACACCGGCTCGGCGGCGATTGCCGCGCTGGGCGGCCTGCCCAACATCAACGTTTTTGTGATGCACCCCAAGGGGCGTGTCAGCGATGTGCAGCGGCGGCAGATGACCACAACCGCGCACGCCAATGTCCACAACATCGCGCTGGAAGGCAGCTTCGACGATGCGCAGGGCATCGTGAAGAGCTTGTTTTCTGACACCGCCTTCGCCAACGACATCAGCCTGACGGCGGTGAATTCGATCAACTTCGCGCGCATCGCCGCGCAGTGCGTCTATTATATCACGGCGACGGCCGCGCTGGGCAGGCCCGCGACTTTCGTGGTGCCGACCGGAAATTTCGGCGACATTTTCGCCGGCGAAGCGGCCAGCCGCATGGGGCTGGATGTGGCGCGCCTGGTGATCGCCACCAATGCCAACGACATCATGGCGCGCGCCCTGAACGATGGCGTCTATGCCGCCGGCAACAGCCACGCCACGCTGAGCCCTTCGATGGACATTCAAGTGGCGTCGAATTTCGAACGCGCCCTGTTTCAGGCGGCGGGCCGTGATGCCGACTGGACTGCCGCGGCGATGAACGATTTTTCGCGCAGCCGCAAACTGGAATTGCCGCCCGGTGTTTTGAGCGATCTGCGTTCGCGCTACAGCGCTTTCGCCTGCGACGATGCGCAGACCAGGGCGGCCATCGCCGCCGTGCATAAGGAAACCGGCCGCATCATCGATCCGCACACCGCCGTCGGCGTCGCGGCCGCGCGCAAGCTTGCCCCCTTAAATCAACTGCGTGCGCCGTCGCCAGTGGTGGTGCTGTCCACCGCGCATCCCGCCAAATTCCCCGATGCGGTGGCTCAGGCGATCGGGACGCCGCCCTCGGAACCCAAGCGGCTGGCAGGCATGAAGAACCTGCCGGAAAAGCTGAAAATTCTGGGCAACGACGCTGCTTTGATAAAGCAATTCATCTCTTCTAGACTGGCGGGATGACCCTGGAAATCTCCAAACTTTCCAATGGCTTGACGGTCGTCAGCGATCCCATGACAGGGATCGAAAGCGCCGCTCTGGGCATCTGGGTTGATACCGGCAGTCGCAATGAAGCGCCCGCCCAGATGGGCGTTTCCCACATGCTGGAGCATATGGCGTTCAAGGGCACGGCCACGCGCAGTGCCCGCCAGATCGCCGAAGAAATCGAGGCCGTGGGCGGCGTGCTCAACGCTTACACCAGCCGCGAACAGACAGCCTTTCACGCCCGCGTGCTGAAGGAAGACGTGCCTCTGGCGCTGGACATGATCGGCGACATTCTCACCAACCCGAGCTTCGAGCCTTCCGAGCTGGAGCGCGAGCGTCAGGTCGTGCTGCAGGAGCTGGGGCAGGTACGCGACACGCCCGACGACATCGTGTTCGACCATCTGCAGGCGGCGATTTTTTCCGGCCAACCGTTGGGCTGGTCCATCCTGGGCGACGAAGAAACCGTCACCGCGTTCGATCCCGCCATGCTGCGCAGCTATATGGGGTCGCAATATCGTACCGGTGGCATGACGCTGATTGCGTCCGGCGCGGTCCGCCATGACGAGATCGTGAAACTGGCGCAGGACAAATGCGGCGGCCTTGCGCAGGGTGCTGTTCCCGCGCCGATGGCGGCGCAATATGCCGGCGGCGATTTTCGCGAAGTGCAGGATCTCGAACAGGCGCATCTGGCCTATGCCTTTCCTGGCCTGTCCAATTCCGACCCGGATTATTTTGTGGCGCAGATTTACGCCACCGCGCTGGGCGGCGGCACCTCTTCGCGCCTGTTCCAGGAAGTGCGCGAGAAGCGCGGCCTTTGCTATTCCGTCTATGCGTTCTCCAACGGTTTTCAGGATTCGGGCTTTCTGGGCCTCTATGTTGGCACCGGCGAAGACGAAGCGGCGGAAATCTCCGCCGTCATCGCGGGCGAAATGGAAGCCATTGCCGGAAATCTCACCGAAGCCGAAGTCGCCAGGGCTCGTGCGCAGCTCAAAGTCTCGCTGCTGATGGGCATGGAGCGTCCGGGCACCCGCGCCGAACAGATTGCCGGCCAGCTCTTCGCGCTGGGCCGTGTGCAGACGCCGGCGGAAATTGTTGCCCAGCTCAATGACATCGATGCCGCTGCCGTGAGGCGGTTCGCCGCGCGCGTGATGCAAAGCGGCGCGCCGACCATCGCCGCCGTTGGTCCGGTGAAAAAACTGGAATCCCATTCCAAATTTTCCGGCCGCTTCGGCAGCTATGCGGACGCCGCCGAATAATGGTCAAAGCCGCTTTCGCCAAAACCAGTCCCATTGCCTTCATGCGCGGGCTTACCTTTCCGGGCGGCCAGCAGCCGGTGATCCGGGGCGAGGGGCTTTATCTGCGCTATCCCAGCATGGCCGACTTTCCCGTTTGGGCCAAGCTGCGCGCCGACAGCCGCGAGTTCCTGACGCCTTGGGAACCCATCTGGGCCGATGACGAACTGACGCGCAGCGCCTTTCGCCGCCGCATCAAGCGTTACCAGAAAGAGACGCGGCTGGATTCAGCCTATGTCTTTTTCGTTCTGCGTGAGAGCGATGATGCGCTGGTGGGCGGCTGCACCATTTCCAATGTGCGCCGCGGGGTCACCCAATGCTGCACGCTGGGATACTGGATCGGTTCGCAATTCGCCCGCCAAGGCTATATGACGGGCGCGCTGCGGGCGCTGCTGCCTTTCGTGTTCCGCACGCTGGGCCTGCACCGGATCGAAGCGGCCTGCCTGACGGACAATGATGCCTCCAAAAATCTGCTGGCGCGCGTGGGGTTCCGGCAGGAAGGTCTGGCGCGGCGTTACCTGCTGATCAATGGGGAATGGGCCGACCACCTGCTATTTGCTTTGCTGAAAGAAGAAGCGCCGCTAGGTTAGCGCGCTGCTTCGCACATTTCACAAGAGACGGATGACGAGATTTCGCCGCATCGCCGTGTTCTGCTTCGCGCTGGCGGCCCTCGCTACAGGTGTGTCCGCGCAGGGCGAGAAGCCCGCAACCGCGCCGCCTGCGCCGCCGCCGGTCAATTTCGGCAGCAACCAGAATGTGCTGGACCTTAAATCGTCGCTGATCATCGACCGCGCCGAAGACGATGGCTCGCGCTGGTACTTCGTGCAGGTCACCAATGACTCCGTGCGCCCCTCCACCCGCGTGCTGCTCGCGGGCCAGCCGCCGTCGAGCGCGCTGACGTTTATTCCTCGCTCGACCCGTCCGGCCATCGTGGCACTGGCCGGTTCGGATTCCGGCACCGTGGTGGAAACCGCATCGGCATATGGCCGCCGCGCCTGGCGCGTGATTGTGCCGCCCGTCTCGACGGTGCGTCTGGCGATCCGCGTCGCCAATGCCGCCACGCCGCCGCCGCTGCAGGCCTGGACTGAACCGGCGCTGTCGTCCCACAACCGCCAGCTTGCCATTTTCATCACCGCCGTCGGCGCCTTGATCGGCGCCGCCATGCTGATCACCGGCGGCCTTGCGGTCCTGATCGGCCATGCCGCGCCGCGCTGGGTTTCGCTGACCCTGTTTTTGCTGTTGCTGGCCTGGCTGTCGGGGACGGGCATGTTCGACGGCAGTCTTGCCACCGGCTATGGCGGGCCCTACGGGCTATCGGCTTTCCTGACGATAATGGCGCTGGCGGCGGGGGCGCGGCTGGCCAATGCCATCATTCCGCTTCGCGATATCTGGCCCAAACACGAAAAGCATTTCCACCGTACGCTCTATGGCCTGATTGCGCTGGGCGCGATGGCGTATGTCGGTCTTCCTGTCGCCACGGTGCTGACGAATGTGGCCGTCGTGCTGGGCAGCCTGGCGGTGGCCGGATATCTGTTCTTCGCGGGCCGCCGCGGCCACAAGGCGGCGCAGGTGATCGCGCCCAGCGCCGCCGCCTTCGCGCTGGTGGCGCTGGCGGCGGCCGTCATGTCGGTGGGCGGTCTTGGCGAAAACCTGACGGGTCCGGCCGCCACGGGCGGTTTTGCGGCCGCGGGCGCCATCCTGCTGGCGCTGGCGGTGATCGCCAGCGAAGAAATCGCGGTGCTGCCCTTCCTGCACGGATCGCATGCGGCCAAGCTTCTGGAGGCGCAGGCCCCCGGCACTTCCGAAGTGGTGATCGATCACATGGCGCCGCTAAACAGCCTGGCGCGCGCCGCCATCGGCGCGTCGCATCAGGGCGTGTTCGACATGGATTTCCGCGCCGGTCTTCTGACCCTGTCGCCCGAAGCCGCCCAGATGGTGGGCCTCAGCGTGCAGGAAACCACGCTCAGCCATGGCGACTGGATCGGCCATGTACATCCTGACGACCGCGAAATCTATTCCCGCGCGCTGGAAGAATATCGCCACCGTCCCGGCTTGGCGTTCCGGCTGGAATTCCGTGCCCGTGGTGGCAGCGGGCCGTATCGCTGGCTCGAGTTACGCGCCACCATTGTCAGCGAACAGGAAGTGCCATCTGATTGTCTGGGGCTCCTGTCCGACATCACCCAGCGCAAGGAAGCCGAATTCGCCGCGCAGAATGCGGAAAGCGAGCGCAAGCGCGAAGCGGCGCTGCCGCGCGACAATCTCACCGGGCTGGGCAACCGCGTCGCGCTGATGGAAGCGCTGGATGCGCTGGGCGAGGGGTTCGAAAAATCGTTGTTCGTGCTGCTCGACATCGATCGCTTCAAGGCCATCCATGGCAGTCTGGGTGACCGGGGTGCCGACGATATCCTCAAGCAGGTGGCGCAGCGCCTGACCGGGTTGGGCGAACCGGCGCAGATTTTCCGCGTGGGCGGCGACAGTTTCGCCTTCTTGTTCGCCAATCCGCGCCGCGCGCCGCAGCCCATCGGCAATGCGCTGGCCGAGGTTTGCGGCAAGCCGTACAGCGTAGGGGGCCGCGAAGTCTTCGCGCCCTGCAGCATTGGTCTGGCCACCGGTTCGCAGAGCGAAGATCCGCTGGCCCTGATCAAGAATGCCGAGCTGGCGCTGATTTCCGCCAAGAAGCAGGGTGGGGCCTGCGCCCGCGTCTATTCAACCGACCTGGAAAATCTGGCGCCCGGCGACAGCGTGGCGCTGGAAAGCGAATTGCGCCACGCGCTGGCCGCGGGTCAGCTTGCTGTCTTCTATCAGCCGATCATTCGCCTGACTGACCGCAGCGTGGCGGGCTTTGAGGCCTTGCTGCGCTGGCAGCATCCCACCAAGGGCCTGATCGCGCCCGGCGACTTTATTGCTCATTCCGAAGAAACCGGCCTGATCGTGGCGCTGGGGCGGTTCGCGCTGGAACGGGCGGCGGGCGATCTGGCGCAGTGGCAGCGCTATTTCCCGCTTAAGCCGCCGTTGTTCGTCAGTGTGAATTTCTCGCGCCGTCAGCTCAAGGACACCGGCTTTGAGCCGCTGCTGAAGACCATCCTGTCCAAGAGCGGCATTGTACCCGGTACACTCAATCTGGAAATCACCGAAAGCGCGATCGCGTCCGATCCCAAGCTGCCCCAGATCATGACCCGCATCCGCGAGGCGGGGGCCGGGCTTTCGATCGACGATTTCGGCACGGGTGCTTCGACCCTCAGCGAATTTCGCACGCTACCGGTCGATACCGTCAAGATCGACAAGAGCTTCCTGGCCCGTCATGGCGGCACGGATATCGACACCGATGGCGAAGTGGTGCTGTCGGGCATCGTGGCCATGGCGCATGAGCTCAAGCGCGCGGTGGTCGCCGAAGGCATTGAAAGCGAGTCCGATGCCCAGTTCCTCAGCCGGATCGGCTGCGAATTCGGACAGGGCTATTACTTTTCCGCCGCGCTCGACGGGCCTGCGGTGCTCGAATACATCGCCAGGCATTACAATACGGCAACCGCGCCCGAACTGGGCTAACCACAAACTTTGCAAAACGAGGAGACCTTCATGACGATCAAGCCCGGTGACAAGATTCCGGCCGCCACCCTGATGGAAATGCAGGACGGCAAGCCCGCGCCCGTCAGCACCGACAGTTTCTTTGCCGGCAAGAAAGTGGCGCTATTCGCGCTGCCCGGCGCCTTCACCCCGACCTGCTCGGCCAAGCATGTGCCGGGCTATGTCGACAATTACGACACGCTGAAGTCCAAGGGCATCGACGCAATTGCCTGCGTCTCGGTCAACGACGCCTTCGTGATGGGTGCCTGGGGCAAGGATCAGAAGGCCGACGGCAAGGTGCACATGCTCGCCGACGGTAACGGTGACTTCACCCGCGCCATCGGCCTGGAATTCGACGCCAGCAAGTTCGGCATGGGTAAGCGCAGCCAGCGTTATTCCATGATCGTCGACAATGGCGTGGTCAAGACCGTGAATGTGGAAGAGCCGGGCGCTTTCGAAGTGTCCAGCGCCGAACACATCATCACGCAGCTTCCGTAGTATCGAGAATTAGCGCGGGATCGCATCCCGCGCTAATTGATCTGCGCGCTCATTTTCCGGGTGACCGGAATGACCGGCAACCCAGATCCAGTGCACATCATGCCTGGCGAGCTCGTCGTCCAGGATGCGCCACAGGTCTTCATTCTTGACCGGCTTCTTGTCGGCGGTTCTCCAGCCTTTTTTCTTCCAGCCCAGAATCCATTTCGACGCCCCATCCATCACGTAGCGGGAGTCGGTGTGGATGGTGACGGCGCTTTTCTGCTTCAGCGCGCGCAGGCCTTCGATCACCGCCATCAGTTCCATGCGGTTGTTGGTGGTGGCCTTCTCGCCGCCGGATAGTTCCTTTTCGCGATGACCGCTGCGCAGGATCGCGCCCCAGCCGCCAGGGCCGGGATTTCCCGAACAGGCGCCGTCCGTAAAGATGTCTATCAAAGCCCGTATTCCCGCGCGTGTTTTACCTTGTTGTGAAAGCGCAGCTTCTTAGAATATTCGCGCGGGTCCTTGGGGCGCACCAAGGCATTGGGATCGGGGTTCAGCCAGTCGAATGTGCGCGTCAGCAGG
Organism: uncultured Alphaproteobacteria bacterium; assembly: GCA_903837555.1. Taxonomy (GTDB): domain Bacteria; phylum Pseudomonadota; class Alphaproteobacteria; order Micropepsales; family Micropepsaceae; genus Rhizomicrobium. The sequence continues at coordinate 9,478 of CAILUV010000058.1, forward strand.
AAACGCAAGGCCGCGCCGCGCATCAGGACGGGCAGGGCGGCGATTTCGTCTTCGCTCAAGGGGCGCGCCGCGCGGTAGGCCTGGATCACCGCTTGGCCCTTGGTGATGTTGTAGCTGCCGTCCAGCTCGAAGCACCAGCTGTTGAGCATGATCGCCAGGTCGTAGATGTAGAAATCATTGCAGGCAAAGTAATAGTCGATCACGCCGCCGACCTTGTCCTGCACAAACAGGACATTGTCTGGGAAATAGTCGGCATGGATTACGCCCCAGGGGAGCCCGGTGGGCCAAGCTCCGACCAGCTCGTGGAGCGATGTGGAAATCAGATTGTTCAGGCCGTCCTCGATCGAGTCCGGTTCTTTGAGTGAAATCAGGGTGGCCAGCGGGCCCCAGCCTTCGGGGCCCAGCGCATTGGCGCGGGTCAGGACAAAACCTTCCTGCGCCTTGTGAAGCTGGGCCATGACCGACGCGGCGGCGGCGCAATGCGCGGCGTCGGGGCGGCGCAGCGCAATGCCGGTCAGGAAAGTAACGATTGCGGCATGGCGGCCATTGAGGCTGACCAGCGATTTGCCGTCACGGGTTTTCACCGGCAGCGGGCAGTTCAGCCCCCGTTCGGCCAGATGCTCCATCAGACCCAGGAAAAAGGGCAGGTCGTCCGGGTTCACCCGCTTTTCGTACAGGGTCAGGATGAAGGCGCCCCGGTCGGTCTGCAGGTAGAAATTGGAATTCTCGATGCCTTCGGCGATGCCCTTGAAGGACAGCGGCTGGCCGATATCGTACTGCTCCAGCAGCCGTTCCAGATCCTCGAAACTGACCTCGGTATAGACGGCCATGCGCCTCAGCCTTTCCGCCTAAAATCGCGGAAAGCTTGGCTTTTTCGGCGTTCTGTGCTTTCCATCGGGGGTCTGCTTGGCTATGGTCCGCGCCCAAATCGGCGGCTGGCAGAAGTCGGGCCGGGACGGTCAAAAGTCAAGCGCATGCAAGGAAGAACAGCGTTGAAGAGTCTCCGTATCCTGGGCCTGCTTGTTCTGGTCGCAGCCCCCCTCTTGGGAAGCTGCAGCCGCAAGATCACGGTGTGCCCGATCCCGGCGATCCTCAACGACACCGCCAATGTGACCTTCTTCCGCCCGGGCACCGTGCCTGACCTGTCCAACGAGCTCTATTCGGTGTCGCTGGACCAGGCCGAAACCGACTGCGTGTACAACAATAGCACCCAGGTGGTGCGCGCTTCGCTCGATCTGACTTTCCGCGCCACCCGGGCGCCCTCCAGCACCGCCGCCTCCTATTCGGTGCCGTATTTCGTGGTGGTGCATGAAGGCGCGCGGATTTACGCCAAGCACGCCTACACGCTGGACTTCTCCTTCGCGCCGGGCGCTGCCATGAGCGTGATCAAGCATGCGCCCAACCAGACCCGCATCAAAATCGATAACGGCAAGCTGCCCTGGAATTACCAGTTGCTGGTCGGCTTTCAGATGACGGACCAGCAGATCGCCTACAACAAGGCGAAGAACCGCTACCAGCAATGACGTCTCTCGCGACCGAACTGTCGCGCATCGCCGGCGCGGCGTTCGCCGCCGAAGGCCTGCCCGAAAGCCTGGGCCGCGTCGCGGCGTCAGACCGGCCCGACCTGGCGCAGTTCCAGTGCAACGGCGCGCTGGCGGCCGCGAAGTTTTTAAGTGGCCGTCCTGCCGATGGCAGTCCGGCGGGCGCCAAGGCCAATCCGCGCGCCATCGCCGAAAAGATCGCGGCGCGTCTGAAGGCGGACAGTCTTTTTTCCAAGGTGGAAATTGCCGGTCCCGGTTTCCTGAATCTCGACCTGTCGGATGCGGCGCTGGATGCGCGCGCCGCCACGCTGGCGGGTGACAAGACGCTGGGCGCGCCGGGAACCGGCAAAGGCAAGACGCTGGTGCTGGATTTCGGCGGGCCCAATATCGCCAAGCCGATGGCGGTGCATCACCTGCGGTCCACCATCATCGGCGATTGCCTGCAGCGGCTGTACCGCGCCAATGGCTGGAAGGTCATCAGCGACGTGCATCTGGGCGACTGGGGCCTTCAGATGGGCCAGTTGATCACCGAGATCGAGCTAATGGGCATCGCGCCGGTCTATTTCGATCCCAATATTGTCGGGCCTTATCCCGATGAATCCCCGGTCAGCATGGAAGATCTGGAAACGATCTATCCGCGCGCCTCGGCGGCCTGCAAGGCCGACCCGGCGCGGCTGGAAGCGGCCCGCCGCGCCACGGTGGATTTGCAGGCCGGCCGCGCGGGCTATCGCGCGCTGTGGCGGCATTTCGTGAAAGTGGCCGAGGTCGGCCTGACGCGCGAATTCGGCGCGTTGGGCGTGACGTTCGATCTGTGGAACGGCGAGTCCAGCGTCGATGCGCTGATCGGGCCCATGCTGGAAGACCTCAAGGCGCGGGGCCTGACCGAAATCAGCGAAGGCGCGGTTGTGGTGCCGGTCGCCCGCGATGACGACAAGAAGCCGATGCCGCCGCTGATCCTGGTCAAGTCCGAAGGCGGCGTGCTGTACGGCACCACCGATCTGGCCACGGTGATCGAGCGCGTGCGCGACTATGATCCCGACCTGATCCTGTATGTGGTGGACCATCGCCAGCATGGCCATTTCGAGCAGGTGTTCCGCGCCGCCGAGAAAGCCAATTTGCGTGGCCGCGCCCATCTGGAACATGTCGGCTATGGCACCATGAACGGGCCGGACGGCAAGCCGTTCAAGACCCGCGCCGGCGGCGCGATGAAGCTTTACGACCTGATCGAGATGGGCAAGGCGGAAGCGCAGAAGCGCCTGGCCGAACAGGGGATCGGCGCGGACTACTCGGCTCAGGAGCGCGAGGAGATCGCGCGCAAGGTCGGAATCGCCACCATCAAGTTCGCCGATCTCTCCAACCACCGCACCACCGATTACATTTTCGACCTGGAGCGGTTTTCAAAATTCGAAGGCAAGACCGGGCCCTATCTGCAATATGCCGCCGTGCGCATCCAGTCGATGTTGCGCAAGGCCAAGGAACAGGGGCACCAGATCGGCGCGCCCGCGATCCATTCACCCGAAGAGCGGCGCCTGATTCTGCAGCTTTTGTCGCTGGGCGACCTGATGGCGGGCGCGGAGGAAAAGCGCGCCCCCAACATGCTGTGCGAATATGCCTTCGAACTGGCGCAGAATTTCAGCCGCTTTTACAGCGAGCACCATGTGCTGTCGGAAAGCGACCCGGCCCTGCGGGCGGCCCGGCTAGGGCTTTGCGCCCTGGTTTTGGCGGTTTTGACCCGGGTTCTGGACCTTTTGGGCATCGAAGTTCCCGAAAGAATGTGAGTAACTCGGGTACAGGCTGGGCGCGGCGCCGGGCTTCGTTGACTCGAGGCAACCCCAACCTATGATGCTACGCAACATCCCCGTCCGCCGGAGGCGCCATGGGGGTGGCCAGCACACGATCCCTCGCGGGAGAGAGCACTGAAAAACTGCCGCCGAAGGAGCAACCGCCCCGGAAACTCTCAGGCAAAAGGACCGCGATCGGGTGATGAACTTCTGGAAAGCAACGCTGCCCTCTTCGATAAACCGAGGATAGCGTTCACCGAAGGGGTAATCCGGCGCTTTGACGTGCCGGGGAAATCTCTCAGGTCCCAATACAGAGGGGTCGCGCTCATGAGGGCGCGTACTCTTGCATCGGGACCGGTATGACATCTTCGACTGAAACTTTGCGCCGCACGCCGCTTTACGCCCTCCATCTGGAGCTGGGCGCGAAGATGGTGCCGTTCGCCGGTTACGAGATGCCGGTCCAGTATCCCGCCGGTGTCCTGAAAGAGCATCTGCACACGCGAGAAAAGGCTGGGCTGTTCGACGTCTCGCACATGGGCCAGGCCTTTCTGTCGGGCGATACGGCGGCGCTGGAGCGCGTCACGCCCGCCGATGTTTCGGGCCTGAAGGAAGGCATGCAGCGCTACGGCCTGCTGCTGACCGACGCCGGCACCATCAAGGACGATTTCATGTTCGCGCGCCTGACCGGTGAGGCGGACCTGTATCTGGTGGTCAATGCCGGCACAAAGGAAGGCGACTTTGAATACATCGCCGAGAAGCTGAAGGGTGTCGCCACCCTGACGCCGCGTCTGGACCGCGCGCTGCTGGCGCTGCAAGGGCCGAAAGCCGCAGAGGTGCTGGAACGCCATTCGCCCGGCATTTCGCAGCTCACCTTCATGAAGATCGTGCGCACCACGGTTGCTGGCGCGCCTGCCATCATCAGCCGCACCGGTTACACCGGCGAAGACGGGTTTGAGATTTCCATCGAAGGCGCGGATGCGCAGAAGGTTGCGCGCGCTCTTCTGAAAGAGGTCGAGGTACTGCCCATCGGCCTTGGCGCGCGCGACAGCCTGCGGCTGGAAGCGGGCCTGTGCCTTTACGGTCACGACATGGATGACAGCATCGATCCGGCGGAAGCCGCGCTGATGTGGTCCATCGGCAAGCGCCGCCGGGAAGCCAAGGACTTTCCCGCCGCCGACAAGATCATGGCCAACGCGCCCGCCAAAAAACGCGTCGGCATCCGCCCGGAAGGCCGCGCACCGGCCCGCGAGGGCACCGAGATTGCCGACAAGACTGGCCGCATCATCGGCAAGGTCACGTCGGGAGGTTTCGGGCCTAGCCTGAACGCGCCGCTGGCCATGGGTTATGTCGAAGCGGCCTTTGCCGCCGATGGCACGCCGCTCGATCTGATGGTGCGCGGCAAGCCGCTGCCCGCGCTGGTTACTGCCATGCCTTTCGTTCCTCACACTTATTGCCGCTAGGAGAATATCCATGAGTGAAGTCCGCTATACCGACCAGCATGAATGGATCCGCCTGGACGGCGACGAAGCCACGGTCGGCATCACCAAATACGCTGCCGAAGCCCTTGGTGACGTGGTGTTTGTCGAACTGCCCGCCAGCGGCAAGGCCGTCAGCGCCGGCGGCGAAGCCGCGGTTGTGGAGAGCGTCAAGGCGGCCAGCGACATCTATGCGCCTGCCGGCGGCACCGTCACCAGCGCCAACAGCGCGCTGGAAGCGGCGCCTTCCAAGGTCAATGAAGACCCCGAAGGCGAAGGCTGGTTCTTCAAGTTGAAGCTGTCCAACAAGGACGAGTTCGCCAAGCTGATGGACGCGGCCGCCTATGCGAAGTTTCTGGAGTCGCTGTAATGCGTTACCTGCCGCTCACGCCCGACGATCGCCGCGCCATGCTGGCGAAGATCGGCGCCGCCGACGTCGATGCCCTGTTCCGCGACGTGCCCAAATCGGCGGTGGTGCCGGTTTCCGTCTTCGACCTGCCGGACACGCAGGGTGAGCTGGCGGTCGACCGCGCCATGTCGAAGCTGGCGGCCAAGAATGTCGCGGCCAGCGCCGCGCCGTTTTTCTGCGGCGCGGGTGCCTACAAGCACCATGTGCCCAGCGCGGTGGATCACCTGATCCAGCGTTCGGAATTTCTCACCAGCTACACGCCCTATCAGCCGGAAATCGCGCAGGGCACGCTGCAGTATCTGTTCGAATTCCAGACCCAGGTGGCGCTGCTCACCGGCATGGAAGTCGCGAACGCCTCGCTTTATGACGGTTCCACCGCTACCGCCGAAGCGGTGCTGATGGCCCAGCGCATCACCAAGCGCGGCAAGGCGATCCTGTCGGGCGGCCTGCATCCCCATTACGCCGAAACCGTGGAAACAGTGGCCGGGCTGTTCGGGCCGGTGGAACGCACGCCGGTTACGCCCGGCAGCGCCGAGGACATCATCACCCTGATCGACGACCAGACCGCCTGCGTCGTGGTGCAGTCGCCGGACGTTTTCGGGCTGATCCGCAACCTGCGGCCCATCGCAGAAGCCGCCCATGCCAAGGGCGCGCTGCTGATCGCCGTGGTGACCGAGATCGTATCGCTGGGCCTGTTGGAACCGCCGGGCGCGCAGGGCGCCGACATCGTGGCCGCCGAAGGCCAAAGCATCGGCAACGGACTGAACTTCGGCGGGCCTTATGTCGGCCTGTTCGCCACCCGCGAGAAATTCCTGCGCCAGATGCCGGGCCGGTTGTGCGGCGAAACGGTGGACGCGGAAGGCCGCCGCGGTTTTGTGCTGACGCTGTCGACCCGCGAGCAGCATATCCGCCGCGAAAAGGCGACCAGCAACATCTGCACCAATTCCGGCCTTTGCACGCTGGCCTTCACCATCCACCTGTCGCTCTTGGGCGAAGATGGCCTGACGCGTCTGGCGCGGCTGAACCATGCCAAGGCCTGCGCGCTGGCCGACCGGCTGGCGGCGCTGCCCGGCGTCGAACTGGTCACCAATGCTTTCTTCAACGAGCTCACGGTGAAGCTGCCCAAACCCGCCGGACCTATCGTGGATGCACTGGCGGCCAAAGGCGTGATCGCGGGCGTTCCCGCTTCGCGGCTGATGAAGGGGCAGGACAAGCTGTTGATCCTGGCAGCCACCGAAACCAACACCGACGAAGATTTCGATGCACTTGTTGCAGCGCTGAAGGAAGCCATCTGATGAGCATGAACAATCAGGGTCGCCCCAGCGGGTCCGGCGAAGCGTTTCCGGCGAGCATCGCCACCATTTCCGGAGACCGTGGCCTGGACCATGAAGAAGGGCTGATCTTCGAACTGGGTCACGGCGCCACCGGCGTCGACCTGCCGGACGTGCAGATTTCCGAAAGCCGCCTGGGCGGGGCGCGCCGCAGCGGCGCCATCGGCCTGCCGGGTCTCAGCGAGCCGGAAGTGATCCGCCATTATGTGCGGCTGTCGCGCAAGAATTACGCGATCGACAGCGGGCTTTACCCGCTGGGTTCCTGCACCATGAAGCACAATCCGCGCCTGAACGAAAAAATGGCGCGGCTGCCGGGCTTTGGCGACCTGCATCCGCTGGCGCCGCAGTCCACCACCCAGGGCGCGCTGGAAGCCATTTCGCAACTGATGAACTGGCTCACCACCCTGACGGGCATGCCCGCGGTGGCGATGTCGCCCAAGGCGGGCGCGCATGGCGAGCTGTGCGGTCTTCTGGCCATTCGCACCGCCATTCAGGCGCGCGGCGAAGATCGCAAGCGCATCCTGGTGCCGGAATCGGCCCATGGCACCAACCCCGCCACGGCGGCCTTCGCCGGATTCACGGTGGATGAAGTGCCGGCCTTGTCCAACGGGCGGGTCGATGCCGAGGCACTGAAGGCCAAGCTGGGGCCGGACGTGGCGGCGATCATGCTGACCAATCCCAACACCTGCGGCCTGTTCGAAGGCGAGATTGTGGATATCGCCAAGGCGGTGCACGAGGCGGGCGCCTACTTTTATTGCGACGGCGCCAACTTCAACGCCATCGCCGGCAAGGTGCGCCCGGGCGACCTGGGAATCGACGCGATGCACATCAACCTGCACAAGACCTTCTCAACGCCTCATGGCGGCGGCGGTCCGGGCGCGGGCCCGGTGGTGCTGTCGGACCGGCTGGCGGCCTATGCGCCGATACCGCTGCTGGTGGCGGACAAGAATGGCTTTCGCCTGATCGAAGACGCGGCGGATGCGCCGAAGGGCGCCAAGCCGTTCGGCCGCATGTGTGCTTTCCACGGCCAGATGGGCATGTTCACCCGCGCGCTGACCTACATGCTCAGCCATGGCCGTGATGGCGTGCGCCAGGCATCGGAAGATGCGGTGCTGTCGGCCAATTATATCCTGGCCTCCCTGAAGGATGTGATGAGCGCGCCGTTCGGCGATGGTCCCTGCATGCATGAAGCGCTATTCGACGACAGCTTCCTGGACGGCACCGGCGTCACCACGCTGGATTTCGCCAAGGCGATGATCGACGAGGGCTATCACCCCATGACCATGTATTTCCCGCTGGTGGTGCATGGCGCGATGCTGATCGAGCCGACGGAATCGGAATCCAAGCATTCGCTGGACCGCTTCATCCATGTGCTGCGGACGCTGGCGACCGAGGCACGGGAGAAGAAGACCGAGCGCTTCGCCGGTGCGCCGCATCTGGCGCCGCGCCGCCGCCTGGACGAGACGGCGGCCGCGCGCAAGCCGGTGCTGCGCTGGAAGCCCGATCCGCTGAAGGCAGCAGCCGAGTAGGCTACTGGCAGGTCTTGATTTTCAAGCCGGGCGGCAGCTTCGTCGCCGCGTCGCTGCAGGCCGCGTCTAGTTGCGCCTGGGTCAGGCCCTTGACCTTGCGCAGGTCGGTGCCCAGGAAAGAGGTGATCGACGTCTTGGCGCCGGTCATGTCGGCGCCGTCCATCCTAGCGCCTGCCATGTTGGCCGCGCCAAGGTCGGTGCCACGAAAGCTCGCATTGGTGAAGTCGGCGAACGACATGCACATCAGGCTGGCATCGGCGCCATCGAAATTGGCGCCGCGCAAATTCTTTTCCTTGACGCAGGTGTTGGCTAGGTTGGCGCCCGGCAGGTTGCAGCCGGGGCAATCGACAATGCCGGCCTGAATGCGCGCCACGGCCTTGGGATCGGCGGCAAAGGCCGACGCCGTCCACAGGCCGGTAACGGCCAGGGCAATCAAAGCGGCAACGTACAGGACGCATCTGGGCATGATGCCCAAGACTGGCGCAGCTTGGTTACCATTCGCTTAAAGGCCGGGGGGCAACCGGAACGTGTGGATGATGCGCGCGTTGTCAGTGTATGCAGGTTTCCCCACACCAGATTTGTCGCATGCGCATCCTGGCTGCAGAACTTCGCGATGCAGCAGCCGACACGACGATGCCTGATTATCAGGCCAAGTTCGAGCATACCGCGCGCGAGCTTGAAGAGCATGCGCGCGAACTGGAATACAGGCCGCGCCTGGTTTCCTAATTCGGCAGTTCTTCAAAGTCGAACCGGTCGCGGATGTGGGTGTTGAAATAGGCACCCAACGAGTCCGCGAAAATCAGGCCGTCATAAAGCTCCTGCGGAACGTCTTTGTAGGCATAGACACGCCCCGATTGCCGGAATGTGGCGCGCAACACATGCGCATCCTCGTCATACGAAACCTGCTCGAGCGCGGTGGACTGAACGTAAGCCATAATATGAAAACGAAAGGGCACGGAAGTTGATCCGTGCCCTTTCGCGACAGCCCGTCTTAAAATTTTCCGTTATGAGCAGCCGGACGTGGAACCGCAGGTGTTGCACTTCATACAGGTGCCGTTGCGCACGAGCGTGAAGTTGCCGCAGGCGCCGCAATTGTCGCCTTCAAAGCCTTTCATGCGCGCTTCGGCGGCCCGCGCCGCGCGGGTGTCGCGCGGCCTGGTGAGAACCGCTTCAAGCTGTGCAACCTGGGCGCCGACCGGCGAGGCGATCGAGGCTTCGACACTGGCGCGGATTTCCGACAGGTCCAGCGCGTCTTCGTCGCGGTCATTGTCGGCTTCAAAGCTGCCCGGCTGGAAGTGGTGTTCTTCCTCCGCCAGCATCTTGGGGGCCGCGCCGCCGCGCACCACCGCCATTTGGGTGCGGCCGCGCAGATAGCCGGTCGATGCCAGCTTGGAGATCGCAACTTCCGACGGCGCGCTGCCGCCGGCACTGTCCTGGCCCAGATCCTCGTCCGCTGCCGGCACGACATGGGCCAGATCGGTGCGGCCCAGATAGGAAACGCCCAGTTCGCGGAAGATGTAGTCCAGCACGCTGGTGGCGTTCTTGATGGAGTCGTTGCCGATCACCAGGCCCGCGGGCTCGAAGCGGGTGAAGGTGAAGGCTTCGACAAACTCTTCCAGCGGCACGCCATATTGCAGGCCCACCGAAATGGCGATGGCGAAATTGTTCATCAGGCTGCGGAAGGCGGCGCCTTCCTTGTGCATGTCGATGAAGATTTCGCCCAGGCGCCCGTCTTCATACTCGCCGGTGTGCAGGTACACCTTGTGGCCGCCGACAATGGCCTTCTGGGTGTAGCTCTTGCGGCGATGGGGCAGGCGTTCGCGCTCATGGCTGCGGACCTTTTCGATCACGCGTTCGACGATACGCTCGGTCACCACGGTCTGCTGGGCGGCCACGCGGGGCGCTTCGGGCAGCAGATCGTCTTCCTCGGCATCGGCGAAGGCGAAGACCTGGCTGGCCAGCGGCTGGCTGAGCTTGGAGCCGTCGCGGTACAGCGCATTGGCCTTCAGGCCAAGGCGCCAGGACAGCATATAGGCTTCGCCGCAATCGGTGACCTTGGCGCCATTGGCCATGTTGATGGTCTTGGAAATGGCGCCCGAAATGAAGGGCTGCACGGACGCCATCATGCGGATATGGGCTTCCACCGAAAGCGCGCGCTTGCCAATGCGCCCGCAGGGATTGGCGCAGTCGAACACCGGCAGATGCTGTTCCTTCAGGTACGGCGCGCCTTCCAGGGTCATGGCGCCGCAGACATGCAGGTTGGCGGCGTCGATATCGGCGCGGCTGAAACCCAGGGTCTTGAGAAGGTCGAAGTCCGGCGCGTCCAGAGCGGCCGCGTCCAGCTTCAGCACCTCGGTGCAGAACTTGGTGCCCAGCGTGTACTTGTTGAAGACAAAGCGAATATCGAAGGCCGCTTCCAGCGCGGCTTCGATCTGGACGATCTGCTCTTCGCCGAAGCCCTTGCCACGCAGGGCGTCGAGATTGATGCGGCCCTGATAGTCTTCGAGCGTGCCATGGCCCACCGCATAGGCGACGATGGCGTCAATCTCCGCCTGGCCATAGCCCAGATTGGACAATGCTTCGGGCACGCAGCGGTTGATGATCTTGAAATAGCCGCCACCCGCCAGGGTCTTGAACTTGACCAGCGCGAAATCCGGCTCCACGCCGGTGGTGTCGCAATCCATCACCAGGCCGATGGTGCCGGTGGGCGCGATCACGGTCGCCTGGGCGTTGCGGAAGCCGTGTTCCTTGCCCTTGTTCAGCGCGTCGTCCCAGGCGCGCTTGGCCGCTTCGGCAAGCTCGCTGTCGGAAATGGCTTTCAGGTCCAGCGGCACGGGCGGGGTGGCCAGCTTTTCATAGCCCTTTTCCTCGCCATAGGCGGCGCGGCGATGGTTGCGGATCACCCGCAGCATGGCGTCCTTGTTGGCGGCATATTCCGGGAATGCGCCCAGCTCGCCCGCGATCTCGGCCGAGGTGGCATAGGAGACCCCGGTCATCAGCGCGGAGATTGCGCCGGCGGTGGCACGGCCTTCGCGGCTGTCATAGGGAATGCCGGCGCTCATCAGCAGGCCGCCGATATTGGCGAAGCCCAGGCCCAGCGTGCGATAGTCGTAGGAAAGCTGCGCGATTTCCTTGGACGGGAACTGCGCCATCAGCACCGAAATTTCCAGCACCAGCGTCCACAGCCGCACGGCATGTTCGAAGCCTTCGACGTCGAAGGTCTTGACGCCGTCACCCTTGCGGAACTGCATCAGGTTCAGCGACGCCAGGTTGCAAGCGGTGTCGTCCAGGAACATGTATTCGCTGCACGGATTGGAAGCGCGGATTTCGCCGCCCGCCGGGCAGGTGTGCCAGTCGTTGATGCTGGTGTGGAACTGGATGCCCGGATCGGCACAGGCCCAGGCGGCATAGGATACCTTATCCCACAGGTCGCGGGCGCGCACGGTCTTGGCGATCTTGCCGTTGCCGCGGGCGGTCAGGTGCCAGTCGTCATCGTCCAGAACCGCTTTGAGGAACTCGTCGGTGACGCGCACCGTGTTGTTGGAATTCTGGCCCGCCACCGATGTGTAGGCTTCGCTGTCCCAGTCGGTGTCGTAGGTGCGGAAGTCGATGTCCTTGAAGCCCTGACGCGCGAAGCTGATTACGCGCTCGATCAGATTGTCGGGGATCATGCTCTTGCGCGCGGCCTTGATCTCGCGGCGGAGCGCCGGGTTCTTCAGCGGGTCGTAGCAGTCGCCGCCCGAGCCTTCGCAATTGACGCAGGCCTTCAGCACCGCCTTCAGGTGCTTTTCCGCCAGCTTGGAACCAGCCACCAGCGCGGCGACCTTCTGTTCCTCGATCACTTTCCAGTCGATGAAGTCTTCGATGTCGGGATGATCGATATCCACGATCACCATCTTGGCGGCGCGGCGGGTGGTGCCGCCCGACTTGATGGCGCCGGCGGCGCGGTCGCCGATCTTCAGGAAGCTCATCAGGCCGGAGGACTTGCCGCCGCCCGACAGTTTTTCGTCGGCGCCGCGCAGGGGTGAGAAGTTGGTGCCGGTGCCCGAGCCGTACTTGAACAGGCGCGCTTCGCGCGTCCACAAATCCATGATGCCGCCTTCATTGACCAGGTCGTCCTTGACGCTCTGGATGAAGCAGGCGTGGGGCTGCGGGTGTTCGTAAGCCGAAGTGGACTTGGTCAGCCGGCCGCTCTTGTGGTCGACATAGTAATGACCCTGGCCAGGACCATCGATCCCGTAAGCCCAGTGCAGGCCGCTGTTGAACCATTGCGGGCTGTTGGGGGCGCACTTCTGCGATGCCAGCATGTGGCAGAGTTCGTCATAGAAAGCGCGCGCGTCGCTCTCGCCGTCGAAATAGCCACCCTTCCAGCCCCAATAGGCCCAGGTGCCGGCCATGCGGTCGAACACCTGCTTGGCCGACTTTTCGCCGGTGGTTTCCTTGGCGTCCTTGGGCGCCTGCTTGCGCCACAGAAACTCCGGCACGCCTTCTTCGGCTACCGGCTTCAGGGTCTTGGGAACGCCCGCCTTGCGGAAATACTTCTGGGCCAGCACGTCGCTGGCCACCTGGCTCCAGCCTTCGGGAACCTCGATGTCGCTATGGCTGAAGACGATCGAGCCGTCGGGATTGCGGATTTCGCTGGCGGCGTTGCGGAAGGCGATGCCTTCGTACGGCGAATGACCCTCAACCGTGAAATGACGGCGAATGCGCATGGCGTGACCCCGGGAAAAAAGATGTTTTGACTGGCCCCAGCCCCGGTCGCCCTGCCGTTTCGGGGACAATTTTCCGCCCGCAAACCGCGCTTTGGGCGGGTTTTCGCGGCGGGCAGCGTCGCCAGATATGGTGGTCACGAGCGGTGACTGGCCCAAAGTATGGACACGGGCGAAAGGTCGGCGCAAGCCAATAGTGGGTCAGGTGTCGTTGGTAACAACATCTTGTGGTGGGGAACTCGGCCAAAAAGCCGCGAGTCAAGCGGGCCTTCAATCCAGTCGCCGAAATATTTTTCGCAGCCTTTGACCACAGGTCAGGGCAAGGCTTGGGGCGGTTTGGGGATAAGCCAAAAAGCGAGGTTTTGGAGCAATGCAACATTGGCGCAAAATGGCCGCGGCCCCTATAGTCCGGGCGAATCCGCACGAGCCCCTTATGTCGCGCTTCAAGATGATCTTTTCCTGGTGGAACTCGGCGACCTGGGGGACGCTGCTGACCACTTGGCTGTCCGGCAGCCCGGTCGGCACCGACGATTTCGGCAACCGCTACTACCAGAACAAGGACGGCTCGCGTCGCTGGGTCATCTACAACGGCACGGTCGAGGCCAGCCGCGTGCCGCCCGACTGGCATGGCTGGCTGCATCACACCTATGCCGAACCGCCGACCCGCGCGCCGCTCAAGGCCCGCGCTTTTGAAAAAGCGCACCAGCCCAACCTGACCGGCACCGAAGGCGCCTATAAACCCAGCGGCAGCCTGTCGCGCGGCGGGGCACGTCCGTCCGCCACCGGCGATTACCAGGCCTGGAAGCCGGACTGATCAGATGAGTACCCGCGTCATGCAGCAGAACAACATCGCCGAAACGATCATCGGCGCCATCGTCGTCGCCGTCGCTGTCGGCTTCCTGGTTTTCACCTACAACCGAACCGGCAGCGGCAGCCTGTCTGGCTATGAAGTCAATGCGCGCCTGCCCAAGGTCGATGGCCTGAGCATCGGCACCGATGTGCGCCTGGCCGGGATCAAGATCGGCAGCGTCAGCGACATGACGCTGGACCCCAAGACCTATCTGGTCACCGTGCACATGAATGTGCGCGAGGACATCAAGATTCCGGCCGACTCGTCGGTGATGGTGACCTCGTCGGGTTTTCTGGGCAGCCAGTATCTGTCGATCACGCCTGGCGGCGACGACCGGAAGATGGCGGCTGGCGAATTTTTTGAAAGCGCGCAGGGCTCGATCGACGTGATGGGCCTGGTCAACCGCTTCGCAACCGGCGCCGGCAGCTCAGGCGGCCAGCAGCCGGCTGCGCCCAAGCCGTTGGCGCCCCCGGCGCTGGGCGACGGTCCGTGAAGCATTTCGTTGCTGCGGCGCTGATGGTGACAGCCGCCGGCGCGGCAGTGGCCCAGACGCCCGCCGCTCCCGCCATTCCCAATCCGCCGCCGATGAACATGGCGCCCGGCGAAGGACCGGCCACCCCGCCGCCTGCGCCCCAGGGTGGCACCGTGCTGGCGATGCTGGGGCTGGACAAGATCACCGGGCGTCCCACCTCGATCAATGCGCCGATCGGCAAGCAGGTGCGGTTCGCCACGCTGACCATCACCGCGCGGTTCTGCTATTCGACGCCGGCCAGCGAGACCCCGGAAACCGCCGCCTTCGTGCAGATTGAGGACCGCCGCCCCGATCAGCCCGCGCGCAAGATTTTCTCCGGCTGGATGTACGGTTCGAGCCCCGGCCTGAACGCGGTGGAGCATCCGCTCTATGACGTGTGGGCGATCAGTTGCAACAACAACGAAGCCAAGGTCGCGGCCACCAATTCCACAGCGCCGGTGAAGGTACAGGCGCCGGACTCGTCTGACCGCGAACAGGTTCAGAAGCTTCCGGAAGGCGCCGGCCAGTAATCCGTAATCTGTTCTGGAGGCGTCGCGCTTGGCCGCGCGCCGCTGCGTTCGGCCGGGCGGAGGTCCACTGGACCTTTCGCTAACCCGGCCTCACCCAGATGGCCTCGCGGTTCAGGGCCTGATTGAGCAATCCCAGATATTGCGCGCGCGGTATTTCCACCGCGCCGAATTGCGCCAGATGCGCGGTGATGAACTGGGTATCCAGCAGGGTGAAGCCACCACGCCGGAGCGTATCCACCAGATGCACCAGCGCCACCTTGCTGGCGTCGCGTTGCTTCGAAAACATGCTTTCGCCGAAAAAGGCCCCGCCCAGTCGCACGCCATACAGCCCGCCCACCAGCTCCTCGCCATGCCAGCATTCGATGGAATGGGCATGGCCGCCGACATGCAGCGCCGTGTAGAGCCGCAGGATTTCCCCGTTGATCCAGCTTTCCTCGCGCCCCGGCGCGGGCGCGGCGCAGGCCCGCATGACGTCAGCAAAGGCCTGGTCGCTGGTGACTGTGAACCGCCCCGAGCGCACGGTGCGGGCCAGCCGGTGCGGCACATGGAATTCGTCCAGCGGAAGAATGCCGCGCTTGTCGGGGGAGACCCAGTACAGCGTGGGATCGTCCCGTTTCTCCGCCATCGGAAACAGGCCTTCGGCATAGGCGCGCAGCAGGATTTCGGGCGTGAGCCGGGGACCGTGCATTCCAAAAGAATAGCGCGCGGGATGCTCTCCCGCGCGCTTTTTCTTGAAGCCGAATGTCTTACTTCTTGTTGATCGCAAACGCGCCGGGACCGGCCGCGGCGATGTAGAGGAACAGGAAGCAGAACAGGATGGCCGCATCGCCCCGGTTCAGCAGCGGATAGAAGTTCTGCGGCGCATGGGCGATGAAATAGGCGAAGGCCATGGTGCCGGACGACAGGAAGGCTGCCGGGCGGCTGTAGAAACCCACGATGATCAGGGCGCCGGCGAAGACTTCGATGGCGCCCGCCACGCCGCTCAGGCTCATGATGTTGTAGCCGTCCCAGCCGTCACGGGCCGGGAAATTGAACATCTTGGCGGTGCCATGCGCCAGGAACAGAAGACCCGCCATGATGCGGGTGATGCCCAAAATCTGGGATGCGTATTTGTCGAGAAAACCCATGACCTAACTCCCTCCCATTGGTGTGTAAGGGAACTCTAGCCGAGAAAATCCCGCTCACCTAGAGGCAGGGAACCCCTGACGCGAAATCAGTGGCCCTCGCTGGCGAGCCATTTCTCAAGCCAGTGGATCGAGTAATCGCCATTGATGATGTCAGGTTCGCGCACCAGCTTCTGGAACAGCGGGATGGTGGTCTCGATGCCGCCCACCACCAGTTCGTCCAGCGCCCGGCGCAGACGCAGCAGGCACTCGTTGCGATTGCGGGCATGCACGATCAGCTTGCCAACCAGGCTGTCGTAATAGGGCGGAATTTTGTAGCCGGAATAGATCGCCGAATCGAAGCGCACGCCCAGACCGCCGGGTGTGTGGAATTGGGAGATGGTGCCGGGCGAGGGGCGGAAGGTGAAGGGATTTTCCGCATTGATGCGGCACTCGATGGCATGGCCTTCGAAGATGACGTCCTTCTGGGCAATGCCCAGCGGCGCGCCGGCGGCGACGCGGATCTGCTCGCGCACGATGTCGATGCCGGTGATGGCTTCGGTCACCGGATGCTCGACCTGCAGGCGGGTGTTCATCTCGATGAAATAGAAGCGGCCGTCTTCGTACAGGAATTCGATGGTGCCTGCGCCCAGATAGCCCAGCTTGGTCAGCGCCTTGGTGACAATGCCGCCGATATCATCGCGTTCCTGCGCGTTCAGGGCCGGGCTGCCGGCTTCTTCCCACACCTTCTGGTGGCGGCGCTGCAGCGAGCAGTCGCGCTCGCCCAGATGCACGACATGGCCGTGGCTGTCGGCCAGGATCTGGATTTCGATGTGGCGCGGTCTCTGGAGATACTTCTCCATATAGACCATGTCGTTGCCGAACGCGGCCTTGGCCTCGGTGCGGGCCTGCGACAGCGCGAAGGACAGTTCGCCGGCATTCTTGGCGACCTTCATGCCGCGGCCGCCGCCGCCGGCGGTGGCCTTGATCAGCACCGGATAGCCGATCTCCTCGGCGATGCGGGCGGCGTCGGAATCCAGCACTTCGCCATCCGAACCCGGCACGGTGGGAATGCCCAGCTCCTTCACCGTCTGCTTGGCGGTGATCTTGTCGCCCATCATGCGGATATGCTCGGCCGTGGGACCGATGAAGGTCAGGCCGTGTTCCTTGATGATGTCGGCGAATTTGGCGTTCTCAGACAGGAAGCCATAGCCGGGGTGGATGGCTTCCGCGCCGGTGATTTCGCAGGCGGCGATGATGGCGGGAATGTTCAGGTAGGATTGGGCGGCAGCGGGCGGGCCGACGCAGACGCTCTCATCGGCCAGGCGCACATGCATCGCATCGGAGTCGGCCGTGGAATGAATGGCCACGGTGGAGATGCCCATCTCCTTGCAGGCGCGGATGACGCGAAGGGCGATTTCGCCGCGATTGGCGATGAGGACTTTTTCGAACATCAGGCGATGACGCAGAGGGGCTGACCGAACTCGACGGGCGAGGCGTCGTTGACGCTGATTTCCTTGACCGTGCCGCCGCGGGGCGCGGTGATGGCGTTCATGGTCTTCATGGCTTCGACGATGAACAGCGTGTCGCCTTCCTTCACCGTCTTGCCAACGCTGATAAAGGGCGGCTTGCCGGGTTCGGGCGACAGATAAACGGTGCCGACCATGGGCGAGGGGACCGCACCGGCGGGCGGGCCGGACGAGGCGGGCGCGGTGGCGGCCGGAGCGGGCGCTGCGGCG
>CAILUV010000059.1 GCA_903837555.1 uncultured Alphaproteobacteria bacterium
ATGCCGCGCTCGCTCATCTTTTCCTACAGCTGGGTGAACCGCGCGCTGGCGGGCCTCGCCAATCTCTACGGCCAGAGCTATGACTGCCATGCCCAGGCCCGCGAGGCCTATGATTTGCTCAAGGCCAGCAACATGGAGGGGATATTCCAGTCCGGCCTTCACGAGTTTCTGCAGGGTTTCATCGCGGGAACCGGCAGCCTGTCGCAGTCGATCGCCAGAAACTACAATTTCCCCTGATGCCCATGCGCCTCGCCATCCGCCACGAGACCCGGTACGACTACGATGCGCCCGTCACCTATTCGGCGCAGCGGCTGCATCTCTGGCCGGCGGATTTCGCGGCGCAGAGAACCATCGCCTGGTCGGTGGCCGCACCGGGCTTTGACCGGGCCCTGGCCTACACCGATGGCTTCGGCAACCGGGTGCATATGATCACCTTCGGCAATGCCGGGGGGCCAGTGTCCATCGTCGCCGAAGGCATCGTCGAGGTTGAGGATGTGGCGGGCCTGGTGCGCGGCCTTGACTGCCCGGCGCCTGATGCGGTGTTCCTGCGCTTTACCAAACCAACGACAGCCAACGCAGCGCTCCGCAGCCTCGCCGAGCGTCAGTTCTCGGGCCGGACCGTGCTGGACGGTCTGCATGCGCTGATGGCCGAGATCCACGCGCGCGTCGCCTATGAAACCGGCGCCACCCATGCCCACACCACGGCGGCGGAAGCCTTCGCCGACGCCCGTGGCGTCTGCCAGGATCATGCGCATATCTTCATCGCGGTGGCCCGCGCGGCAGGGATCCCCGCCCGCTATGTTACCGGCTATCTGGTCACCGGCGAGGGCGCTTCCTCCACTGCCGCCCATGCCTGGGCCGAGGCGCTGGTGCCCGATCTGGGCTGGGTCGGTTTCGACCCCGCCAATGCCAAATGCCCCACCGACGCTTATGTGCGCGTGGCGGCGGGACTCGATGCCGCGGCGGTGGCCCCCGTGCGCGGCTTGCGCCGCGGCGGCAATGCCGAGCGGATGAGGGTTGCAGTTCGCGTCGAGATCGCCCAACAATAACAGGCAAGGGAAAGGCGCTGGACCAGGTTCATGACCTATTGCGTGGGATTGCTTCTTGACGACGGGCTGGTGATGGCCGCCGACACCCGCACCAATGCCGGCGTCGACAATGTTGGCAAGTTCAAGAAGCTGTTTACCTGGGAGAAGCCCGGCCATGCCGTGTTCGTGCTGCTCACCGCCGGCAATCTGGCCATCACCCAGGCCGTGGTCAGCATTCTGTCGGAGGGCGCGCAGGGCAAGCTGGGCCGCGGCGCCAAAGCCAGCAGTCTCTTTGGCGCGCGAACAATGTTCCAGGCCGCGCGCATCGTCGGCAAGGCGGTGCGCGGCGTGAAGGAACTGGACGGCGAATATCTTCAGTCCAATGGCGAGGCCTTCACGGCCAGCTTCATCTTCGGCGGCCAGATCGGCACGGAGCGCCCGCGCCTGTTCAACATCTATTCGGCCGGTAACTTCATCGAGGCGACGGGCGATACTCCCTTCTTCCAGATCGGCGAGCACAAATATGGAAAGCCTATTCTGGACAGGGTGGCGCGCAACGACATGAAACTTGGCGATGCCGCGAAAATGGTGCTGCTGTCGTTTGATTCCACCTTGCGCTCCAACCTCAGCGTCGGCCTTCCCATCGATCTTTTGACCTATGAAACCGGCTCGCTCAGAATCGAACACACCAAGCGCATCGGACTGGACGATGCCTATTTCAAGATGCTGTCCAGCGAATGGTCAAAAGCACTGCGCACGGCCTTCATGAATATCGAGGCGCTGGATATCTGAGCGCCGTCCGGCG
>CAILUV010000060.1 GCA_903837555.1 uncultured Alphaproteobacteria bacterium
CGACGTGCAGGTGATGATCGAAGGCCCGGGCCACGTGCCGATGCAGCTCATCAAGGAAAACATGGACATCCAGTTGAAGGAATGCCATGAAGCGCCGTTCTATACGCTGGGGCCGCTGACCACCGACATCGCGCCGGGCTACGACCACATTACCTCAGCTATCGGCGCGGCGATGATCGGCTGGTTCGGCTGCGCCATGCTTTGCTACGTCACGCCCAAGGAGCATCTGGGCTTGCCGGACCGCGACGATGTGAAGGCGGGCGTCATCGCCTATCGCATCGCCGCCCATGCCGCCGATCTGGCCAAGGGCCATCCGGCGGCGCGCATCTGGGACGACGCCATGTCAAAGGCGCGGTTTGAATTTCGCTGGCGCGACCAGTTCGCCCTGGCGCTCGATCCGGAAACCGCGCAGCTTTATCACGACGAAACGCTGCCGGCGGAAGGCGCCAAGGTGGCGCATTTCTGCTCCATGTGCGGCCCGAAATTCTGTTCGATGAAAATTTCGCAGGAAGTGCGCGACGCGGCGCGCGGCACCAACGACAGCATGTCCACGGCGGAAATTCGTGCCGCCATGGCCAAGAAGTCGGACGAGTTCAAGCAGGGCGGCGGCGAAATCTACCTGCAAAAACCGGCGGTTTGATCAGCGGTTGAACGGATTGGGACGGGTCGGCGGGCCTTGCTCGCGGCCCGTCACCACATACCAGCCGAAGCAGCGCGCCAGCGCGGGCGGCATCGCCTTGTTTTCTTTCAGTGCCCAGGCCGCGATTTCCTTGTCGGTTTCGCCGGCGGCGACTCCGCCCCAGACGGTGACGTAGCGATTGCCATTCAGGAAATAGCCGCCGGGTTCGGCATTAGGAAATTCGGCCCAGATCAGGCTCCAGGTTGCGGTCTGCATAACTTCGAAGACTTTGGCTTGTCGGGTAGGCCGTTGATCTGCGGCGCGGCCTTTTTCAGCAGCGCCTGTCCGGCCGGCAGCGACTTCTGCCAGATGCCGTCGCAGGGTGTGGCGGCAAGGGCTGGGGTCGAGGCCAGCAGGAATAGCGCGATCAGCTTTTTCATTTGCGGCCGCGAACCGCGTTCCAGATCGCCAGCACGATGATGGCGCCGATCACCGCCACCAGCGACGAGGCGATAAAGCCCTGCTGTTCGTAATTGAAGCCGGGGCTGAGTTGCCGGAACATAAAGCCGCCCGCCAGCGCGCCGACCAGGCCCAGCGCGATGTTGACCATGCAGCCGCCGCCGCGCTTGCCCATGATGGCGCTGGCCAGCCAGCCGATGAATGCGCCGAAGATGATCCAGCCCAGAATATGCATTCAACAAATCCCGCGATTGAAAGCCTGTTTATACCATGACGGCACCTGGGGCGGCCATGGCGTCCGTGCCTGAATCGCGATAGTGAGGCGCCATGAAGGGCTATTTTGGGGTCGGAATCGAAGGTGTTTCCAAGCCGATGAATCTGGGCAATCTGGTCCGGATCGCGCATGCCTTCGATGCCAGTTTCTTCTTCTCGATCGCGCCGCGCCTGAACCTGTCCAAGGCCAACAGCGATACCAGCAATGCCGAAGGGGTGATTCCCTTTCATTCCTTCGACACACCCGATGAATTTCGCCTGCCGCTGGGCTGCCGCCTGGTGGGGGTGGAGATAACTGATGACGCGGTGGAACTGCCGCGCTTCCGTCACCCCGCCCGCGCAGCCTATGTCTTTGGGGCCGAGCGCTATTCGCTGTCGCCCCAGATGGTCGCCAAGTGCGAATTCGTGGTGAAAATTCCCACCCGTTTTTCCATCAATGTCGGCATGGCGGGCGCCATCGTGCTGTATGACCGCCTGATCAATCTGGGGGGCTATGGCGGGCGGCCCATCACGCCGGGGGGCCGCGAGGTCGATGTTCCGCCTGTTCACAATTGGGGTGCGCCCAAGGCCAAACCCCGCGATTACTAGGGTTGGCAAAGCCCGAAACCACTCCATATAAGAAGCACCCAGAACAAGACGTTCCATGGCCATCCCCGCCCTTTCCATTACCAACCTGCGCAAGGTCTATGCCCGCGGCACCGTCGCGGTCGAAGACATTTCGCTGACGGTTCCGGAAGGCGAGTTCTTCGGGTTTCTTGGTCCCAATGGCGCAGGCAAGTCGACCACCATCCATTGCATCACCGGCATCGCCGAACCCACCAGCGGAAAGATCGAAATTTTCGGCATCGATGCGGTGAAGGATTATCGCGAGGCGCGCCGCCTGGTCGGGCTGTGCCCGCAGGAATTCAATGTCGATCCCTTCGCCACGCCGCGCCAGATCGTGGACTGGATGGGCGGCTATTTCGGCATGCGTTCGGGCCTGCGCAAGGAGCGCACCGACATGCTGATGGAACGGTTCGAACTGACCGCCCATCACAAGAAGCAGTTCCGCGAACTGTCGGGCGGGCTCAAGCGCCGAGTGGTTCTGGCGCGTGCGCTGATCCACGATCCCAAGCTGATCATCCTGGACGAGCCGACCGCGGGCGTGGATGTCGAGCTGCGCCGCGTGCTGTGGCGCTATCTGGCCGAGATCAACCGGGACGGCAAAACCATTCTTCTGACCTCGCATTATCTCGAAGAGGTCGAACGCCTCTGCCGCCAGATCGCCATCGTCAACAAGGGGCGCGTGGTGCGTGAAGGCACCAAGGATGAAATGGTGGCTGAACCCGGCGGGCTGGAGCAGGCCTATCTGGTGGCGACCGGCGCCGAAGCCGATCACGTGGCGGCGCAATGACCGACGTCAGCCAGGACAAGATGGGCACCAACTGGATCGGGCTCTACACCATGGTCCGGCGCGAGGTGTCGCGCATGATGCGGGTGCCGATCCAGGCGTTCATCGCGCCCTGGATTTCGGCGCTCCTGTTCATCTTCATCTTCGGTTTCGTGGTCGGCGGGCGCATCACCGAGATCGGGGGCCACCGCTATCTGGAATTCGTGCTGCCGGGCATCGTGATGATGAACGTGGTCAATGCCGCGTTTCTGCAGTCTTCGTCCGCGATCTATTTCGCGCGCTTCATCAAGTTCATCGAGGAGACGCTGGTCGCGCCTCTATCTTATGCCGAGATGATCGCGGGCAGCCTGTCGGTGGTGGTGCTGCGCGCCTCCGTCACCGGCGTCGGCATCATGTTCATGGGCATGTTCTTCAACGCCACCCATATCGAATCATGGCTGATGTTCCTGTTCTGGATTGTCAGCGTATCGGCAGTGTTCGGTCTTCTGGGCATCATTGTGGGTCTCTGGTCCAAGAGCTTCGAGCAGCTCAACATGCCGGTGGTGTTCTTCCTGACGCCGCTGTCGATGGTGGGCGGGGTGTTCAACACCGTCGAGATGTTACCCGAATGGCTGCGCTGGCTTGCCTGGGCCAACCCTTTCTTCTATTTCATCAATGGCCTGCGCGGTTCGATGATCGGCTTTGATGAAACCCCCGCAGGTCTCGGTGTTGGTCTGACGCTTTTGCTGCTGGTGGTGCTGGGCGGAACTGTCTGGCGGCTCTATTCCAAAGGCTATGGCCTGCGCGAGTGAGCCGTCTTACGAAACGGTCCGACGGAACATTGCTCCAGCCAAAACTTGCAGGGGCAGGGTGGCTTTCGATAAGGTGCGGCCAATCACACAAACGCCCGATTCCAATGCAATTTCTCGCGCCGGAATGGGCAGGAAAGCCGGAGTTTTCATGAACAAGATGCTGGGACTATTCGCAGGTGTTGCGTTGGGCGCGTTGATCGCTGTGCCCGCTGCCGCCCAGCCTGCCGTCGGCGGCAGCGGCGGCGCGCCTGCAAGCCTGCTGGGCGTCTTCAACAACTGGAGCGCGTTCCAGACGGGCTCCGGTTCCAGCCTGACTTGTTATGCGCTGTCCAAGCCGCGCGCCGTGCGTCCCAAGGGCGCCAAGCGCGGCGACATCTATCTGATGGTCAGCACCTGGCCGGCGCGCAAGGTACGGGCCGAAACCCAGGTCGTGCTGGGCTATCCGGGCAATGAAAAGGGCGCTGCATCGCTTGGCATCGGCGGCAGCAAGTTCAATTTCTTCATCCGCAACACCGGCGGTCAGGCCAGCGCCTGGCTCGACAAGCTTGACGAGAACGCCCGCATGATCGACGCCATGAAGGCTGGTGTCTCGGCGGTGGCCACCGGTATCTCCCAGCGCGGCACCCGCACGACCGACACCTACAGCCTGTCGGGTTTCAATGACGCGCTGGCGAAGATTCAGTCCAGCTGCCCGATTTGATGGAAATGCGCGCCTCTCTCATCGGTCTTGACCGGGGTGCGCTGAAAGCCGCGTTGCTGAATGCGGGCGTGCCGGAAAAATCCGCTGCGATGCGGGTGAGCCAGTTGTGGAACTGGATTTATGTGCATGGCGCGCGCGAATTCTCGGCCATGACCAACCTGGCGCGGGACTTCCGCGAACTTCTGGAACAGTCCTTCACGCTGGCGCGGCCTGAGATCGTCACGGCGCAGGTGTCGGAAGACGGCACCCGCAAATGGCTGTTGCGCACCGGGCCCGGCATAGAGTTTGAAACCGTTTATATCCCGGAAGCCGATCGCGGCACGCTTTGCGTGTCGTCACAGGTTGGCTGCACGCTCACCTGCCGCTTCTGTCACACCGGCACGCAGAAGCTGGTGCGCAACCTGAACCCCGACGAAATTCTGGGCCAGCTTCTCATTGCCAAGGATGCACTGGAGGACTGGCCGTCCACCGCGCCGGGCCGCAAGGTCACCAACATCGTGATGATGGGGATGGGCGAGCCGCTCTACAATTTCGACAACGTGAAGGCCGCGCTGGCCATCGCGATGGATGGCGATGCCATTGCCCTGTCCAAGCGCCGCGTGACGCTGTCGACGGCGGGGGTGGTGCCGATGATCCCGCGCGCCGGCAACGAGATCGGGTCGAGCCTGGCGATTTCGCTGCATGCGGTCCGCGACGATGTCCGCGACGTGATCGTGCCGATCAACAAGAAGTATCCGATCGAGCAGCTGATCGAGGCCTGCCGCACCTATCCGGGCGCGTCCAACGCGCGGCGCATCACGTTTGAGTATGTGATGCTGAAGGGTGTCAACGACTCCATCGCCGACGCGCGTGAACTGGTGAAGCTGGTGTCGGGCATGCCGGCCAAGATCAACCTGATCCCGTTCAACGCCTGGCCGGGCGCGCCTTATGAATGCTCCGACTGGAGCCAGATCGAGAAATTCGCCGAAGTGGTCAATCGCGCCGGTTACGCTTCGCCGGTGCGCACGCCGCGCGGCCGCGACATCATGGCGGCCTGCGGCCAGCTCAAGAGCGAAAGCGTCAAGGAACGCGCGTCGGCCCGGATGGCCGCAGCGCAGTCGGGCCAGATCGCCCGCATGCCGCACTGATGGGCCGCATCCTGGTCGTCAGCGGCGTGTTGCTGGTGGCGGTGGGGCTGGCCTGGCCATGGCTGTCCAAGCTGGGGCTGGGGCGGCTGCCGGGCGACATCGCCATCCAGGGCGAGCAGGGCGGCTTTTACTTTCCCATTGTGACCTGCCTTGCGATCAGCGCGGTCCTGTCCCTGATTTTCTGGCTGATCGGCAAGCTCTAGCGGGCTGGATTTTGGGCCTTAAATCCCTATAGTCCCGGCGATTTTTACAGGTGGCGTCATGTCCAGGAAAGACATCAAAAAGGTCGTTCTCGCCTATTCGGGCGGGCTGGATACGTCGGTCATCCTCAAATGGCTGCAGACTGCATATGGGGCCGAAGTCATCACCTTCACCGCCGATCTGGGGCAGGGCGAAGAGATCGAACCCGCCCGCAAGAAGGCGGAGACGCTGGGCATCAAGCCCGCCAACATCTTCATCGAAGACGTGCGCGAGGAATTCGTGCGCGACTACGTCTTCCCGATGTTCCGCGCCAACGCTGTCTATGAAGGCGTCTATCTGTTGGGCACGTCGATCGCCCGTCCGCTGATCGCCAAGAAGCAGATCGAGATCGCCGAAAAGCTGGGAGCCGACGCCGTCTGTCACGGCGCCACCGGCAAGGGCAACGACCAGGTGCGCTTCGAGCTGGGCTATTACGCGCTGAAGCCCGACATCAAGGTGATCGCGCCGTGGCGCGAATGGGACCTGACCAGCCGCACCAAGCTGTTGGAATTTGCCGAGCAGAACCAGATCCCGATCGCCAAGGACAAGCGCGGCGAAGCGCCCTTCTCGGTAGACGCCAATCTTCTGCATTCCTCCTCGGAAGGAAAAGTGCTGGAAGACCCGTCCAAGGAAGCCGAAAGCATTGTCTATATGCGCACCATCGCGCCGGAAGATGCCCCCGACAAGGCGACCTATATCGAGGTCGGCTTTGAAAAGGGCGATGCGGTGTCGATCGATGGCGAAAAGCTGTCGCCCGCTAGCTTGCTGACCAAGCTGAACGCACTGGGCAAGGCCAACGGCATCGGCCGCCTAGACCTCGTGGAAAACCGCTTCGTCGGCATGAAATCGCGCGGCGTCTATGAGACCCCTGGCGGCACCATCCTGCTGGCGGCCCATCGCGGCATTGAAAGCATCACGCTGGACCGCGGCGCCGCCCACCTGAAGGACGACATCATGCCCCGCTATGCGGCACTGATTTACAACGGCTTCTGGTTCAGCCCCGAGCGCGAGATGCTGCAGGCCCTGATCGACCGCAGCCAGGAATATGTCACGGGCACGGTGCGGCTGAAACTCTACAAGGGCAACGCCACCGTGGTAGGCCGCTCCTCGTCCTATTCGCTCTACAGCGAAAAGCTGGTGACGTTTGAAGACGACCAGGGCGCCTATGACCAGAAGGACGCGGCGGGCTTCATCAAGCTGAACGCGCTTCGTCTGCGCACCCTGGCCATGCGCAAGCGCAACGCAGGGAAGTAGGGCGCCTTGAGCGGCTTCGCCATCTGGCCGCCGCCCACTTCGACCGTCTCGCCGGCCACCCTGGCGCGGGAAATGATGGCCTTGGGCCAAGCCACCCTGTCGCCGCCCGCCTTCCCGGACGATGCCGCCCGCGGCACGGGTCAGCCGGTGATCGTGGTGCCGGGCTTTCTGGCCCCTGACATGCCCACCGGCCGGCTGCGGGACTTCCTGCTCCGGCAGAATTTCGCGTCCATGGCCTGGACCGGCGGGATCAACCTGGGGCCGATGCGCCGGGTGATGGCGGCGCTTAGGGATCAGATTTGCGAGACTGCGGACCGCGCCGGGCGGCCCGTATCGCTGGTAGGCATCAGCCTGGGCGGCACCATTGCCCGCCAGGCGGCCAAGACCTGCCCGGGCTCCCTCGCACGTGTCATCACCGTCGTCAGCCCCATCCGGATGCCGGTGGTGACCCCACTGGCGCCGCTGGCCCAGGCCGCAGCCCTGCTATGGGATGCCGAAGAGGTGAGGAACCTCGCCGCCATTGCCGAGCCCCCGCCTGTGCCATTGACCGCGATCATCAGCCGGGATGACGGCATCATCGAGCGGGCGGCGTCCTGGCCCGACGCGCATGCGCAAGTGGAGGTTGTGGAGGTCGGTGGCGCGCACATGTCGATCTGCACCAGTCCGGAGGTCCAGCGCATCATCGCCGACCGGCTGGCACGCGCTTAGGAGCGGGCGAGTTCTGCTGGCGCGCACGAAGTCGGTGATGTTGCCATCTGTCACCTGTGTTCGCCACATCACGTTTTCGAGACCCGGAATGACCAGCGAGATGTTCGACTCTTTGTTGAGAGTCTATCTTGAAGTTTTTGATTTTGAAGGAAAAAACTTTCGAACGCGCGCAGTTTTGGCAGATCGAGCGTCGTGGTGTTTACAGGCGCATGCCTGCTCGGTCTGGTGCCTTAAGGGTTCAGGTAAGGCGCGATCACATCGCGGTTCTGGAAGGCCCACCAGGCCAGCCCGGCCATCAGCAGGATGATGCCCAGCCAGCCCCGGCCGCCGCCAACCTTCTGGCGATAGGAAAGGCCGGTGCCGGGAATACCCGCATTGGTGGTGACGCCGTCCTTGCCGATATTCACCCCGGCACCGCGCGGACCTATGGTCGTGGAGGACCCGGACTTGGACAGGTTGATCCGCAGGCCCGGCAGGATGCGCAGCCGCTTCTGGAAGCGCAGGCCCTTCAACATCAGATATCGACCGAGGCGTAGAGGGCGTTGTCCTGGATGAACTCCCGGCGGGGCTCGACCACATCGCCCATCAGCTTGGCGAACAGCTCGCCGGCCTCGTCGGCATGCTGGACCTTCACCAGCAGCAGTGAGCGGGCATTCTCGTCCAGGGTGGTTTCCCAGAGCTGGTCGGGGTTCATCTCGCCCAGACCCTTGTAGCGCTGCAGGGTCAGGCCCTTGCGGCCCCAGGCGAAGATGGCGTCCAGCAGCTCGGACGGCGAGCGGATCTCGTGCGTCTCGTCCTTGCGCTTCAGGGTGCCGGCCTTGAGGTAGGTGGCCTGCAGTTCGGTCGCCATCTTGTCCAGGCGGCGGGCGTCTGCGGATGCGATCAGGGCACCGTCGATGGCCACGGCCTCGCGAACCCCGCGCACTTCGCGCCAGAAATAGAGGCCGCCATCGCTGGTCGGTTCGCCCACCCAGCCCCGCTCGAACTCGTCCGACAGGGTGTCGAGGCGGGTGGCGATGTAGCGGGCGGCCTCGGCCGCCTTGGCGGTGTCCGACAACACGTCCGGATTGAGCGCGCCGGCGATGGCCGCCTGTTCCAGCACGAAGCGCGGATAGTGGCGGGGGAAGCCGTTCAGGGCGGCGACCGCCTGGCGGGCATGGGCGATCAGTTCTTCCAGATGGGCGCCGTTGATGGTGGCACCCGTGTGCAGTTCCAGCACCGCGCCAGTGGCGCCTTCGGCCACCAGATGGTCCTGCAGGTCGGGCTCGTCCTTGAGATAGAGCTCGGACTTGCCGCGCGCCGCCTTATAGAGCGGCGGCTGGGCGATGTAGATATGGCCGCGTTCGATCAGCTCCGGCATCTGGCGGTAGAAGAAGGTCAGCAGCAGGGTGCGGATATGGGCGCCGTCCACGTCGGCGTCGGTCATGATGATGATCTTGTGATAGCGCAGCTTGTCGGCGTTGAATTCCTCGCGGCCGATGCCGGTGCCCAGCGCGGTGATCAGGTTCACGATGGCTTCGCTGGACAGCATCTTGTCGAAGCGGGCGCGTTCGATGTTCAGGATCTTGCCGCGCAGGGGCAGCACTGCCTGGTTGGCGCGGTTGCGACCCTGCTTGGCCGAGCCGCCGGCCGAATCGCCCTCGACGATGAAAAGCTCCGATAGCGCGGGATCGCGCTCCTGGCAGTCCGCGAGCGTTCCGGGCAGGCTCGCGAGATCGAGCGCGCCCTTGCGGCGCGTCAGTTCGCGCGCCTTGCGCGCCGCTTCGCGCGCGAGGCCGGCTTCGATCACCTTGCCGAGGATCTTCCGCGCTTCGGCGGGGTGTTCTTCGAACCACTCGCCCAGCTTTTCAG
>CAILUV010000061.1 GCA_903837555.1 uncultured Alphaproteobacteria bacterium
GACCAGACGGGCATCGAGCGGCGCCTGTTCAACCTGGCGCACAATGCGCCGCTGGCCTACGGGCTGATCTGCGTTTTCATGGCGATGCTGCTGGGCTGGATTTCGTCGGTCCTGTTCCGCCGCCCGGCCTGAGACCGTTGCCAGCCCTGGGCCGGTGCGATACTTCCCGTTTGCGATCTTCAGGGCACGACATGCGGACAATCGGCAAGGCAATCATGATGGCCGCAATGCTGGCGGCCCTGCCCGCGCAGGCGCAGCAGCCTGCCGCCAAAATCGCGGTGATCCAGAGCAGTCAATTTTCCGCGCTGCCCGACCTGGCGCAGGCGCAGGAACGCGTCAACCGCGAGTTCACGCCGCGGGCATCCGAGCTCGAACGCATTGCCGACCGGGCGGCCAAGCTCGACGACGAACTGCAGAAGCTGAAAACCGCCAACGCGCCGCAGGCCGAGCAGAAATCCAAACTCGCCCAACTCGAAGCCGTGAACCTGGAATACCGCCGGGTTCAGGAAGACCTGGAAACGCAATACACCAAGCGCGCGCAAACCGTGATCGGACCGGTGATGCTGCGTATTCAGGATCTGCTGGCCAAGTTCCTGCAAGGCCAGGGCTTCACCAATGCGGTGGACATTGATGCCGGTCAGTCCGCGCCCGCAGGCGCCATCGACAAGACCAAAGAGTTCATGACCTGGTATCAGGCGCAGCCGCGCCCCTGATCAGACCGCGATCGGCCGCGGGATGGCGAACACCCGGCTGGTGCCCAGCATGTAGGCGTGGAACGGCCCGGCGAACAGGCTGGCAATGGCCGCATTGCCCACATCCAGCCCGCCGGTATAGGCCCCGAAGGACGGCAGGATCAGCCGCAAGCCATCGCTGACAAAACAGCGCCGCCGCACGCGACGGCCCCATTTTGCGACGCTGGCGCAGGGATGCAGATGACCCGCCACTTCGCCCGGCTCGAACGTCGCCAGCGGTTCATGCCGAAAGGTCAGCCCCCCCATGCGGTAGATCTCGGCCGTCTCGCCTTCCAGCCAGGTCGGTGGGTGCGGATCATGATTGCCCGCGATCCATACAAAGCGGGCGGCGCGGCCTATCTCTTCCAGCAGGCCGCGCGCCTGCGGACCCAGCCGGTCGGCGGCGCCCGCATCATGAAAGGAATCCCCCAGCGCGATCACCCGCGCCGGCTTGTGGCGATCGATGGCGCGGCGCATGCGCGCCAGCGTGTCGGCGGTATCATAAGGCGGCAGGAACTGGCGGCCGCGGGCATAGGCGCTGCCTTTTTCGAAATGCAGGTCCGAAAAAACCAGCGTGTCATGGGCGCCGACATAGGCCGCGCCGCAGGCATCCAGCAGCAGTGTCTCGCCATTCACCGTGATCAGCAAATCGCCGGAAGGATCAGTCAACACGCATCGCGTCCCGTATCAGTGCGTCTTCATTTTCCCGCAGGATAGCTTCGTCCGCCTCGCCTGCAACCATATGAACGTCGATTTCCAGCAAGGCCGGAACCGCCAGCGGCGAAACCCGCTCCAGCTTGCGCGTCACGATTCGCCGCCGGACCCGTGTCAGCATGTCGCCCAGGCGCGCGATATCCAGAAGGCCGGTTCCCGCATCCGCATAGGTCGCGCGCAGCAGCACATGGTCGGGTTCATGTTCCCTCAAGACGTCGTAAATCAGGTCCGAGGAGAACGTCACCTGCCGTCCGCTTTTTTCCTTGCCGGGAAAACGGCGCTGGATCAGGCCGGCGATGATGGCGCAGTTGCGAAAAGTGCGCTTGTACATGTTGGACTCTGCCAACCAGGCATCCAGGTCGTCGCCCAGCATGTCCTCGTCCAACAGCGCATCCATGTCGACGCTGCTCATATCCTTAGCCGCCCAAACGGCAAGCGCATATTCGTTGGCGACAAAGCCAAGCGGGTAATGGCGGCTGCGCTCCAGCCGTCGCGTCAGCAACATGCCCAGAGTCTGGTGCGCCAGCCGCCCCTCAAACGGATAGCAGACCAGGTAATGCCGCTTGGCGCGGGGGAATGTCTCGACCAGAAGCTGGCCCGGCTTGGGCAGCATGCTGCGCCATTCCTGAATCTTCAGCCATTCCTGCACCGGCTCGGGCAAGTTGGCCCAGCCGTCCGGATTGGAAACGATCTCGCGTACCCGCTGCGCCAGAAAAGTCGAAAGCGGAAACTTGCCGCCATTGTAGCTGGGGATTTGTGCTTGCGGATCGTTGGTGCGGGTGACGAAGGCGCCGTTCTCGCGCAGACCTTCAAACCGCAGCACGTCGCCGGAAAACACAAAGGTA
>CAILUV010000062.1 GCA_903837555.1 uncultured Alphaproteobacteria bacterium
AGCATGGCGCCGATCGACGGTGGCAAGCTGAAACTGGAAATCGCCGACAACGGGCTGGGCTTCGCCATGGAAGGCAGCCGCAAGAGTGTGGGCAGCCGGCTGATCAAGACCTTCGGGTTGCAGCTGGGCGGGGTTTCCACCGTCCAGTCCGAGCCCGGCCGCGGCACGGTGGTGGATCTGGTCTTCCCGGACCCCGACCTGAAGCCCTCGGACGGCACGCAAGCCTAAAAATTCAAGTCAGACATGCGTTTGGGGCTGTTTCCGCCTGCGTCTCAACGGCTATGTTCCCGCCCGTGATTTCAGGACTGGCAGGACCATGGCGGACAATTTCGATGCGATCGTGATCGGTGGCGGTCCCGGCGGCTACAACGCGGCGATCCGCCTGGGCCAGCTTGGCCTGACCAGCGCCTGCATCGACAAGCGCGGTACCTTCGGCGGTACCTGCCTGAATGTCGGCTGCATTCCCTCCAAGGCGCTGCTGCATGCGTCCGAGCGCTTCCACGAAGCCAAGGAAGATTTCGCCAAGCTGGGCATCAAGGCCAAGGTCGAGCTCGATCTGCCGGCGATGATGGCGCAGAAGACCAAGGTGGTCGGCGAGCTGACCAAGGGCGTCGAATTCCTGCTGAAGAAAGCCAAGTCGGAAGCCATTGTCGGCGAAGCGCGCATCACCGCGCCGGGCAAAGTGGAAGTCAAAGGCGCCGACGGCAAGGTGCGCAGCCTCACCGCCAAGCACATCATCATCGCCACCGGTTCGGACGTCGCGCCGCTGCCCGGCGTCACCATCGATGAAATGCAGATCGTCTCCTCCACCGGCGCGCTGTCGCTGACCTCGGTGCCCAAGAAGCTTCTGGTTGTGGGCGCGGGCGTGATCGGCCTGGAACTGGGTTCGGTCTATCGCCGCCTGGGCGCCGAAGTGACGGTGGTGGAATTCCTCGACCGCATCACGCCGGGCATTGACGGCGAAGTCGGCAAGGCGTTCCAGCGCATCCTGACCAAGCAGGGTTTCACCTTCCAGCTTTCCACCAAGGTCACCGGCGTGGAAAAGAAGGGCAGCGGCCTGAAAGTGTCGGTTGAACCGGCAGCGGGCGGCGAAAAGTCCACCATCGACTGCGACGTGATGCTGGTCGCCATCGGCCGTGTTCCCTACACCGCGGGCCTTGGCCTTGCCGAAGTCGGCGTCGAGCTGGACAAGCGCGGCCGCGTCATCACCGACAATCACTATCGCACCAAGGTGCCGGGCATCTATGCCGTTGGCGACTGCCGCGAAGGCGCGATGCTGGCGCACAAGGCCGAAGACGAAGCCACCGCCTGCGCCGAAATCATCGCCGGCAAGGCCGGTCATGTGAATTACGACGCGATCCCGTCGGTGGTCTACACCTTCCCGGAAGTCGCCACCGTCGGCAAAAGCGAGGAAGAGCTTAAGGCTGCAGGCATTCAGTACAAGGTCGGCAAGTTTCCCTTCACCGCCAATGCCCGCGCCAAGACCATCATGGCCACCGATGGGTTGGTGAAGATTCTGGCCGACGCCAAGACGGACAAAGTTCTGGGCTGCGCCATTGTCGGCCCCGAAGCCGGCAATCTGATTGCCGAAGTGGTTCTGGCGATGGAATTCGGCGCCTCGTCGGAAGACATCGCCCGCACCTGCCACTCGCACCCGACTTTATCGGAAGCCGTGCGTCAGGCGGCTATGGGCGTCGAAGGCTGGACCATGCAGATGTGATTTCGCGCGAAAGCGCGAAATCATCCCCGGCGAGCGGCGTCCAGCCGCGAGGGAAGGGGATCCAACTTACTTTCTAAAACAGCTTGCTCAGATAACTCAGCAGTCCAATCACCGCGAAGAAGCCCAGCCATGTCAGAACGAACATGGCGGCGCAGCGGTTGGTGTCGTGAACAGGACGGTCATTGTGATCCAGCATCGCCATGGTCGGCTCCCGCATTGGTCCTAGGCTTGCAAGTCTAGTCCCGTTGCGCCCGCGCGCGAATGCAGATTCGATGCGGCGGCGCAGCAATACGTTCAGCGTTTTCGCAACTGCACATGCTCGGGCCGCGGCCCGATGCCGACGAAACGCGCCGGAAATTGCCGCGCCCATGGCCAGGCGTTCAGCAGCTTCACCGCCCACGGCACCTTGGGCGTTTCCTTCGCCCGCAGGGTCGGCGCCAGCATCACGTCCTGCGCGAAAATCTGGAAGCGCTGGATGACGCGGGTGGGGAATTCGCGCCGCCGCTGCACTTTCTTCAGGTCGGAAAATCTGGGCACGCCCTTCTGCAGCACCGGGCCGACGATATTGGCGGTCGCCACCGCGTCCTGGATCGCCAGGTTGATGCCCACCCCGCCCGCCGGCGACATGGCGTGGGCGGCATCGCCGATCATCAAGAGGCCGGGCCGCGCCCATTGCTCCAGCCGGTTGACCGTCACCGTCAGCAGCTTGACCTGATCGAAGCCGGTGATGGTGTCGACGCGGTCGGCGGCGAAACCGGCAACCTTGCGCAAACGCGCGCGGAAGGCGGTGATGCCCTCGGCCTTGATCGCGTCATGCCCGCCCTTGGGAATGCCATAGGCGCATTGCCAGTAATCGCCGCGATAGATCATCACGAAGAACGCGCCGCCCTGGATGCGCCCCACCAGATCGACGGGATCACCAGGCCGATGCGGCAGGCTGAGCCACAACACATCGAAGGGCGCGCCCAGGTCTTTGACCTTCAGGCCGGACTTGTCGCGCAGGATGGAATGGCGGCCATCGGCGCCGATGGTCAGCCCGGCGCGGATTTGCAGATTGCCGCTGGGCCCCGTCGCCAGCACGCCGGCGATGCGGTCGCCGCCATTCTTGTCTTTCTGCGCTATCAGGTCGCGCGCCTGGGTCTGCATCAGCAGGCGGAAGTTGGGATACTTCTTCGCCTCATCGGCGATGAAATCCAGAAAGTCCCATTGCGGCATCAGGGCGATGAACTTGCTGACGGTGGGCAGGCGCGTGAAGTCGCCGATGGTGAAATGCTGGTCGCCGAAATCCAGCGTCACCTGACGGATCTTGGCATGGGGCAGTTCCAGAAACCGCTCCAGCAGCCCCAGCTCGTGCAAAATCTGCTGTGTGGAGGGGTGCACCGTGTCACCGCGAAAATCGCGCAGGAAGTCGGCATGCTTTTCCAGCACCGTGACGTCGACCCCGGCGCGGGCCAGCAGCAGGCCGCACATCATGCCGGCGGGACCGCCCCCGGCGATGACGCAACTGGTCGAAATTGTTTCCATGCCCGCCCCGTGAGTGCGCCGAGTCTATTGCAAATCGGGCGGCGCGTACTACATTTGCAGTGCAACAATTTTCTCAGAAGGAGGTGATCCAGTGTCTCATTGTCACTATCTGCGGACGTCGAAGGCCGCGAACTGGATTCTTCTCGCGAAGGACAGCGCCGCGTAAGCGACGGACGTCAGTAAGACAATGCGAGGCCGTCTTTCCTTTGGGGAAGGCGGCCTCTCTTGTTTTTGGGCAGGCCGCGCGGCTTATTGGCGGCATGAACGGCGCGGAAACCCTGGTCCATACCCTTGCCGACAGCGGCATCGAAATCTGTTTCGGCAATCCCGGCACCTCCGAGATGCATTTCGTGGCGGCGCTGGACCGTGAACCGCGCATGCGCGGCGTGCTGTGCCTGTTCGAAGGCGTGGTGGCGGGCGCGGCCGACGGCTATGCCCGCATGGCGGGCAAGCCCGCCGCGACCCTGCTGCATCTGGGGCCCGGCTTCGCCAACGCGATTGCCTTTCTGCACAATGCCCGCAAGGCCGGGCAGGGCATCGTCAATATCGTGGGCGATCACGCGACCAGCCACTCGCAATATGCCCAGGCGCCGCTGACCTCCGACATCATGGCGATCTGCGGCGGGGTGTCGGACTGGCTGCACCAGAGCAAGTCGGCGTCCGAAGTCGCTGCCGACGGCGCCCGCGCGGTGCAGGCCGCAAGGCGCGGGCAGATCGCCACCCTGGTGCTGCCCGCCAACTGCGCCTGGGAGGAGGCGAAGACGCCTGCGCCCGCTTTGCCGCCGATAGCGCCGGGCGCAGTGGCGTCAGCGACAGTCGAGAAGATTGCCGCCGCGCTGAAGTCCGGCAAGCGCAGCCTGCTGTTGCTGCGCGGTTGCTGCCTGGAACGCGCCGGGCTGCAGGCGGCGGGGCGCATCGCGGCCGCTACCGGCGCGCGCATCGCCCATGACTATTTCACACCGCGCATCACCCGCGGCGCCGGCATGCCCGCGATCGAGCGCATTCCCTATTTCTCCGAACAGATCGTGGAAAGCATGGCGGGCCTGGAGCAGATCGTGCTGGTCGGCGCGCCGCCGCCGGTGACGTTCTTTGCCTATCCGGACAAGCCGAGCTGGGTGACGCCGAAGGGCTGCGACCTTCTCACCCTGGCCGCGCCGGAAGATGACGGTACAGCGGTACTGATCGCGCTGGCCGATGCGCTGGACGCGCGTGCGCCGGGCAACATCGTGCAGCTTGTGCGCCCCGACATGCCCGCCAACGGTGCGCTGACCAGCGATGCGATGGGCGCGATCATCGCAGCGCTGATGCCTGAGGACGTCATCTGGTCGGATGACTCGCTGACCGCCGGGCCGGGCCTGCAGAAGCATCTGGTCTGCGCCCCGCGCCATGACGCCATCTTCCTGACCGGCGGCGCCATCGGTGACGCCAAGCCGATGGCGATGGGCGCCGCCATCGCCTGCCCGGGCCGCAAGGTGATCGCGGTAACCGGCGACGGCGCGGCGATGTATTCGCTTCCCACCTTGTGGAGCATGGCCCGCGAAAAGCTGGACGTGGTCACCATCGTCTGCGCCAACCGCAGCTACAACATCCTCAACATCGAACTGGGCCGCGTCGGCGCCATCAATCCCGGCCCCAAGACGCTATCGATGCTGGACCTGCACAATCCGGTGCTGGATTTCGTGAAGATCGCCCAAGGCCATGGCGTGAACGCGATGCGGGCCGAAACGACGGATCAGTTCGCTACGCTCTTCGCTGAAGCGATGCGCACCCCCGGACCGCACTTGATCGAAGCGGTGCTTTGAGCTGGTGCGAAGCTATTGGTGGCCCCCGTCGGACTCGAACCGACACGACCCTTTCGGATCAACGGATTTTAAGTCCGGTGCGTCTACCAGTTCCGCCACGGGGCCGATGGCCGATGATTTACTGAGTGCGGGCCGCCAGCGCAAACCATAGCTGTCCGCACCGCCTTCGCGCCAGTCGCGGCGCGATTGCGATGGGGGCGGCGATTCTGCACAGTCGCGGCAAAATGGGGGGCGAGGAATGGGGCTGCGCAGGCTGCTGTTTCAGGTGCATTTGTGGGTCGGGCTGACGCTGGGCATCGTGTTTGCGCTGATCGCGCTGTCCGGCTCGCTGCTGATGCTGGGACCGGTGACGGGGCTGGACACCGGCAAGCCCGCGGTGCGCGTTCCAGTAGCGGGGCCGCCGCTTTCGCTGGAAGCGCTTGTAGTCCGCGCCCGCAGCGCCGCCGGCGCACCTGCTGGTTTGCAGGCGGAGGTGACACTGCCCGAAGCACCCGACCGGCCCGTCACCGTGCATTTCGGCGGCTGGAATTCGCCCCATCCCAACATCCTGCTGGACCCCGCGACCGGGCGCGAGGTCGCGCGCTACATGCAGCGGATGCATCCGGCGCTGGCGG
The DNA here is from genome assembly GCA_903837555.1 of uncultured Alphaproteobacteria bacterium. Taxonomy (GTDB): domain Bacteria; phylum Pseudomonadota; class Alphaproteobacteria; order Micropepsales; family Micropepsaceae; genus Rhizomicrobium. The sequence goes on from CAILUV010000062.1 coordinate 5,661, forward strand.
TAATGAGTGACCTGCACAGCCACCTGTTCCTGGCGCGCGCGGGCCGCATCGCGGTCGGCTGGCTGGGCGTCCTGATGCTGGGACTGGGCCTGTCGGGTCTTTATCTATGGTGGCCAAGGAGAGGCCGCTGGCGCCAGGCTCTCAAGGTCAGCAGCAAGGCGCGAGGGCTGCGGCTACACCGCGAACTGCACGGTGCGGTGGGCATCTGGTCGCTGCTGCTGTTCCTGAACCTCACGCTGACGGGCGTGGGCATGGTGTTTCACCAGACCACGCGCGCCGCGCTGGCGCTCGTCAGCGGATCGCCCAACACGCCCGAACGGGTTTACGGCTTCATCGCCGAGGTGCCCGGTTCGGGCCGCAGGATGATCGGCGGCTGGCAGGCGGTGGCGCTGGCCGAAGCCGGCCAGGCCCGCATAAATCCCACCAGCGTGACGCTGCCGGTGCGGGACGGGCAGGCGATCAAGGTGCAACTGGGCGACTGGAAGGGCAGAACCGTGTTCGTCGATCCCTATCGCGCGGCGCTGGTCGCAGATCCGCAGCCACCCTCGCGCGTCGACGCGTTGGTCACGCTGATGACAAGGCTGCATGTCGGCACTGTGCTGGGCCCGCTCTATTGGCTGGCGGCTTTCGTGACCGGCTTTGTGCCGCTGTTGTTCTTCGTCACTGGATTCTTCATGTGGCGCAGGAAGCGTCAGAACCGGTTGTCGATGACACGGCCCCTGAACGATATTTCCTAGCCGGCGCTACAGCACCGCCAGCATGTCTTCGCCGCCCGACGGCGCAAAGCGGTAGCCGAACGCGGCCAGGTGGTCCATGGCATCCTCGCGCTGCCGCGTGGTGAGATGCTTGACTTCCCAATGCACGATCGCGGGCTTGATGCGCGCAAAGGGGAAAAGCGACAGGATGAATCCGTCGGCGCCCTCGGTGTCGATCTGCAGCAGGTCGAGGCGGTCGGTTGCCAGCCTGTCCAGCACCGACGCGAACGGCACGCACGGCACGGCTTCTTCGCGGATCATGCCTGCCAGGCCGGGAATCTGGTCGGCATGCTTTTCGATCACGGCGCTGTCGAACGACGCCAGCGACTTGTATCACGCCATATCGGCCCGTCGCGCCGACGTGGGGCCGCAGCAGCCTGTGGCGCAGGAAAGACCTGGCGGCATGTCGGCGCCAGTGCAAAACCATGCGGCATGCAGCACTTAAACCATTGAAAATAATGGGTTACGAATCGCACACTAAACCACAGGTTGCATGCGTTTGACTTGGGGAAGTCGCTGAATATAGTGCGCGACCTTTCCGGCACCAGCCCCGGCGCATATGCGCCAAAAGCGGGTGCGCCAACGAGCCTCGAGGACTTATGAGCAAGCGCCAGAATTCGAAGTACAAGATCGACCGCCGCATGGGCGAGAATATCTGGGGCCGTCCCAAGAGCCCGGTCAACAAGCGCTCCTATGGTCCGGGCCAGCACGGCCAGCGCCGCGCCAAGAAGCTGTCGGACTATGGCACGCAGCTGCAGGCCAAGCAGAAGCTCAAGGGCTATTATGGCAACATCACCGAGCGCCAGTTCCGCAAGTATTACACCGATGCCGCCCGTCGCCCCGGCGACACCGGCGAGAACATGATCGGCCTGCTGGAAACCCGCCTGGACACGATCGTCTATCGTTCCAAGTTCGTGCCGACCCCGTTCGCCGCCCGCCAGCTCGTCAGCCACGGCCATGTGAAGGTCAATGGCCGCCGCGTCACCATCGCCTCCTATCACGTCAAGGAAAGCGACACGATCGAGCTGGGCGCCAAGGCCCGCGACATGGCGCTGGTGCTGGAAGCCTCCAAGAGCGCCGAGCGTGACACGCCCGACTATCTGGAAGTGGCGGAAGGCAAGTCCACCAAGCTGCTGCGCACCCCCAAGCTGGCCGACGTCCCGTACGCCGTGCAGATGGAACCGCACCTCATCGTCGAATTCTATTCGCGCTGATCCGCCAGCAAGACAAACAAAAAGCCCGCCAGAAATGGCGGGCTTTTTTATTGGGCGGTCGGCCTGGGGTTATGCCGATTCCAGCGCGATGCCGTTCTGTTCCAGGAAGGGGATCAGCTCGTCCTGCTCGAACATTTCCTTGACGATATCCGCGCCGCCGACGAACTCGCCCTTCACATAAAGCTGGGGAATGGTCGGCCAGTTCGAAAAGGTCTTGATGCCTTCGCGCACGTCCTGGTCTTCCAGCACGTTCACGGCTTTGAACTTCACGCCGACATGGTTGAGGATCTGCACCGTCACCGCCGAAAAGCCGCACTGCGGAAAAGCGGGCGTGCCTTTCATGTACAGCAGCACATCGTTGCTCTTCACATCGGCGGCGATCTGGGCCTGAACGTCAGACATTTTGGGGAACTCTCAGCTAATCTCGGCTATGATCTAAGCATGGGGGCATAGCGGGTCAAGGCGTCCCGGAAAGCCCCGATTTTGCGATGGTTTAGATGAATCCCGCCCTGCCGCCTGCGCTGACCGCTGCCCTGAACGGGGCGCTGGAAGGCGTGCCGCGCAAGGCGCTGGTGGAAGCGGCCCGCGCGCTGTCGGCGGGTTACCGCGATGGCCAGACCTCGAAGGGGCTGAACACGCCCACCGATGCCCTGGCCTATGCGCTGGCGCGGATGCCCGCGACCTATGCGGCCTGCGCGGCGGCGTTCGCCAGGCTTGTCGAAGTGATGCCGGGCTTTGCACCTATCACCCTGCTGGACGCCGGGGCCGGCACCGGCGCGGCAAGCTGGGCGGCCTGCGCGGCATGGCCCGGCATTGCCGGGGTCACCATGCTGGACGCCAACCCCGCCTTGCGCGCGCTGGCGGGCCAATTGGCCGAGCAGGGCTTGCCGTCAACCGATATCGCGGCGGGCGATCTGGTTTCGGCGACCGGCACGCATGACCTGGTGGTGGCCAGTTATGTGCTGGCGGAAATGTCGGAGGCTGGTGCCGCCACCGCCGCGCGCGGTCTGTGGCAGCGCGCGGGACAGGTGCTGGTGCTGGTCGAACCGGGCACGCCGCAAGGCTTTGCCCGCATCCGCGCCGCCCGCGCGGCACTGATCGCGGCGGGGGCGCATGTGGCGGCGCCCTGCACCCATGACAAGGAATGTCCGATGGGCGGCGATGACTGGTGCCATTTCTCGCAGCGCCTGCCGCGCAGCCGCGACCACATGCTGCTGAAGGACGCCAGCGTGCCGTTCGAGGATGAGCGCTATGCTTACGTCGCGGTGACGCGCGACGCGGTGGCGCGCGGTGCGCGCATCCTGGCGCCGCCGCTGGAAAGCAAACCCGGCCTGACCTTCAAGCTGTGCGATGAAACAGGTTTGCGCGGCGCATTCGTCGCGACGCGCGACAAAGACGAATACCCCCGGGTGCGCAAACGGGTTTGGGGAGACTTGTTCTAGTCTTTGGCAATCGTCTGAAGCTGCAGGGCATGCAGCACGCCGCCCATATTGCCCTTCAGCGCGGCATAGACCATCTGGTGCTGGGCCACGCGGGTCTTGCCCTTGAAGGCGGCGGATTTGACGGTGGCGGACCAGTGATTGTCGTCGCCCGCCAGATCCTTCATCTCGATCTCGGCGTCCGGAAACGCGTCGCGGATGAATTTCTCGATTTCGCTGGCCTTCATGCCCATGGGACGCCTCAGTTCTTCACGGGGATTTCTTCCCCCGACATGAAATTGGGGAACCAGCCCTCGAAGCCATCCTTCAGGCTGGCGATGCCCACGCTGCTTCTGTCGTCCAGGATCAGGCGGTCGCCGCCGGTCTTGCCCAGCTCGGCCACGGTGATGAAGGCGGCGCGGGCTTCGGCCACGATCTTTTCGGCTTCCGCGAAGGGCGCGGCGATCACATACCGTGCCTGGTCTTCGCCAAACCAGAACGGAATGGCGTCGGGCAGGGCGGCAATGCCGACATTGGCGCCGATACCACGGGGCAATGCCATCTCCGCGATCGCCACCAGAAGTCCGCCGTCAGACACGTCATGCACGGTGTCGACACGGCCCGCTTCGATCAGGCCGCGCACGAAGTCGCCGTTCTTCTTTTCAAGCCCCAAGTCGACCTTGGGGGCGGCGCCTTCTTCGCGGCCTTCAATCTCGCGCAGGTAAATTGACTGGCCCAGATGGCCCTTGGTTTCGCCGATCAGAATGATCACGTCGCCGTCGCGCTTGAAGCCGACGGTCGCCATCTTGCTGACATCCTTCATCAGGCCGACGCCGCCAATGGCCGGCGTGGGCAGGATGCCTTCGCCATTGGTCTCGTTGTAGAGCGAGCAGTTGCCGCCGATCACCGGGAAATCCAGCGCGCGGCAGGCGGCGCCGATACCGTCGATGCCGGCCACGATTTCCCACATGATCTCGGGCTTTTGCGGATTGCCGTAATTCAGGTTGTCGGTGACGGCGAGCGGCGTGGCGCCAACCGCAGTCAGGTTGCGCCAGGCTTCGGCCACAGCCTGCTTGCCGCCTTCGAACGGATCGGGGCGGCAGTAACGCGGCGTCACGTCGGTGGTGATCGCCAGCGCCTTGTTCGTGCCATGGATGCGCACCACGGCGGCGTCGCCGCCGGGCACCTGCACGGTGTCGGACATCACGGTGTGGTCATACTGTTCCCAGATCCAGCGGCGCGAAGCCATGTCGGGCGAAGCCAGGATGGTCTTCAGCGATTCCAGCGCGTTCTTCTTCTTGTCGAAGCTGGGCTCGCCGGTCAGTGCGGCGCGCTCCTTGTATGGGCGCTCATACACAGGCGCAGCATCGGACAGCGCCGTGATGGGCATGTCGGCTTCGATCTTGCCCTTGTGCTTGACGACAAGACGGCTGGTGTCGGTGGTGACGCCGATCACGGCGAAATCCAGCTCCCACTTCTTAAAGATGGCTTCGGCCTGGGCCTCGCGGCCCGGCTTCAGGACTGCCAGCATGCGCTCCTGGCTTTCCGACAGCATCATCTCATAGGCGGTCATGTTCGTTTCGCGCTGGGGCACCTTGTCCAGGTCCAGCTCGATGCCGCTGCCGCCCTTGTCGCCCATTTCGGCGGATGAAGAGGTGAGGCCCGCCGCGCCCATGTCCTGAATGGCGATGATGGCGTCCGTCGCCATCAGTTCCAGGCAGGCTTCCAGCAGCAGCTTTTCGGTGAAGGGGTCGCCGACCTGCACGGTGGGACGCTTTTCCTCCGACGCATCGTCGAACTCCGCCGACGCCATGGTGGCGCCGTGAATGCCGTCGCGGCCCGTCTTGGAGCCGATATAGACCACCGGATTGCCGGCGCCCTTGGCAGCCGACAGGAAAATCTTGTCCTGACGCGCCAGGCCCACGCACATGGCGTTGACCAGGATGTTGCCGTTGTAGCTTTTGTGGAAATTGACTTCGCCGCCCACGGTGGGCACGCCCATGCAATTGCCATAGCCGCCGATGCCCGACACCACGCCCGACACCAAGTGGCGGGTCTTGGGGTGGCTGGGTTCGCCGAAGCGCAGCGCGTTCATCATGGCGATGGGGCGCGCGCCCATGGTGAAGACGTCGCGCATGATGCCGCCCACGCCGGTTGCCGCACCCTGATACGGCTCAATGAACGACGGATGGTTGTGGCTTTCCATCTTGAAGATGCAGGCATCCCCGTCGCCGATGTCGATCACGCCGGCATTCTCGCCGGGGCCCTGGATCACCCAGGGCGCCTTGGTCGGCAGCTTCTTCAGATGCACGCGGGTGGACTTGTACGAGCAATGTTCGGACCACATCACGCTGAAAATGCCCAGCTCGACCATGGAGGGCTCGCGGCCCATCAGTTCCAGGATGCGCGCATATTCGGAATCCGAAAGCCCATGCTCGCGGACCATGTCGGCTGTTATTTTGGTCATGTCAGGTTTTCGATCAGGCTTTGAAACAAAGCGCGGCCGTCGGTGCCGCCCAGCACCTTGTCGACCACCCGTTCGGGATGGGGCATCAGGCCCAGCACGTTGCGCTTTTCGCTGAGGATTCCGGCGATATCGCGGGCCGAGCCATTGGGGTTTTCGCCTTTGGCATAACGGAACGCGACGCGGTTCTCGCCTTCCAGACGGTCCAGCGTTTCTTCGTCGGCGAAATAGCTGCCTTCGCCATGGGCCACCGGAAAGGTGACGCGCTGGCCGTTCTCATATTTGCGGGTGAAGGCCGACTGGGTCTCGCTGACTTCCAGGCCCACCGGCTTGCAGACGAACTTGAGCGCCGCGTTGCGCATCAATGCGCCGGGCAGCAGGTGGCTTTCGGTCAGAACCTGGAAGCCGTTGCAGATGCCCAGCACCTTGCCGCCCTTGTCGGCATGGCGCTTCACTTCGCGCATTACGTTGGACTGGCTGGCCATGGCGCCGCAGCGCAGATAGTCGCCATAGGAAAAACCGCCCGGCAGCACGACCAGATCGACGTCGGGGAGGCTGCTGTCCTGATGCCAGACCATGGCCGGCGTCTTGCCGGTCATCTCTTCCAGCGCAACCTTGGCGTCGCGGTCGCAGTTGGAAGCCGGAAACACAATGACGGCGGATTTCATTACTTGATCTCGATTTCGTATTTCTCGATCACAGTGTTGGCGAGCAGCTTTTCGCACATCGCCTTGAGCTCTTCCTTGGCCTTGTCCTGATCGGTGCCGGACAATTCCAGGTCGATGACCTTGCCCTGTCGCACTTCGCCGACGGACCCGAAACCCAGACCGTTCAGCGCATGACCGATGGCCTTGCCCTGCGGGTCCAGAACGCCATTCTTGAGAGTGATGAAAACGCGCGCTTTCACTTTTTTCTTCCGCTGGATTCCCGCCTTCGCGGGGACAGCCCTCGCTTTGCTCGGGCTGCTTGAAATTACTGTACGAGGACGGGGCCTTTGTTCTCGCCTTGCACCGATTCGGGCATGATGCCCAAGCGCCTTGCGACTTCGGAATAGGCTTCGACCACGCCGCCCATGTCGCGGCGAAAACGGTCCTTGTCCAGCTTCTCGTTGGTCGAGACGTCCCACAACCGGCAATTGTCCGGGCTGATCTCGTCAGCCAGAACGATGCGCATGTAGTCATTCTCCCAAAGGCGGCCGAACTCCAGCTTGAAGTCCACCAGCTTGATGCCGGCCCCCAGGAAAAGTCCCGACAGGAAGTCGTTGACGCGAATGGTCAGGTTGACGATGTCGTCCAGGTCCTGAGGGCTTGCCCAGCCGAAAGCGGTGATGTGCTCTTCGCTGACCCACGGATCGTTCAGGCCGTCATTCTTGTAGTAATATTCGATGATGGAACGGGGCAGGGCGGTGCCTTCCTCGATCCCCAGACGCTTGGACATCGAGCCGGCGGCGACGTTGCGCACCACCACTTCCAGCGGAATGATCTCCACTTCCTTGATCAACTGCTCGCGCATGTTCAGGCGGCGCACGAAATGGGTCGGCACGCCAATGCCCGAAAGCTGCGTCATCAGATATTCACTGATGCGGTTGTTGAGGACGCCCTTGCCTTCAATCGTGTCTTTCTTGGCGCCGTTGCCGGCGGTGGCGTCGTCCTTGAAATACTGGATGACGGTGCCGGGCTCGGTTCCTTCGTAAAGGATCTTGGCCTTGCCTTCGTAGATGACGCGGCGGCGTTTCATGGGACATATCCTCGAAAGTGGGGCGGCTCCGCCCGCGGCCCCTTGGGACACAAACTTACCGGATCGGGCGGCCCAGCGGCAATGTTGCCAAAGCGCATACCCACATCCATATCGGTACATGGCGCAATCTTGACAAGATGGCGTGGCAGTGTAGCAAAAATCGTTTGATTACAGGGAGTTGAGAATGGCCATCGGAATGGACGATCGCGGCAAAGCCTTTGAATCCAAGTGGGCGCATGACGCGGAACTGCGCTTCAAGATCGAGGCGCGGCGCAACCGCGCACTTGGCCTTTGGGCGGCCGAGAAAAAGGGTCTGTCCGGTCAGGCCGCCGAGGACTTTGCCGACAGCGTCGTGGCCGCCGATTTCCAGGAAGCGGGGGACGAAGACGTGTTCCGCAAGCTGCGCTCGGAACTGGACGTGTCGCTGTCGGATGCCCAGATCCGCGACAAGATGAAGGAAACGCTGGACGCCGCCGTGGCGGCGCTGACGAAGAGCTAAGCCAGGGCCACTTTTTCAACCGCCAGGCTGGGGCGGCTTTGGCCGTCCCAGTCCTTGCGGGTGAAGACCTGCGCCTGTTCGCGCGCGCTGCGCAGCAGGTCGAAATTGAGCGTGGTGGTGATCCAGCCCGGCTTGTTCATCTCGCCCCGCGCCAGCACCCCGTCATCGGGAAAGCCGCGGTCGGGCGTGGCATAGATGGCCGCCCAGCCATTGTTCACATCCACCGCCGGCGACCAGGGGGCTTCGCCCACCGTGGGGCTGAGCGCGACGTAAATCTGATTTTCCAGTGCGCGCGCTGCCGCGCCGACATGCACGCGGTGCGCGCCGGCCAGCGTATCGGTACAGCTTGGTGCCAGGACCAGATCAGCCCCGCCTGCGCTCATGGCATGGGCGATCAGCGGGAATTCGATATCGTAGCAGATGGCGACGCCGATCTTGCAATGTCCAATGTCGAAAACCTTGAGCGTGTCGCCGCCGGCCACGCCCCATTGTTCCTTTTCAAAGCGCGTCATCTGGCGCTTGTCCTGAAACGCCACGCCACCGGGCGACAAAAGATAAGCACGATTGTGAATGGCGTTATCCAGTTGCACCGGCAGGCTGGGCGCGAGGATGTGTACGCCATGGCGTTTGGCCAGCGCCGCATAGGTGGCGACGAAATCGTCGCGAAAGGGCGCCAGCGCCGGAATCTGCGCCACCAGATCGGCCTGCAGCGTTTCCGGCAGCAGCGAGGTCAGCTCCATCGCGCCATATTCGGGAAACACCAGAAGCTGCGCGCGGTTCTGGGCGGCGTCTGCCACCCAGGCGGCGGCGTTATCGGCCCAAGCCTTGAAGTCGCTGAAACGGCCGATGGGATACTGTGCCGCTGCGATCTTCACAGCGATTTCATCCAGTAAATCATGGGCTTTTCGGTCTTGGCGGTGTCGCCGATATCCTGCCAGGTGAAGGTGGCGACCAGGTCGCCGCGCCGCTGATAGCCGCGGTTGCCCCAGAAGGCATCCAGCGGTTCATAGTCGTGCGGGCGGGCCGGATGATCGTCGGGGCGCACCACGCCGCAGAACGCCGTCTGGCTGTAACCGTGATCGCGCGCCGCCTTTTCGCGTTCCTCGAAAAAGCGCACGCCCACGCCCTGGCCGCGATATTGCGGCAGCAGCACCGACTCGCCGAAATAGAAAATGCGCGACAGCTCCATGCCTGCGGCCTCGAACGGCTTGCGCACGTAATCGCTTTCCTCGTCCAGCCCCAGCGCGGTGGAGGCGCCCACGATAGTGTCGCCATCCCTGGCGACGATCAGCGTGCCGGTTTTTGCGTCGGGATAGCGCGGCAGATATTCGCGCTCATGCTCCATGGTGCCTTCGTACAGATACGGCCAGTCGCGAAAGACCGTGATGCGCAGACGCGCCAGGTCTTCCAGCCGTTCGCGCATCTGGGCACCGGACAGCCGCGCGACGGTCAGCATCAGCCCGCGACCTGCTTCAGCCAGTCCTGCAGATTGTAGAAGTTGGAAATGCGCGCGACCTTGCCGTTCTTCACTTCAAAGAAAGCGCCAGCAGGCAGCCGGTAGGTCTGGCCCTTGGCGGGCGGCAGGCCTTCGTCGGTCTTCAGATATTTGCCCAGCACGATGAATTCCGACGCGGCGCGCGTGCCCGTTTCGTTGGTCATCACCGACAGTTCGACGATCTGTTCTTCGTAGGAACGGTTCATGCGTTCCAGGAACGCGGCAAAGGCCTTCTTGCCCTTTTCCGTGCCGCCCTGGTTGATGTCGTGGATCACGTCATCGGCCAGCAGCGCCAGAAAGCCTTCCGTATCGCCCGCGTTGAAGGCGCTGTAATAATCGCGGATCAGGGCTTCGGTGTCGGCGCGGCTCATTTGAAAACCCGGTTGAAGATTGTGTCGACGGCTTTCAGGTGATAGCCGAGATCGAACATGGATTCGAGCTTGTCAGCGGGCAGCGCCTTGGACACGTCAGGATCGGCCTTGAGCAGGTCGAGCAGGTTGCCTTCGCCGTTCCAGGCACGCATCGCGTTCTTTTGCACCAGGCGATAGCTGTCTTCGCGCGCCAGGCCCGCCTGCGTCAGCGCCAGCAATACGCGCTGGCTGTGCACCAGCCCGTGGGTGGCGTCCAGGTTCTTCTGCATCCGCTCGGGATAGACGACCAGTTTCTCGATCACGCCGGTCATGCGCGCCAGCGCGAAGTCCAGCGTGATGGTGGCGTCGGGACCGATGTAACGCTCGACCGAGGAGTGCGAGATATCGCGCTCATGCCACAGCGCCACATTTTCCATGGCGGGAATGGCATAGCTGCGCACCATGCGGGCCAGACCCGTGACGTTTTCGGTCAGCACCGGGTTGCGCTTGTGCGGCATGGCCGACGAGCCTTTCTGACCCGGCGAGAAATATTCCTCAGCTTCCAGCACTTCGGTGCGCTGCAGGTGACGGATTTCCACCGCCAGCCGTTCCAGCGACGAGGCGACCACGCCCAGGGTGGCGAAGAAGGCGGCGTGACGGTCGCGCGGGATCACTTGGGTGGAAACCGGCTCCACCGCCAGGCCCATCTGCCTGGCGACATGCTCTTCAACCTGCGGATCGATATTGGCGAAGCTGCCGACCGCCCCCGATATGGCGCAGGTGGCGATTTCCTCGCGCGCCGTCACCAGACGTGCGCGGGCGCGGGTGAACTCGGCATAATAGGTCGCCAGCTTGACGCCGAAGGTGGTGGGTTCGGCATGGATGCCGTGGCTGCGCCCGATGGTGGGCGTCATCTTGTATTCCAGCGCGCGCTTTTTCAGCGCCGCCAGCAGCGCATCGGTATCGGCGATCAGCAGATCGGCGGCGCGGGCAAGCTGCACGTTCAGGCAGGTGTCCAGCACGTCCGACGATGTCATGCCCTGATGCACGAAACGCGCTTCCGGGCCGACGATTTCCGACAGATGGGTCAGGAAGGCGATGACGTCATGCTTGACCTCGCGCTCGATCTCGTCGATCCGCGCCACGTCGAACTTGGCGTCCTTGCCCTTTTCCCAGATCTTTTTGGCGGCGTCTTTCGGCACCACGCCCAGCTCGGCCAGCTTGTCGGTGGCGTGCGCCTCGATCTCGAACCAGATGCGGAATTTGGTTTCGGGCGACCAGATAGAGACCATCTGTTCGCGGGCATAGCGGGGGATCATGGGGACACCGGCAAAGGTTACGCGTGCTTCTAGCGCGTCGGGCAGGGGTGCGAAAGGCCCGTTATTTTAAAGCAATCCCAAAGACTTAAAGGACGAATGACCCGCTCGGCCGATCACCAGATGATCGTGCACGGCGATGCCCAGCGCGTTGGCGGCGGTGACGATCTCTCGGGTCATGGCGATGTCCGCCTTGGAGGGCGTGGGATCGCCGCTAGGATGATTGTGCACCAGGATCAGGCAGGAGGCTGACAGCTCCAGCGCGCGCTTGATGACTTCGCGCGGATAGACCGGGGCGTGGTCGACGGTGCCCTTGTTCTGTACTTCGTCGGCGATCAGCACATTCTTGCGGTCCAGGAACAGCACGGGGAATTCTTCCTTGTCGCTGCGGGCCATCGCTGCCGTGCAGTAATCCAGCAGCGCCGACCAGGACGACAGCGCGGGCCGCCCCATCACCTGGGTCTTGGCCAGGCGCTGGGCGGCGGCTTCCACGATCTTGAGATGATTGGCGACGGTCTCGCCCACGCCCGGCACGTCCATCAACCGGGCGCGGGGCGCGGCGATGACTTCGGCGAAACTGCCAAAACGCGCCATCAGCGCCTTGGCGAGCGGCTTGGTATCGCGCCGCGGAATAGCGGCGAACAAAGTCAGTTCGAGCAATTCGTAATCGGGCATGGCGTCGGCGCCGCCCTTGAGGAACCGCGCCCTTAGCCGCTCACGATGACCCGCCGTGCCATTGTCGTGCGAGTCGCTCACGGATCAGATGTAAGGCGGCTTGTGCAAACCCTTGGGCGACAGGGTGAAAATCTCCACGCCGGTCTCGGTCACGCCCACGGAATGTTCGAACTGCGCTGACAGCGAACGGTCGCGGGTCACCGCGGTCCAGCCATCATTCAGCACCTTTACGCCATAGCCGCCCAGATTGATCATCGGCTCGACGGTGAAGAACATGCCGGGCTTCAGCGCGATGCCGTGGCCGGGCTTGCCGTAATGCACGATGTTGGGAAGGGCGTGGAACACCTTGCCCAGCCCGTGGCCGCAGAAGTCCCGCACCACGGCGCAATTTTCCTGACCTTCCGCGAAGGACTGGATGGCGTGGCCGATATCGCCGGTGGTGTTGCCGGGTTTGCAGGCGGCGATGCCGCGCATCATCGCGTCATAGGTGATGTCGACCAGCCGTTCGGCTTTTCGCTTCACATCGCCTACCGGATACATGCGGCTGGTGTCGCCATGCCAGCCGTCCAGGATCACCGTGACGTCGATATTGACGATGTCGCCATCGCGCAGCGGCTTGTCATTGGGAATGCCGTGGCACACGACATGGTTGATCGAGGTGCAGACGGTGTGGCGATACCCGCGATAGCCCAGGCAGGCCGGGGTGGCGCCATGGGACACGATGTAGTCATAGGCTACCTTGTCCAGCGCCTCGGTGGTGACGCCTGGCGTGACCAGCGGCACCAGCAGGTCCAGCGCCTCGGCGGCCAGGCGGCCGGCGCGGCGCATGCCCTCGAAATCGGCCGCCTCGTGCAGCGTAACCGCAAAATGGGCCTTGCGGGCGGCTTCAAAAATCTCGGATTGGGGTACGATGGTCATGATCGGTCCAATATAATGGCCGCAAACGCAAAACCCAACCTGTTTCGAAGGCTTCAAAAAGTGTCCAGCAGCGCGGCCATTCTGGTGATCGGCGACGAGATTTTGTCGGGCCGTACCCAGGACACCAACACCAGCTATATCGCCCGGTTCCTGGGGGCGCTGGGTATCGAGCTCAAAGAGGCGCGGGTGGTGTCCGATGTCGAGGACGAGATCGTGGCGGCGCTGAACGCCCTGCGCGCCCGCTACGACTTTGTCTTCACCACCGGCGGCATCGGGCCGACCCATGACGACATCACGGCAGACGCGGTGGCCAAGGCCTTCGATGTCGGCATCGGCTATCACCCCGAAGCCTATGCCTTGCTGGAAGCGCGCTATCCGCCGGGCGAGTTCAACGAGATGCGCAAGCGCATGGCCCGCATCCCGCACGGCGCGGCGCTTGTGGCCAACAGCGTGTCCGGCGCGCCGGGTTTTCACATCGGCAATGTGTATGTGATGGCGGGCGTGCCGATGGTGATGCGCGCCATGCTGGAAGCCATTGCGCCCGAACTTCCGCGCGGGACGCAAGTTGTCAGCGTCACGGTCGAAGCCGCCATTCCCGAAGGTGCGATCGCACCGGGCCTGGCCACGATTCAGAAGGCGCATCCGGCGACCGCCATCGGGTCGTATCCCTATTACCGTGACGGCATCGCCCAGCCTTTCGGCGCCCAGCTTGTGGTGCGTGGCCGCGACCCGGACATGGTGGAAGCTGCGGCGCAGGCCATCGAGGTGCTGGCGCGCGAAATGGGTGCTGCGCCGCAGCGCATAAAGGCGGCTGACAGCGCGGCGTCGAAATGACAGGTTTGCGCATGCAAAGCGCGGGAGAAACGCCATGGACATCAAGAAGCGCGACTTTCTGGTCGGGGGCGCTATGCTGGGCGCCGGCGCCGCGATGAGCAGCGAAGCCGCCGCCCAGACGGGCACCGTCTTCCCGCCGCCGCAGCAGATCCTCCTGCCGGTGAACGGCACCAGCCAGCGTTTCCCGGTGCGCCGCATCTATTGCGTGGGGCGCAATTACTTGGCGCACATTCGCGAGATGGGAAATGACGAGCGCGAGTTGCCGTTTTTCTTTGCCAAGCATCGCGACATGATCGTGCAGCATGGCGGCACCTGCGCCTATCCGGGCATGACCAAGGATTTCCAGTATGAGATCGAACTGGTGGTGGCGATGAAATCGGGCGGCATGAACATCCCGATCGAACGCGCCCTGGATCATGTCTATGGCTATGCCGTGGGCCTGGACATGACGCGCCGCGACCAGCAAAGCCGCATGAAGTCCAAGCAATGGCCGTGGGAAATCGGCAAGTCGTTCGAAGACAGCGCTCCCTGCGGCACCATCTATCCGGCCAGCGCGGTGGGCCATTTGTCCAAGGGCCGCATTCAACTGGCGGTGAACGGCAAGACCCAGCAGGATTCCGATCTGGACAAGATGATCTGGAACGTGCCGGAAATCATTCATCACCTGTCGGCCCAGGCCGAGCTCAAAGCCGGCGATCTTATCTTCACCGGCACGCCCGAAGGCGTCGGGCCGCTGAAGAAGGGCGACAAGATGCTGGGTCGCATCGACCAGCTCGGCGAGCTGTCCATCTCGGTGGTGTGACGCGCGTCGGAAGGACGCAGGCGTGAACACGCGCAACTTTGGCGTGATGAGAAAGTGCTGCAGCGCACCCATAAAATCGAAGCTGACAGCGCCTCCGCCGCGTGACAGGCTTTCCCCAACAAGACTCTCAAGGGGAAGCAAATGGACATCAAGAAGCGTGATTTTCTGTTCGGCGCGGGCCTGGCCGCCGCCGCCGCCACGACTGTCGCAGCCCAGCCGATCCGCCAACCGGGCGGTGGCTATCCGCCGGGCGTTCCCAAGGCCACCGGCCGCAGCATGCTCGATAGCCCGCACTACATCGGCTATGCCAGCAAGGGTTATGGCTTCCAGCCCAACTGGGCCCGCACCCTGCCGCTGGTTCCCAGCGTCGACAAGAACTACAAGCCGCGCCGCATCAACAAGGCGATCGAGCTGTGGGAAGACAATCAGGTCGTGGCCTATGCCGAGTTCGGCGCGTCCGGCGCGCCGGACACGTATGAAGAAGGCAAGCGCATGGCCCAGACCTATTGCGACGCCATCAACTACGAGATGGAGAACGACTCCTTCAGCATCGATGGCCTGCGCAACTTCATGCAGGGCCTGGTGGATGGCGGCCCGACGCCTTCGGGCCATCGCACGCCGATGGTGTTTGCGACCATTCCGGCCTGGGGCTTTGACGGTCCCTCGATGCGCGCCAATGTCTGGCAGATCGCCCAGTGTCTGGCCGCCGGCGTCCATGGCGTTCTGATCTGCGAAATGGAATCGCCGGAAGCCGCGCAAATCGCCATTGCGGGCGCGCGCTACAAGTGGACTTGGCCGGGCGTGGAACAGCTTCCGCTGGAAGGTTGCCGCGGCGCCGGCAGCCAGTCCTTCGCGGCGCATATCTGGGGCATCACGCCGGCGGAATATTCACGCGTTGCCGACGTGTGGCCGCACAATCCCAAGGGCGAAATCACGATGGGCTTCAAGCTGGAGAACCGCCGCTCGGTGGAGGTGGCCGACAATATCCTGTCGACCAAGGGTCTGGCCTTTGCCGAACCCGGCCCCAGCGACAATGGCCTGTCCCATCTGGGCTGGGACGCGGTGCGTCCCGATCTTACGTCCGCGCAGCGCGCCGCGCTGCCGGCCTCCAAGCGGTTGCAGGAAAACCTGGAGCGCATCCGTCTCGCGGCCAAAAGGCACAAGGTGCAGTGGCTGGGCGACGGCCCGCATGGCGCGACCCGCAACCAGGAAATTGATGAAGGCCGCCGCATGGGCCCTGCCGGCAACGAGCAGCGCGTCCACGAAGACCGGCTCTATACGAAGAGAAAAATGCCGTATTGATCCATTTTTCGCCATGGCCGGGTTTGACCCGGCCATCCATCTTGCAGCCGATGGTGCTGCACGAAGTTGGATGAGCGGCTCAAGGCCGCCCATGGTGAGGTTGAAAACACACGCCCGGGCCGCGAAAGCAGCCCGGGCGTTTTTGTTCAGTCCAGCTTGAGCGCTTTGGCCGCGGTGCCGAACGCGGTCTGCGCGTCGGGATTGTCGGCAAAGGTCTTGCGCGCGGTGGCCAACGCTTCCTTCGCCTTGGCGGTTTCGCCCAGCACGCTGTAGGCGCGGATCAATCGCACCCAGCCCAGCGCATCATTGGGATCGGCTTTCAGCCGCGCCGCCAGCACTTCCACCATCTTGCGCGGGTCCGGTGCGCTGCCCGGCGCGCCGCGCGTCGCGTCGGCGGTCAGCAGCGCCATCCGGTCCACCAGCATCTGGTACAGCGGCGTGGTCGGCGAGGTGTCGGACAAAAGGCTCTGCCACATCTGCGCCGCGCCGGCATTGTCGCCCTTGGCCCGCCGCGCATCGCCCAGATAGAAACGCGCCGGTGTGTTGGATGGATCGACGGCAAGCGCCGCCGTGAACGCCTGTTCCGCCTCCGCCGTCACCGTGCCGCCATTGGCCATCACCAGCGCTTCGCCGTAAGCCGTGTTGAGTTCCGGATCGCCCTTGCCTTCCAGCACGATGGCGCGGCCCAGCGCCTTGGCGGCATTGGCCGGATCGCGGGCCGCCATATAGGCCTGACCCAGGAAGCGCCAGGCGCGGGCATCGCCGGGATAGTCGCGCGTGCGCTTGATCAGCAGCGGGATCAGCGTGGTGGGTTCGTTGATGGTCAGCGCATCGGTGCCCTGCGCCTCGCGTTGCGCCAGATAGGGTTTGCCCACCATCCAGTAGGCGCCGCTGCCCACGACCAGCACGAACAGCGCCAGCCCCGCGGCGATCAGCCCGCCGCGCTTCTTCACCTTGGCGCGCAGCAGCGGCACCGCCGCGAAGGCGATGGCTGCCAGCGCCACGACCATGAAACCGATAACGGGAAGTGCGGTCACGATTGGCCTCTATATTTGTTGCGCACCAAGGCCACGATCATGCCGCGAATGGTGCGGGCCTGCTGATCGGTCAGGCCGGACCGCAATATCATGGCGCGGATGTTGCGCACCATCGCGCCCTTTTTGGCGGGAGGGAAGAAAAACCCGCCCGCATCCAGCTCGCGCTCCAGATGTTCGAACAGGTCGACCAGCTCCTGCCGCGCAGCAGGCACTGCGATCGTGGCGCGAATGCGGCTGGCCGGCGTGGCATCGGCGCTTTTCAGCCATTCATAGCCCAGCAGCAGCACCGCCTGGCCCAGGTTGAGTGAGCCGGCCTTGATCTCGGAATCCTTGATCTGCGGCAGCGGCGCGGTGGGAATGGTGATCAGTGCGTCGCACAGCGAGATTTCGTCATTGTCCAGGCCCGCGCGTTCGCCGCCGAACAAAAGGGCAGTCTTGAGCCCTGCATCCGAAGCCTGGCGCAGCCGCTGGGCCGCAGCCTGCGGCGTCAGTATCTCGCGCGTCACGTCGCGACCCCGCGCCGTGGTGGCAAAGACAAGCTGGCAGTCGGCCAGGGCGGCCTTCGCGTCCGTATATATCTGTGTCCGTTCCAATATTTCGCCGGCGCCGCTGGCCAGTATCTGCGCCCGGTCGTTGGGCCATTCCATCTTGGGCGCGATCAGCCGCAGTTCCGACAGGCCGAAATTCTTCATCGCCCGGGCGGCGGCGCCCACATTTTCACCCATCTGGGTGTGGGACAGGATGATGGCGGGAGCGGTCATTTGCGCCTTTGACGGCCTGTTTTTGGCGGGTTATTCAGGCCCCCGCTATATCCGGTCCAGTCCCACATTTCGAGCCCACTTCAAGGCCCGTCTAAGGAAAGAATCAGCCTATGGAAAAGATCAAGGTCGCCAACCCGGTCGTCGAGCTCGACGGCGACGAGATGACCCGCATCATCTGGGACCTGATCAAGAAGAAGCTGGTCCTGCCCTATCTGGACGTCGACCTGCACTATTACGACCTGGGCATGGAACATCGCGACAAGACCGACGACAAGGTCACGATCGAAGCCGCCGAAGCCATCAAGAAATATGGCGTGGGCGTGAAGTGCGCCACCATCACCCCCGACGAAGCCCGCGTCGAGGAATTCAAGCTCAAGAAGATGTGGAAGTCGCCCAACGGCACCATCCGCAACATTCTGGGCGGCGTTATTTTCCGCGAGCCGATCATCTGCTCGAATGTCCCGCGCCTGGTGCCGGGCTGGACCCAGCCCATCGTGGTCGGCCGTCACGCGTTCGGCGATCAGTATCGCGCCACCGATTTCCTCTTCCCCGGCAAGGGCACGCTAACTATCAAGTTCGTGGGCGAAGACGGCAAGACCATCGAACATGAAGTGTTCAAGGCCCCTGGTAGCGGCGTTGCCATGGCGATGTACAATCTCGACGAGTCGATCCGCGAGTTCGCCCGCGCCTCGCTGAATTATGGCTTGATGCGCAAGTATCCGGTCTATCTGTCGACCAAGAATACGATTCTGAAAGCCTATGACGGCCGCTTCAAGGACCTGTTCCAGGAAATTTATGAAGCCGAGTTCAAGACCAAGTTCGAAGCGGCGGGCATCATTTATGAGCATCGCCTGATCGACGACATGGTGGCATCCGCCCTGAAGTGGAGCGGCGGCTATGTTTGGGCCTGCAAGAATTACGACGGCGACGTGCAGTCCGACACGGTGGCACAGGGTTTTGGTTCGCTGGGCCTGATGACGTCGGTTCTGTTCACGCCCGATGGCAAGACGGTGGAAGCCGAAGCCGCGCACGGCACGGTGACGCGCCACTATCGCGAGCATCAGAAGGGCAAGTCGACCTCGACCAATTCCATCGCTTCGATCTTTGCGTGGACGCGCGGCCTGTCGCATCGCGCCAAGCTGGACGGCAACGATCGCCTCGCCAAGTTCGCGAGCACCATGGAAAAGGTCTGCGTCGACACCGTCGAGCAGGGCTTCATGACCAAGGATCTGGCGCTGCTGGTCGGCCCCGACCAGAAGTGGCTGACCACCGAGGGCTTTCTCGACAAGGTCGATGAAAGCCTGAAAAAAGCGATGGCCGTTTAAGACCGTCGCATTCTTCTACAGCAAAAGGCCGGCGAAAATTCGCCGGCCTTTTTGTTTTTCGTGCGGTTGTCGTCGCTACTCCGCCGCGCTGCGCTGGGATTTTTTCTGGGCGTACATCGCCTGGTCGGCGCGCGCCATCGCCAGGTCGGGACTGTCGCCCGACTTCAGCTCGAAGGCGCCATAGGCGAAGCTGACGGGAATGGTCTGGCCGTTCCACTGCGTTGGCGAATTCTTCAGCGCCTCGGCCAAGGTGTCGGCTTTCTTCAGCGCCTGTTCCTGGTTGGCGTGGCTCAAGAGCACGCCGAATTCGTCGCCGCCCAGCCGCCCGACGCAGTCGCTGTCGCGCACATGCTTGGACAGAACATCGGCGAAATGCGCCAGAACCGCGTCGCCCGCGGCATGGCCATGGGTGTCGTTGGTCTTTTTCAGGTGATTGAGGTCGAAATAGATCAGCGAGGCCGGCGTGTTGTAGCGCCCCGTAAAGGCGATGTAGCGCGTCAGCTCGCGCACAAAGGCGCGGCGGTTGAGCAGCGGCAGCATGCCGTCCTGGTCGGCGGTCTTTTCCACTTCGTCCAGGCGCGCGCGGGTCTGGGTCAGTTCGCGGCGCAGGCTGTCCACTTCGCTCATCAAGCCCATGATGGCGTCACGTACCCGGGGGGTGAATTCAGCGTCGGGAATGCCCAGCACGCTGGCGGCGGGCATAACCGCATCCACGCGGGTGATGCCGTCGGTCGCCTCGATGCGCCTGGCATAAGCGGCCTGGGCCACCGAGCGGGCCGGGCGAACAGGGCTGTTGCGGTCGACTTTCATGGCCTGCCTTCTGGCTCCCAAACCTTAGCGGGATCGGCTTTAACAATGCGTTTATGATCCCCAACGAATGGTTAACGCGGGTTAAACTCCTCTTTCCTTGGGTTTTTTCGCCCCTATACTGCGCCGCTTCGCGAAGGGCAGGGCCGTTATGGCGATTCGAAGCAAGTCTCCCAGAGTTCAGGTCGGCATCATCATGGGCAGCCAGTCCGACTGGCCCACCATGAAGGCGGCGGCTGACATGCTGGATGCGCTGGGCGTGGCGCATGAAACGCGCATCGTCTCGGCGCACCGCACCCCCGACCGCATGGCGGCTTACGCCAAGGAAGCCGAAGACCGGGGCATCAAGGTGATCATCGCCGGCGCCGGCGGCGCGGCGCATCTGCCGGGCATGGTGGCCAGCATGACCACGCTGCCGGTTTTGGGCGTGCCGGTGCAGAGCCGCACGCTCAAGGGGTTGGATTCGCTGCTGTCGATCGCGCAGATGCCGGGCGGTGTGCCGGTGGCGACCTTTGCGATTGGCGAGGCCGGCGCGAAAAATTCAGCGCTGCATGCTGCCGCCATTCTGGGCCTGTCCGACATCGCCCTGAAGCGCAAGCTGGATGCCTGGCGCGCGAAACAGACCAGGTCGGTCGCCAAGTCTCCCAAATGAAGACGTTGAACACGCCGATACCACCGGGCGGCACCATCGGCATCATCGGTGGCGGCCAGTTGGGCCGCATGCTGGCCATGGCCGCCGCGCGGCTGGGCATGAAGACCTGCATCTATAACGACGCGCCCGATGCGCCAGCCTTTCAGGTCACGGATCGGTCTTTCGCCGCGCCGTATGACGATCTGGAAAAGCTCGCCGCCTTCGCCGATGCCTGCGATGCCGTGACGTTCGAGTTCGAAAATCTCCCCGCCCATGCCATTGCCCATCTTGCGGACCGCGTTCCGGTGCGCCCGGGCGCCCATGCGCTGGCCATCACCCAGGACCGGTTGAGCGAAAAGACCTTTGTCGAAAGACTGGGCCTGAAGACCGCGCCGTTCTTCGATGTGACATCCGCCGGTCAGGCGCGCGAAGCCTTCGCGAAGCTGGGTGGGCGCGGCATCATCAAGACTCGCCGCTTTGGCTATGACGGCAAGGGTCAGGCCAAGGTCGCGTCGGCTGACGAAGCCGTGAAAGCCTTTGAAAGCTTCAAGGGCGCGCCTGCGATTCTGGAAGGCTTTGTCGATTTCGAATATGAGGCGTCGGTGGTGGCGGCGCGCGGCGCCGATGGCGCGTTCGCCGCTTACGATCCACCCGCCAATGAACACGAAAATCACATCCTGCGCCGCTCCACCGTGCCCTCGCCATTGTCATCGGCCCAGGTGACGGGTGCCAAGGAGATCGCGCAGGCGATCGGCAAGGCGCTGGATTATGTCGGCGTGTTCGCGGTCGAACTGTTTGTCGGCAAGGACGGCGCGCTGTTGGTCAACGAGATCGCGCCGCGCGTGCACAATACCGGCCACTGGACCATCGAAGCCTGCGCCTGTTCGCAGTTCGAACAGCATATCCGCGCCGTGGCAGGCTGGCCGTTGGGCGATCCGGCGCGCCATGCCGATGCGGTGATGGAAAACATCATCGGCGCGGAGGTCGATGCCTGGGAAGCGCTGGCTAAGACCGGTGCGCTGCATCTTTATGGCAAGGCGGAAAGCCGGCTGGGCCGCAAGATGGGCCACATCACCCGCTTAAAGCCGTTGACGAAGCCCTGATCGCCCCATAGGTTCCGCCGCCATGAGCCCGACCACCAAGCGCACCAAGACGACCACCAAGCCCAATGGGGCTGGGATCGCGCGCGCTTAAACGCACAGAACACGCGAAAAACCCAAGCCCCGCTCCAGACTGGACGGGGCTTTTTTGTTGCCGAAAAGGAATGATGAGATGAAGAACAAGAATGTCGCGATTGTCGGCGCCACCGGCGCAGTGGGCCGTGAATTTGTCGGCTGCCTGGAAAGCCGGGGCGTACCGCTGGCGTCGCTGAAGCTGCTGGCCTCGGCGCGTTCTGCCGGTCAGAAGCAGACCTTCCGTGGCCAGGAGCTGACAATTGAAGAATTGAAGGAGGATTCCTTCAACGGTGTCGATATCGCGCTGTTCTCCGCCGGCAGCGGCATCTCCAGGCAGTATGCGCCCATCGCGGTGAAAGCCGGTGCGGTGGTGGTCGACAATTCCTCGGCCTTCCGCGCCGATCCGGCCATTCCGCTGGTAGTGCCGGAAATCAACGCCCATCGCCTGAAGGATCATAAAGGTATCATCGCCAATCCCAACTGCGCCGCCATCACCACGCTGGTGCCGCTCTGGCCGGTGCACCAGGCTAATCCCGTCAGGCGCCTGATCATCTCCACCTATCAGGCAGCGTCGGGCGGCGGCGCGGCGCTGATGGAAGAGCTGGAACAGTCGACCCGCGCTTACCTGGACGGCAAGCCGTATGAGCCCAAGGTGGTCAAGCATCCTTACGCCTTCAATCTCTTCAGTCACAACACGGCCATCGACATGGCGACCGGCTACAACGATGAAGAGAGCAAGGTGATCAAGGAGACCAAGAAGATCTTCGAAGACGACAAGATCGCGGTGTCGGCCACCTGCGTGCGCGTGCCGGTGCTGCGCGCCCATTCCGTGTCGATGACGTTCGAATGCGAACGGCCCATCACGCCGCAAGAGGTCAAGGCGCTGCTGGCCAAGGCGCCGGGCGTTCGCATTGTCGACGACTGGGCGAACAATTATTTCCCCATGCCCAAGGACGCGTCGGGTCAGGGCGACGTGCTGGCGGGCCGCATCCGCAAGGACCTGTCCGATCCGTCCGGCAAGTCGATCAGCATGTTCGTGGCCGCCGATCAGTTGCTCAAGGGTGCGGCGCTGAACGCGGTGCAGATCGCCGAGCTACTTTGACGGTTTGAGGAAGTTGGCGAAGGCGGGGAGGTTCGACAGGGCTTCGCTCGCCTTCGCCTTGAACTTTTCGAACTGCATCACATTCTCGATGCGGGCGGCGAGGAACTCGTCGGTCGCCTTCTCATCTTCGCCGTCGTCGGTGAACCAGCGCACCGCGGTGGCGCCGTACACGCCCGCCAGGGTGGCCCGCTTGGTGTAGAAGTTGAAATCGGTGGAGGTGTCGCCCACGGCGCGCCACATCGCGTCGACCGTCTGGTACACCAGCCTGGCGCCCGTCGCGGCGTGCATCGGCAGCGACAGCATGGCAGCGGCGCGGCGCGCGGCTTCCTTGTGCGGCTTGAGCGCGGCGAAGCGGGCCTTGACGGCTGCAGCGATGCGCACGCGGATTTTCATCGCCTGGATGTCCATCGCGCCCAGCGTCTTTTCCATCTGCGCATCAGCCCAGGCGGAATAGAACTCGACCAGCGCCAGTGGCCCGCCTTCGAACAGGCGCGACACCTCGCTTTTTGAAATGCCCGCATCCTTGCCGGCCTTGTCCAGAACGGAATCGGTAAAGCCGTCAAAGGCGGCATGGGGCA
This sequence comes from uncultured Alphaproteobacteria bacterium, assembly GCA_903837555.1. GTDB lineage: Bacteria > Pseudomonadota > Alphaproteobacteria > Micropepsales > Micropepsaceae > Rhizomicrobium. Next base: position 28,856 of record CAILUV010000062.1, read on the forward strand.
GGGCGGACAGCAGCACCGCTTCGCGCAGCGCAGCGTCGTCTTTCACGTCCGCCTGGGGCGCGTCTTCCTTGGGAGCGGCTTTTTTACGCGTGGTCTTCTTGGGCGTGTCGGTCATTGAAAGTGCCGGACCTCGGATTCAAAAATCAGCCGCGACAGGTCTGTCATCCGTGAGGTGTACAGCCGCCCCAGCAGATGGTCGCATTCGTGCTGGACGACGCGGGCGTGAAAGCCCCGCGCCACCCGCTCGATCGTCTCCCCGTCCAGGCCCACCCCGCGATAGCGGATATGGGCGGGCCGTTCGACCCAGCCGCGCAGGCCGGGCACCGACAGGCATCCTTCCCAGCCGCCCTCAATTTCGGGGCTCAGAACCTCGATTTGGGGGTTGATAAGCACGGTTTGGGGGGCAGTGTGGTCAAAACGCTCCGCCTCTGTCAGGCCGGGATCGGCCCGTCCCTCGGGGGCCTGGAACACCACCACGGCCAGGGGAACATGGACCTGTGGGGCGGCCAATCCGGCCCCGTTGGCGTCGATCATGGTTTCGACCATGTCCTTGACCAGACGGCAAATTTCCGGGGATTTGGGGTCCGCAACCTGCTCGGCCGGGGTGGCCAGGACGGGGTGCCCCATCCGGGCGATTTTCAGGATAGCCATGGCCCAATATGGCCCCCGTTGGGGGCTCGGAAAAGGCCGTTTTCCGGCTCTCGCGCGTTAATATCCGCGGGTGGACAGGGAAAAACCCTTCTGGTATCACCCGCGCCTCAAATTTTCCGACCCGGAGCCACGACTTTGCAGATCATCGTCCGCGACAACAATATCGACCAGGCGCTCAAGGCGCTGAAGAAGAAGATGCAGCGCGAAGGCATCTTCCGGGAGATGAAGCTGCGCGGCGCCTATGAGAAGCCCAGCGAAAAGCGCGCCCGCGAGCGCGCCGAAGCCGTGCGCCGCTACCGCAAGCTGCAGCGCAAGCGCATGCAGCGCGAAGGCCTGCTGCCGCGCTAATCCGGTCGGAATAGAATTCGAAAGAGCCGCTCCTAACGAGCGGCTTTTTTGTTGCCGTCTTCGCTGCGGGGCAGGGCCGGTGTGGCGGCTTCCCCCGGCGCTGGCTTTGCGCCCTTGCGGGTCTTGGCGACGTAATAGGTCGCGGCCGCACCCACCGCGGCGGCGCCCAGCAGCAGCAACACGCCGGTCGGGCCGATCACCATGGTCTTTTCGACCAGATCATTGGCGGCGATCGCCACTTCATCCACCTTCTGCTTGGCCTGAGCCTTTTTCTTGCGCCAGAACATCAGGTGCAGTCCGCGCAGACGGCGACTTCCACCGTGACGTGCGAGAGGTCGGGGTGACGGCGGCGCAGCACCGTCTTGATGTCTTCGGCATTGGTGGCGCCGGGCGAGATCAGCGACACGATCAGGCCATGATGGCCCGGGCCCAGACGCCACAGGTGCAGATCGGCGACCCGCGCCCCCAGCTCGCCCTCGAGTGTCTTGCGGATTTCCGCTGCTTCATCGGGATCGGCTTCGGCATCCAGTAGCACCATGGCGCTGTCGCGGATCAAGCCATAGGACCACACGCCAATGACAGCCGCGCCCACCAGCCCGCTGATCGGGTCCAGGATGCCCAGACCGAAATAATAGCCGGCTGCCAGCGCCACGATGGCCAGCACCGAGGTGACGGCATCGGCCAGCACATGCATGTAGGCCGCGCGCATATTGTTGTCGTGCCCATGCGCATGGTCGTGGCTGCCATGGCTGTGACCGTGATGGGAATCCTTCAGGATCACGGCGGTGACCAGATTGACCGCCAGGCCGATCACGGCGATCAGCAGCGCATCGCCATAGCGCACCTCGCCGGGGGTGATCAGGCGCTGGACGGATTCGGCCGCCACCGCCAGCGCGGTCAGGCCAAGGACGATAGCGCTGGTGAAGGCCGCCAGGTCGCCGAACTTGCCCGAACCAAACGTGAAGCGTGTGTTGGCCGCATGGCGCCGCGCCAGCCAGTAGGCGCCCGCCGCTAGCCCCAGCGCGCCGACATGGGTGGCCATGTGCACGCCATCGGCCAGAAGCGCCATCGAGCCATAGGCAATGCCGCTGGCGATCTCCACCACCATGAAGACGGCGGTGAGAATGGTGGCCAGCCGGGCACGCGCTTCGGCGCTGGCATGGCCCTGGCCCAAAAAGACATGATCGCGCGTCCAGATGCCGTGCCCATGCGGATCGGCGTGCGAATCGCCGGGCACATGCCCGGCGTCATGCCCATGCTTGTGGTCATGGGGATGGTTATGATCGTGGACATGCGCCATGGCGGCAGTTTAGCCCGAATAAGCCCCGGCGGCTATGCGCCTTGAGCGTGTCAGGTCGCGCGTCAGGTGGGTGGCGGCGAGTTCATGTAACTCTGCACCAGGGAGCCGGCGATAAGCCGCCAGCCATCCACCAGCACGAAAAAGATCAGCTTGAAGGGCAGCGAGATGATCACCGGTGGCAGCATCATCATGCCCATGCTCATCAGGATCGATGCCACCGCCATGTCGATGATCAGGAATGGCACGAAGATCAGGAACCCGATTTCGAAGGCGCGCTTGAGCTCCGACAGCATGAAGGCGGGGGCCAGGGTGGTGATCATGAACCCGACCCACTATGCGGTCGCGCTGAAATATGAATCCGGCAAGATGGCCGCACCGATCTGCGTGGCCAAGGGTCTTGATGCGCTGGCGCTGCGCATCCGCGCCGTGGCCGAAGACAATGGCGTGGCGGTGGTGGAAAATCCGCCGCTCGCCCGCGCGCTGCATGCCGTGGTCGAGATCGACGAACCGGTGCCGCCCGAACACTTCAAGGCGGTGGCGCAGGTGATTGGCTATGTCATGCGCTTGCAAGGCAAGCTTCCCGCCCGCTCGGCCTAAGGCGCGGTTCTTTTGCGTCCTGAGTGCGTCGCGCGTCACTCATGGGCTTAAGCCCGTCCATAGCGACAGCGTATGGACGCTCCTTGCTCCTGCTCAGGCCACGAAATCCCTCGCGCCTTGCAGGGGAGCCTCTACGTGTCTGGGGATGGACTCTTAACCGGGTGATTCTCCCGCGTTAACTTTCTGTCCTCAAAATGCTGAACAGCGTTCGGCAACCCCAAAAATATATTAACTATTTCAACCCCTTGGGGACTGGAAAGGATTGGTTAACCAAATCTTGTATTCTGCAATTATGAACGCCGCAAAATCGCTTTCCGCGAGCCCCTTGGGGGTGCCTGCCGGTCCCTGGCGCTGGGCTGCTTTGGGCTTTGTACTGCTTGCTCTGGCCGCCGCCGGGCTGACCATCGCCATGCCCCAGGTGGCGGGTCTGGCTGGCTTTGCCCTGCTGGGCGGCGTCGCCGTCTTGGCCCTGCTTTTCCTTTTTGCCGTCTGGCCGCGCGGCAGTCGCGCCACGCAGGACGCGCTGCGCATCGCCGAAGCCGCCGGCAAGGCTAACATCGCCTGGGCCATCACCGGCGAAGGCGGCGCGGTGCTGGACTGCAATCCTGTCTATCGCCGCATGGCGGGCGTGGGCGAAAACGAAACGCCGCCGCCGCCCGAACTGGCGCTGGCGGGCGGACCTTCGGCCGCCGTTCTGTATCGCCTGTCGCGCGACGCCGCCGAAGGGCGCGCGCGTGAAGAGTCTTTTGTCGTGGTGCCCGGTCTTGAGATCGTCGCTGCGGTGCGCCCCTTGCCTGACAAGCAGGCTGCCTGGTGGTTCACGCCGCGTCTGGCCGCCAGCACCTCGCCCCAGCCGGTCCTGACGCGGGCGGTGGCTGTCGCGCCCGCGCCGACCATGTCCGCGCCGGAGCCCGTTGCCGCGCCTGCGCCGACGGTGATGGCTGACATCAAGCCGATGCAGAATGCCGGCGACCTGTTCCGCGATGCGCCGATGTGCGTGGCCTTTGCCGATGCGCAGGGCGTCATCACCGAAGCCAATGCGGCGCTGGCCAAATTCTTCGGCGTATCGGGCGACCTGACCGCGCGCAATTTCAGCGATCTGGCGCAAGCCGGTGATCGCGCGCAAGTCAGCGCCCTGATCGCCAGCGCTGCGCGCGGCGAAACGGGCCTGGCGGCGGTCGAACTGCGTATGAGCAAGAACGGCGCCGCCGACGAGCGCATGGCCGAGCTCTTTGCCTCGCCCATGCCGGGCGGCAATGCCATTCTCTATCTGGTGGACGTGTCCGAACAGAAGGCGCTGGAAACCAAGTTCGCCCAGTCGCAGAAGATGCAGGCGGTCGGCCAGCTCGCCGGCGGCGTGGCGCATGACTTCAACAACCTGCTCACCGTCATCATCGGCAATTGCGAATTCCTGCTGATGCGCCATCAGGCCGGCGATCCGTCCTTCAAGGAAATCAACGAGGTTCATCAGAACGCGCTGCGCGCCGCAGCCCTCGTCAGCCAGCTTCTGGCCTTTAGCCGCAAGCAGACCATGCAGCCCAAGGCGCTGGTGCTGGGGGATGTGATCGGCGAACTGGCGCAGATGCTGCGTCGCCTGGTGGGCGAAGGCATTGCGCTGAATGTCGAGCGCGACAGCGACCTGTGGACCGTGCATGCGGACGAGGCGCAGTTGTCCAACGCCATCATCAACCTGGTGGTCAATGCCCGCGACGCGATGCCGTCGGGCGGCACGGTGGTGATCAAGACCGTCAATCAGACCGTGAACAAGTTGTCGGCGCTGGGAACCGCCATCATGCCGCCAGGCGATTATGTCCGCATCGAAGTGTCGGACACCGGCACCGGCATGTCGCAGGAAATCCAGAGCAAGATTTTCGATCCCTTCTTCACCACCAAGCCGGTGGGCCAGGGCACGGGCCTGGGCCTTGCCACCGTCTACGGCATCGTCAAGCAGACCGGCGGTTTCATCACCGTGGATTCGGAAGTGGGCAAGGGCACCAGCTTCAACATCTATCTGCCCCGCCTACGCGCCGACACCAATGCGGCGCCGGTCGAAGTTGTCGCCGCGCCGACGCGCGACGTCACCGGCCAGGACACGATTCTGCTGGTGGAAGACGAAGAAGCGGTGCGCAGCTTTGCGGCGCGCGCGCTGCGCATGCGCGGCTATAACGTGCTAGAAGCGGGCGGCGGCGAGGAAGCGCTGGAGATCGTCAAGAGCGAGGCGCACACCATCCATCTGATCATCACCGACGTGGTGATGCCCAGCATGGACGGTCCCACCATGGTCAGGCACGTCAAGCAGCTCAAGCCCGACCTGCGGGTGATCTTCATGTCTGGTTATGCCGAGGAAGCCTTCCGCCGCAACGACCAGTCGTCGGAAGACATTCACTTCCTGCCCAAGCCGTTCGGTTTGAAACAGCTTGCGGCCAAGGTCAAAGAAGTCCTGTCGGCGGCATAAGCGCTACCTCGCGCTGAAGCGATATTCCGTGATCTGGCGATACTGCTGGCCCGGCGACAACAGTGTCGAGGGGAAGCTGGGAATGTTGGGCGAGTTGGGGTGCGCCTGGGTTTCCAGCGCCACGCCGCCATGGACGGCATAGCCCTTGGCCAGTGCCACCGGCGGCGGCGAATAGTTTGCGGTATAGACTTGCATGCCCGGCTGGGTGGTCCAGGTTTCCATCACGCGTCCCGACTTGGGGTCTTCCAGCCGCGCCGCCAGACGCAAGGCGCCGGGCTTGCCGTTGATGACATAATTCTGGTCATAGCCGCGCGCGCGGGCAATCGCCGGATCGGCATCCTTGATGCGCGCGCCGATGGCTGTGGGGGTGCGGAAGTCGAAGGCCGTGCCCGCCACCGGGCGTATCTCGCCGGTCGGGGTGTTGCTTTCATCCACCGCGGTGATGGCGTCGGCGTTCACCCTCAGCACCTGATCCAGCACGCTGCCCGACAGATCGCCCGCCAGATTGAAATAGGCATGGTTGGTCAGGCTGACCACCGTGTCCCTGTCGGTGACGGCGTAATAGGTGATGCGTAGCGCATTGTCCTTGGTCAGTGTGTACGTGACGCGCACGCGTAGGTTGCCGGGAAAGCCCATGGTGCCGGTGCGATCCAGCAGGCTGAGCGTCAGTTCGGGTTCGTCGCCGCTGGTAACAGACGCATCCCAGACGCGCTCGTCAAAGGGCTTGTTTTCGGATGTGTTGTAGGCCTCGCGGGTGACGCGGTATTCCACGCCGCCCAGCCGGAAACTGTTGTTCTTGATGCGGTTGGCATAGCGACCGATCAGGGCGCCATAGCGGCCGCTGTAACCGGGGCTGAGATAGTCCTCCAGCCGGTCGAAGCCCAGGGTCACATTCTCCATCTTGCCGGTGCGGTCGGGCACCCGGATCGACGTGATGATGCCGCCATAGTTGCTGATCTTGACTTCCATGCCCCGGGCGTTGGTCAGCACATACAGGTCGACGCCTTTCTTGCCGACGCCGCCCCAGGCCTGCTTGGTGATCGCGCCCTGTGCTGGCAACGAAAACATGCCTGCCAAAAGGGCAGCAAAAATGACGCGCGCGTTCATGGGTCTCTCCAAAGGACGGCGCAGCCTAGCAAGCCGCGAAGGCGGTGCGCCATCCTGACGCGCCATCTGGTGCATTGTGCAGGCGCGGAGTGCGCCCTCCGAGGTTTGACCGGCCCGGCCATGCCTGATTAGCTGTGAAAACCGGCCGCAAAGATGCCGGCCCAGGGAGAGATTTTTCATGAAACGCATGTTGTTTTCGGCCGCGCTGATCGCGGCTGTTGGTCTTGGCACGGTCGCCGCGGATTCGCAGGTCGCCGATCCCTACGCCAACAACGCTGCTGCCGGCACGCTCAAATTCCCGCTGACCGCGCCCGCGGGCGTCGACAGCAAGGCCATGGAACGTTCGCTGCCGGGCGCCGTCAATAAGGGCCGGTTCAACGACAAGAACTGGAAGTACGGCACGGCATTCGACGCGCCGCCGGGCTCCAAAATTTGGAATCCGGTGAAGACCAAGATGCTAAAGGGTGACAAGGTCACCGGCGGCACCTTCTTCGCCGGCACCGATCCTTCCACCTACTGCGCTTTTGCCAATGCCGGCTATGACTTCATCTGGGTCGAGCATCAGCACACCGCGCGCGACTGGGCCAATACCGCGCGCCTGTGGGCCGGCTGCCCCCATGCCAAGGCGGTGCCGGGCGTGCGCGTCTCCTATGCCGATGAGCGCGAAATTCAGCTCGCCACCGACTCCGGCGCGCTGGTGGTCGTGGTGCCCACGATCCGCAACTACGAAGAAGCCCTCAGGGCGCGGGACTGGATGTTCTTCCCGCCGCGGGGCAAGCGCAGCCAGGGCGGCGGCCAGGCCTTCGGTGCCAACTTCTGGGGCGGTGTGCCGGGCGGCTATCGTCAGACCTGGAACGACAATGCGGTCCTGATCCTGATGATCGAAACGCTGGATGGCCTGAAGGATGCCGACCGCATCGCCAAGATCCCGGGTGTCACCGCGATCTTCGCCGCTGCGGGCGATCTTTCCAACCATACCGGCTATCGACAGGGCGACCCTGACTATGAGCGCAACATCAACATCGTCCATGACGCGGCCATCAAGGCGGGCATCCGTCTTTGCGGTCCCTTGGCCTGGCGCGATCGTCCCGACTACACCTGCTTCCAGGCCGGCAGCGAGACGGCGGCCATCGCCAATGGCGTGAAGGCGGACCTCGGCCCACTGCTCAACACGCAGGGCGTGGTCGAAGTCGGCCCGTTCGCGGCTAAAAAATAACCCCCTCCGGTTTCAGCTTTCGCGAAGCTGCGCTTCGCACGCTGAAACCACCTCCCCTCAAATGCGCTGACGCGCATGAAGGGGAGGCGGGGCTGAGCAGAATGAGAAAGGCGCCGGAGCGATCCGGCGCCTTTTTCTATGCCTTGACGTAAACCCAGGCCGTGACGCCGGACTTCAGCGGCGCGGCGATGCGCCGGTAATCGTCCACTTCATAGCGGTCGGCGGCGGCCAGTTCCTGCGCCGTGATCTCGAACACCATGCCCGGCACTTCGTCGTCCTTGCGCCCCGGTATCACGATGGGATGAAAGGCCTTGCCGCTTTTGGCCAGCACATCGGGATCGGTGACCTCAACCATCTCCTGCCGCCAGCCGGGCAGCGCATCGGCATGGCCCTTCAGCCGCCGCCCGAACTGCGCCATCTGCACGCCTTCCTGTTGCAGCGTGCCGTAGGAAAAGAGCAGCTCAGTCATTGCAGCACTCACAGGTCCGCCTCCCCTTCGTGCGCGTGAGCGCACAAGAGGGGGGTCACTTTGAAGTGCTGAAACGGTATTCCGTCACTTCGTAGAAGATCTTGCCCGGCCGCAATTCGGTCGAGGGGAAGGCCGGGATGTTGGGCGAATTGGCGAAGTGCTGGGTCTCCAGGCAGAAGGACTGGCGCGGGCCATATTGCTGGCCGTTCTTGCCCGGCACGGTTTTTCCGCTGTTGGGCACATAGAGCTGCACGCCGGGCTGGGTGGTCCACACGCTCATCACCCGCCCTGATTCCGGTTCGACCACGCGCGCCGCCGGCCGCAGCTTGCCCATCGGCCCGCGCACGATGAAGTTGATGTCCCAGCCGGGCGTGGCGACGATCGCCGGATCGGGGCCGTCGATATCCTTGCCGATGGTCTTGGGCCGGGTGAAGTCAAAGCCCGTGCCCGAGACCTTCATCACTTCGCCGGTCGCCATCTTGTTGGTATCGACCGGCGTCACCGCGTCCGAGAAAATCTGGAGCTGGTGGTTCAGGATGTCGCCATTGCCTGCGCCCTTCAGGTTGAAATAGGCGTGGTTGGTGATGTTCAGCACCGTGGGCTTGTCGGTGGTGGCGCGGTATTCGATGCGCACCGTATTGTCGGCCTTCAACGTATAACTGACGGTGAAATCCATGCGCCCCGGAAAGCCCTGGTCGCCATCCGGGCTGACCATGTTCAGGATGATGCTGGGATTGGGACCGTCCATCGCGGTGGCGCTGTAGACGCGCGTATTGAAGCCGTTGGGGCCGCCATGGATGTTGTTGGGTCCGCCATTGGCGGCAAGCTGATAGGTCTTGCCGTCCAGCGTGAACTTGGCGCCGCCGATGCGGTTGGCGTAACGCCCGACCACAGCGCCATTCATGGAGCCGTACTGCTTGTAGCCCATGGCATTGTCGAAGCCCTGCACCACATCGGCCATCTTGCCGTCGCGGCCCGGCACCTCCAGCCCCACCCAGGTGGCGCCATAGGTGGAGATGCGAAGCTTCGCGCCCTTGGCATTGGTCAGCGTGTAGAGCTCGACCTTCTGGCCGTCCGGGCTTTCGCCCCAGGGGGCGCGTTCGACCTTGGCCTGCGCCGAAATCGTCAGTGCCGACAGGCAGGCAACAGCCAGTGCGATCGTCTTCATTTCAGTCCCCCGTGACGGTGGTTGTTATTTGTAGGCGCGGGCAAACAGCCCGCCGATGGTGGTGCTGGCCAGCAAGCGGCCCTTGGCGGCGGCCAGGAACTGTTCGCGCGTCATGCCGGGCGCCAGTGTCGGCTCCAGGTCGGTGGCGATCACCGTGAAGGTATAGCGGTGCGGCCCGTCGCCCTGCGGCGGGCAGGGGCCCAGATAGTTGGGCGCGCCGCGCGTGCCCGCGCCGCCGGTAAAGCCGATGCCAGCCGTGCCATCGCCTTCCTTCAGCTCGGTGGTGGTGGGCGCGATATTGTAGGCGACCCAGTGCGACACGCCGGCGCCATATTGGCCGTCAATGTCATACATCAGGATCGCGAAGCTCTTGGTGCCAGCCGGCGCGTTCGACCACTTCAGGTGCGGCGAGACATTCTTGCCGGGGCAGGGGCAGATGGCGGGATTGCGGGGCGAGCAGGCGCGCTTGGGATCGTCCGCGCCATAGATCACCGGAATGCGCGCGCCGTCCTTGATCGAGTTGGAGGTGACGGTGAAGAAGGGCTGGGCTACGGGCGCGGAGACCGTCCAGACCATAGCCGCCAGGGCCAAAACCCAGATCTTTTTCCCGCCCATGTCCCGTTCCTGTTTTGGTTGGCCGCGAATCTATCCGGGGGAGCAGGGGGTTGAAAGGGCTCTTGGTGGGCGGTGGGAACGCCTTAAGAACAAGATGTAGTATTTTCTCTTAAATTCAACACGTTAGGCGGTATCTTGCGAAAGAGAACAAAGCGTGTACCCTCGCATCATCTGCCCACCACCGGATTCGCTTGGGGATCGGGGGTCGGTGTGGAATAACCGAGGAGAACGGCATGTCACAGGCGGCTTTGCGAGTGGTCACGAAGGAACAGAATAGCGATCGCAAGCGGGCCCTGGATGCCGCGCTGAGCCAGATCGACCGGGCGTTCGGCAAGGGCTCGGTGATGAAGCTGGGCAGCCGCGACCTGGGCCTGGCGACCGACGCCGTCTCCACCGGCTCCCTGGGCCTGGACATCGCGCTGGGCATTGGCGGCCTGCCGCGCGGCCGCGTCATTGAAGTTTACGGCCCCGAATCCTCGGGCAAGACCACCCTGGCCCTGCATGTGGTGGCCGAGATCCAGAAAAAGGGCGGCACCGCCGCCTATGTCGATGCCGAACATGCGCTCGACCCGGTCTATGCCAGCAAACTGGGCGTGGACATCAACGAATTGCTGATCTCCCAGCCCGACACCGGCGAACAGGCGCTGGAAATCACCGACACGCTGGTGCGTTCGGGCGGCGTCGACATCGTGGTGATCGACTCGGTGGCGGCGCTGACGCCCAAGGCCGAACTGGAAGGCGAAATGGGCGATTCCCTGCCCGGATTGCAGGCCCGTTTGATGAGCCAGGCGCTGCGCAAGCTGACGGGCAGCATCCACAAGTCCAACGCCATCGTGATCTTCATCAACCAGATCCGTATGAAGATCGGCGTGATGTTCGGCAATCCAGAAACCACCACTGGCGGCAATGCGCTGAAATTCTATTCCTCGGTGCGCCTGGATATCCGCCGCATCGGCGCCATCAAGGAACGCGACGAAGTGGTCGGCAACCAGACCCGCGTGAAAGTGGTCAAGAACAAGGTCGCCCCGCCCTTCAAGCAGGTCGAGTTCGACATCATGTACGGCGTTGGCATTTCCAAGGTCGGCGAACTGGTCGATCTGGGCGTCAAGGCCGGCATCGTCGAGAAATCGGGCTCCTGGTATTCCTATGACGGCGCGCGCATCGGCCAGGGCCGCGAATCCGCCAAGACCTTCCTGACGGACAATCCGGACATCGCCGACAAGGTCGAAAAGGCCATCCGTGCCGCCTCTGGCCAGATCGGCCAGAACCTGGTGCTGGAAGCCAGCGAGAAGGCGGACGACGACGAAGAATAGGCCGCAAGGTCTCCCATACAGCTGATAAGCCCTAGCCATGGGGCCTCAGCTCCTCGGCAGAAGGCGCCGCCCGTGAAAGGGGCGGCGCCTTCTGTTTTTTGGGCAGTCCGCGCGGACAAAACGGGCATGGCTGGCCCTCAAAAACCCAGGCGTGACACGGCTTTTGGGGGTCGTTACAACCCTTTTCCATGAAAAGCCTTTCCGACGTCCGCAGCGGTTTTCTCGATTTCTTCGCCGAGCGTGGGCACACCGTGCTCCCGTCCTCGCCGCTGGTGCCGCGCAACGACCCGACCCTGCTGTTCACCAATGCGGGCATGGTCCAGTTCAAGAACCTGTTCACGGGCGCCGAAAAGCGTCCCTACAGCCGCGCCACCACCGTGCAGAAATGCGTGCGCGCCGGCGGCAAGCATAACGACCTGGACAATGTCGGTTACACCGCCCGCCACCACACCTTTTTCGAGATGCTGGGCAACTTCTCCTTCGGCGATTACTTCAAGGAAGAAGCGATCCTGTTCGCCTGGGACTTCACGTCCAAGGTCGTGGGCCTGCCCAAGGACAAGCTGCTGGTCACGGTCTATCCCACCGACGACCAGGCGCGTCAGCTCTGGAAGAAAATCGCCGGTTTCTCCGACGACCGCATCATCGGCCATGAAACCAATCTGTGGGCGATGGGCCCGACCGGCCCGTGCGGCTATTGCTCGGAAATCTTCTACGACCAGGGCCCCAGCGTGGCGGGCGGCCCGCCCGGCAGCGCGGATGAAGACGGCGATCGCTTCCTGGAATTCTGGAATCTGGTCTTCATGCAGTTCGAGCAGGTGGACGAGAACACCCGCCTTGATCTGCCCAAGCCGTCGATCGACACCGGCATGGGGCTGGAGCGCATCGCCGCCATTCTGCAGGGCGAGACCAACAATTATAACGTCGACCTGTTCCGCCACCTGATCGCGGCCTCGGAATCGGCCAGTGGCGTGGCCAGCACCGGCGACGCCACCTTCAGCCATCGCATCATCTCGGACCATCTGCGCGCGACCTCCTTCCTGATCGCCGATGGCGTGCTGCCGTCGAACGAAGGCCGCGGCTATGTGCTGCGCCGGATCATGCGCCGCGCCATGCGCCACGCGCATTTGCTGGGCACCAAGGATCCGCTGATGCACCGCCTGGTGCCGGCGCTGGTGGGCGAGATGGGCAGCGCCTATCCCGAACTCAAGCGCAGCGAGCCCCTGATCGCCGAAACCCTGAAGCTGGAAGAAATCCGCTTCCGCGAAACCCTGGCGCGCGGCTTGAAACTGCTGGACGAAGCCAGCACGGATCTGAAGAAGGGCGACCAGCTCAAGGGCGATGTCGCGTTCAAGCTGTACGACACTTACGGCTTCCCGCTCGACCTGACCGAGGAATCACTGCGCGCCCGCGGCGTCACCGTCGACACCGACGGCTTTTCCGCCGCCATGCAGAAGCAGAAGGCCGAAGCCCGCGCCAGTTGGTCGGGTTCGGGCGAAGCGGCCAGCGAAGCGCAATGGTTCGCGGTGCTGGACGAAGTCGGCCGCACCGAATTCCTCGGCTATGACACCGAAGAAGCCGAAGGCCAGGTGCTGGCGATCTTCAAGGATGGCAGCCGCGTGATGCAGGCCGGCAAAGGCGAAGCGGTGGAAATCCTTACCAACCAGACGCCCTTCTATGGCGAATCCGGCGGCCAGGCCGGCGACGTCGGCCACATCGCCTCATCCAAGGCCAAGGGCCAGATTACCGACACCCAGAAGAAACTGGGCGCATTGCACGTTCATCTGGTGCGCATCACCGAAGGCTCATTGGCGCCGGGCGATGCGGTCGACCTGAAAGTCGATACCGAAAAGCGCCGCGCCACCCGCGCCAATCACAGCGCCACGCATCTTTTACATGCCGCGCTCAAGCGCGTGCTGGGCAGCCATGTCAGCCAGAAGGGTTCGCTGGTCACGGCCGAACGCCTGCGCTTCGACTTCTCGCACCCCAAGCCGGTGACGGCGGAGGAACTGGAAAAGATCGAAGCCCAGGTCAACCAGATCATCCGCCAGAATTCCGACACCTCCACCCGCCTGCTGCCGACCGATCAGGCCATCGCGGCGGGCGCCGAAGCCCTGTTCGGCGAAAAGTACGGTGATGAAGTGCGCGTGCTGTCGATGGGCGCGGACCTCGACGGCGGAAAATCCTATTCGGTCGAACTGTGCGGTGGCACCCATGTGCACCGGCTGGGCGATATCGGGCTGTTCACCATTCTGGCGGAAAGCGCCGTGGCCGCAGGTGTGCGCCGCATCGAGGCGCTGACATCCGAACATGCCCGCCGCTATCTGTCGGGCCAGGCGGAAATCGCCCGCGAGGCGGCCTCGGCCATCAAGACGCCCATCGGAGAACTGTCGGCGCGCGTGGCGCAGTTGTCCGAAGAACGCCGCAAGCTGGAACGCGAACTGGCGGAAGCCAAGAAGCAGTTGGCGCTGGCCGGTCCCGCCAAGAGCGGGGAGGACAATGAAACCGTGGCGGGCGTCAAAGCCGTGCTGCGGCTGGTCGAAGGCGTGTCGCCCAAGGATCTCAAGAGCCTGGCCGATGGCGCCAAGAGCCAGGTCGGCTCCGGCGTCGTCGCCTTCGTGGCGGCGGCCGACGGCAAGGTTTCCATCGTGGCCGGCGTCACCGACGATTTGACCGCGCGCATCAGCGCGGTCGATCTGGTGCGCGTGGCAGCGGAAGCGCTGGGCGGCAAGGGCGGCGGTGGCCGTCCCGACATGGCGCAGGCGGGCGGATCGGATAACGGCAATCCGCAAGCCGCGCTGGATGCGATCCGCAAAAAGCTGAGTGAGCTTACGCCTGCTTAGGCGATAATATCCGGCAACAGCCCGTTGTTGATCTCGGTGATCTCGTCCTTGAGCTGAAGCTTGCGCTTCTTCAGCCGCGCCAGCGCCATCAGGTCGGGATTGCCGGCATGGATCATCGCATCGATCGCCGCATCCAGATCGCGATGTTCCTGCGTAAGCTGGGTCAGCTTGGCGCGCGCGGCAACTTCATTGGGGCCGACAACACGGCTCATGTTTTTTTCTTCCTGCGGCTCTTGGCGACGTCTTCGCCCCAGCGCTTCATGTCGGGCCAATCATAGCCGAACAGATCCAAAGCGCGTCCTACCATCTGGTCCACCAGATCGGACAGGGTTTTTGGCTCGGTATAGAAAGCGGGCATGGGCGGCAGGATGATCGCGCCCATCTCGGCCAGCGCCGTCATGGTGCGCAGGTGCCCCAGATGCAGCGGCGTCTCGCGCACCATCAGCACCAGCGGCCGGCGCTCCTTCAGCATCACGTCGGCGGCGCGTGTCAGGCAATTGGTGGTCACGCCGGTGGCGATCTCGCTCATGGTGCGTACGCTGCACGGCGCCACGATCATGCCGCGGTTTCGAAAACTGCCGCTGGCGATGGGCGCGGCAATATCTTGAACCGCGTAATTGTAATCCGCCTTGGCGGCGACCTGCTTGGGCGAAAGCTTGGTTTCATAACCGATGGTCATTTCCGCCGGCTTGGTCATGACCAGGTGGGATTCTATCCCCAGCTCGCGGCAGGCATCCAGCAGGCGGATGCCATAGGCCACGCCGGACGCGCCGGACAAGCCGATAACCAGCCGTTCCGCTTCGCTTTTCCGGGGTTCCGCGCGTTTCATGGCCTTGCGTTACCACTTCTTAAGTCAAGGGCAAAGAGTTTCGGTTCCGAACGGTTTTAAGGATGACAGGAGCCTGGATTGGTGGTTTGATTTTTGGGCCAGGTGCGTGACGCCCTAGCGTTGAGCGCCACCCGATCTAACGATGAGGTGACTGCATGGCGCTACAAGGACACATCAACCATCTGTCCAACCAGCACAAGAAAATCGAAAATATCATCCAGAGCGAAATGACCAATCCCGACTGGGATGAAGCACGGGTCGCCGCTTTGAAGAAGCAAAAGCTTCGAATTAAAGACGAGCTCGAACGGCTGAGAGCCGCCGTGAACTGAGCCTCTTTCCCGCCGCCGCGCGCAAAGCGCGGCCGCGGGAATTGCTCGAAATTGCCAGCTAAAACCATCCGTTAAAGTGTCTTCGCGCGTTCGCGCAGGACGAACTTCTGAATCTTGCCGGTCGATGTCTTGGGCAGCTCGGTAAACACCACCGTGCGCGGTATCTTGAACTTGGCCAGGCGCTGCTTGGTGACGGCCAGGATTTCCTCTTCTGTCACGGCCGCGCCTGCGCGCAGCTCGACAAAGGCGCAAGGATGCTCGCCCCATTTGGCGTCGGGCCGCGCCACCACCGCCACGAACATCACCGCCGGATGCCTGGCGATGGCATTCTCCACCTCGATGGACGAGATGTTCTCGCCGCCGGAAATGATGATGTCCTTGGACCGGTCCTTGAGCTGGATATAGCCGTCGGGATACATCACGCCCAGGTCGCCGGTGTGAAACCAGCCGCCCGCAAACGCATCGCGCGTCGCTTTCGGATTCTTCAGATAGCCGCGCATCACGATATTGCCGCGCATCATCACTTCGCCGATGGTTTTGCCGTCGGCGGGGACGGGCTTCATCGTCTTGGGATTGCGCACCGTCAGTTCTTCCAGCGGGGCATAGCGCACGCCCTGACGTGCTTTCTTGGCGGCGCGGCCGCCCGCGTCCAGCGCGTCCCATTCGTCATGCCATTCATTGACCACCGCAGGCCCATAGACTTCGGTCAGGCCATAGACATGCACCACGTCGAACCCGGCTTGCGCCATCGCGGCCAGAACGCTTTCGGGCGGCGGCGCGGCGGCGGCCATGAAGCGCACTTTTTGCGGGAAGCTCTTGCGCTCGGCATCGCTGGCGTTGACCAGCGTCGACATCACGATCGGGGCGCCGCACAGATGGGTGACGCCATGTTCGGCGAGCGCCTCGAAGATCGCCCCGGCGCGCACCCAGCGCAGGCAGACATGGGTGCCCGCCACCGCCGACAGCGACCAGGGCATGCACCAGCCGTTGCAGTGAAACATCGGCAGCGTCCACAGCAGCACCGGATGCTCCACCATCGTGCCGGCCAGGGCATTGCCGTAACACATCAGCGCCGCGCCGCGATGGTGATAGACCACGCCCTTGGGATTGCCGGTGGTGCCCGACGTATAGTTGAGCGCGATGGCGTCCCACTCGTCGGCGGGCATCTTCCAGGAAAATTTCGGATCGCCGCTTTTGAGAAATTTCTCGTAGTCGATCTTGCCCAGCCGCTTCCCGCTTTGCGGAAATTCCGGGTCGTCATAGTCGATCACCAGCGGCTTTTTCTTCAGCAGCGCCAGCGCGGCTGCGATGGTGGGCGAAAATTCGCGGTCGGTGATCAGCACCTTGGCGTCGCCATGCTCCAGCATGAAGGCAATGGCCGCAGCGTCCAGCCGTGTGTTCAACGCATTCAGCACCGCCCCCAGCATCGGCACGCCATAATGGGCTTCCAGCATGGGCGGGGTGTTGGCCAGCATCACCGCCACCGTGTCGCCCTTTTTGATGCCCTGTTTGGCCAGCGCCGAGGCCAGGCGGCGGCTGCGGGCATAGAAATCGGCATACCGGACGCGCTGCTTGCCATGGATGATGGCGGTGCGGTCCGGGAAGGTGCTGGCGGCGCGTTCCAGGAAGGTCAGCGGCGTCAGCGGCTGGTGGTTGGCGGGCACCCGGCCCAGCCCCTCTTCATAGGGGCGTGCGCGTTTTGTGACGGTTTTGCGGGTGCGATTTTGGGCTGCCATGGCGCGCCGAAAGCTAAAGAAAGCCGCAATTGGCGGCAAGGTTGACGAATGCGAGGGCGATGTTAGGAAAGCTCCGCTTCTGGGAGCGTTTCATGACCACCCGTACCGATCCGCCGGCTGAAAAGTACGGCATCGTCCGCACGCTGTATGACTGGATGATGCGCAACGCCAAGGGCAAACATGCCTGGCGCGCGCTGGGCGTGCTGACCGCGGCGGAAGCATCCTTCTTCCCCATTCCCACCGACATCATGCTGATCCCGATGGTCATGGCGGATCGCAAAAACGCCTGGAAGCTGGCGGCCTGGTGCACCCTGTGGTCGGTGCTGGGCGGCGCGGTGGGCTATGCCATCGGCGCCTTCCTGTTCGACAGCCTGGGTCAGTGGCTGATCCGCATTTACGGGATGTCCGACGATCTGGTGACGTTCCAGCAATGGTATGCCGAATGGGGCGCCTGGGTGATCGTCGGCAAGGGCTTCACGCCCTTGCCCTACAAGCTGGTCACCATCGCGTCGGGCTTTGCCCATTACAGCTTCGCGATGTTCATGATCCTGTCGGTGATCACGCGCGGCGGCCGCTATTTCCTGGTCGCGGGCCTGCTCTACTGGAAAGGCGAACAGGCACGCCAGTTCATCGAAAAGCGCCTGGAAGCGACGCTGTTCTTCTTCCTGCTGACGATTGTGCTGGGCTTCGTCGCCGTCAAATTCTTATTCTGACGGCGACGATCGCTTAGTTCTGTTCGGCGTCTTCCGAAACGTCTTCGTCCGCGTCTTCCGACGGGGTGGCTTCGCCCGCGCCGGTGGTCTCGGCGATCGACTTCAGCGACGCGCCCTTCTTGGCGGCGCGCTTCTGGGCGCGTTCGAACTTGGCGCTGGCGCGGCTGACGGCCAGGTCCAGTTCCAACTGCGAGCACAGGCCCAGCGTCACCGGGTCCACCGCCTTGATGTTGGCCGCGTTCCAGTGCGAACGCTCGCGGATCTTGGCGATGGTTGCCTTGGTGGTGCCGATCAGCTTGATGATGTCGCTGTCGGTGAATTCCGGATGGTTGCGGATCAGCCAGTACACCGCATCGGGCTTGTCCTGTCGCTTGGAGACGGGCGTGTAGCGCGGGGCGCGCTTCTGGCGCACGGTCGGCATCTTGTGCTTGGGCGCGGCCATCTTCAGGCGCTTCTTGGGATTGCCTTCGGCTTCGGCGATCTGCTCCCGCGTCAACTGGCCGGTGGCGACAGGGTCCTGGCCCTTGATGCCCTTGGCGACGTCTTCATCGGCGATGCCTTTGACTTCCAGCGGATGCAGGCCGCAGAAATCGGCGATCTGTTCAAACGACAGACCGGTATTGTCCACCAGCCAGACGGCGGTGGCTTTGGGCATCAGGGGCTTCTGTTCGACGGCCATGGTAATTTTCTCCCGTTGAGCGGAAGCCCTATCCGGGCTCGCCGCCCCTCGTCAGGTTTGTCCTTTCGAGGAATGGGGGTGTTTTAGCGACCCGCCCCGGCCAGCGCAAAGAGTTTCAGGCCGTTTTGAGCAGGATTTTGCCGATATGGCCGCCTTTGGCCATGAATTGATGCGCTTTTTGGGCCTGCTCCAGGGGGAAACCCGCCGCGATAACCGGCTTTATCCGGGTTCCTACCAGGGGCCAGACCTGCGCCGCCAGGGCGTCGCGGATGGCCTGCTTTTCGCTTTGGGATCGGGCGCGCAGGGTTGTGGCCGCCAGCGTCAGGCGCTTGGTCAGGACGGGCGTGAAATTCACCTGGGCCTTGAAGCCGTCCTGATAGGCGATGTTGACGATGCGCCCGCCGATGGCGGCGGCATCGATGTTGCGCTGGATGTAGTCGCCCCCGACCATGTCCAGGATCACATCCACGCCCTTGCCGCCGGTTTCGTCTTTCACGGCAGCGACGAAATCTTCCGTCCGGTAGTTGATCGCGCGCGCCGCGCCCAGCCCCCGCGCTGCGTCGCACTTCTCGTCGCTGCCCGCCGTGGTGAAAACGCGATTGCCGCGCGCGGCGAACATCTGGATCGCCAGGCTGCCGATGCCCGATGTGCCGCCATGCACCAGCAGGGTTTCGCCCGTTTGCAAACGCCCGGTATCGACGATGTTGGTCCAGGCGGTGAATAGGCCTTCGGGCAAACCGGCGGCTTCGATGAGATCCACGCCCGCCGGAACCGGCAGCACCGATCCTGCGTCGGCCAGCGCATAGTCCGCATAGCCGCCGCCGGCGAGCAGGGCGCAGACCCCATCACCCGCCGCAAAGCCGAAGACACCTTCACCCAGCGCCGCGACGGTGCCGGAAACTTCCAGGCCCAAAAGCTTTGAGGCGCCGGGCGGCGGCGGATAAAGCCCGCGCGCCTGCAACAGATCGGCATTGTTAAGACCTGCGGCCGCCACCTGAATTAACACCTGGCCATGCAGCGGCGCGGGCCGGGGTTCCTCGACCAGCGTCAGGGAATAATCCCTGCCGGGATCGGAAACATGAATGGCTCTCATGGCTTGCACGCTGCTTTTGACCGACACAGACTAACGCAAAACAGGAGGTTTGGCAGATGGACCTGGACGATATTCAGCCGCGCAAGAAACTGCCCGATATCGTGCTGGGCGAGGATATTTCCGCACTTTCAGCGCATGAACTGGAACAGCGCATCGCGCGGCTGGAAACGGAAATCGCGCGCTGCCGACAAGACATTGCGGCGCGTCATGCCACGAAATCGGCGGCGGAAAACTTCTTCAAGAAGTAAATGCGTGAATCGTCAATGTTAATACGCACAATAAGAATGCGGCGTCCGCGCATTTGACGGCATTTACCAAGCAATGGGTCTTGCGCTTGCCGCTCCACTTGCTAGCGTCCGGTCCGAAGTGGGGAAAATTAATGCAGACCATCGAGACCGAAAGCTTCACCGACACGACCTTCGACCGCACCTTCGATGAAGGGATGGCGCTGGTGGAAGAAACCGCGCGTTACCTGGACGGCAAGGGCCGCGAGGAAGCGCGCGTGCTGCCGCGCAAGGCGGCGATGCTCTATGCGGGCGAAAGCATGCGCGTCACCACGCGCCTGATGCAGGCGGCAAGCTGGCTGCTGGTGCAGCGCGCGGTGCGCGACGGCGACATGGACCAAAGCGACGCCATGAATGACCGCTACCGACTGGGCAGCCGGGAAATCTGTCTGGGCAGTTGCGCCGAAGACGTCGATCCGCTGCCGGGCGAACTGAAAGATTTGCTGGTGCGCAGCGATAGCCTGTACCGCCGCATCGCCCGTCTTGACGACATCCTGTTCGGCGAAGGCGAGGCCCCGGTCGCCGGCGCGCGGGGTCAACAGGATGCTCTCGCCCAGGCCTTCGGCGCCGCTCAATAGCGCGCCCTTTTGGGTCGTGAGTTCGTCGCGCTATCTGACAGATATACAGAAACAAAAACGCCGCCGGGTGACCGGCGGCGTTTTCTTTTGCGGCAGGTGAGGAGCCTTAGCTCTTCACAAAATTGGCGAACTTCTTGTTGAAGCGCGTGAGGCGACCGCCACGGTCCATCAGCTTGGCGTCGCCGCCGGTCCAGGCCGGGTGCGTCGAGGGATCGATGTCCAGGGTGATCTTCTGGCCCGCGACGCCATGCGTGGTGCGGGTCTTGTAGGTGCTGCCGTCGTTCAGCTGAACTTCGACAAAGTGATAATCGGGGTGGATGCCCTTTTTCATGATCTCGATAGCCTTTCGATGGCGCCCATTTCCGACGGGTGCGAGGCGGGGCTTATACGGGAGGGGGCCGGATGGGGCAAGCCGCCATTGGCCGCTTTGGCAGGGGCGGCAATCCCTATATACAACCGGGGCTTAACGAACAGGCGGGCCCCTTGGCCGGAGACGATTTTGCGAAGGAAACCGCCCGGGTGGCGGCGGGCCGGCCCAAAGGGCGGTCCCTGGCCCCCCTGCGCGGGCTTTTGCCCTTCCTGAAGCCCTATCGGGTGCGGATCGCCGTGGCCTCCGTCGCCCTGCTGGCGTCCTCGGCCGCGACCCTGGCACTGCCCCAGTTTGCCCGGGGGCTGATCGACGCCCAGGGCCTGTCGGCCGAGCAGGCCCATGGCTTGGCCAACTTCTATTTTCTGTTTGTGCTGGCCGCCGCCGTGCTGGGCCTGGCCTCGGCCATCCGCTTCTATCTGGTCACCTGGCTGGGCGAGCGGGTGGTGGCCGATATCCGCAAGGCGGTGTTCGACAATGTGTTGGGGCTCTCCCCGCAATTCTTCGAAGTGACCCGCACCGGCGAAGTGCTGTCGCGCATGACCGCCGACACCACACTCATTCAAATTCTGGTGGGATCGTCGGCATCGCAGGCGGCCCGCCACATGGTCACGCTCACGGGCGGCCTGACCTTGATGTTCGTCACCAGCACCAAGCTGGCGGCGCTTGTGGTGGTGGCGGTGCTGGTGGTGATGGTGCCGATGCTGCTGTTCGGCCGCTGGGTACGCAAACTGTCGCGCGCCAGCCAGGATTCCATTGCCGACACCGCAGCGCGCGGCACCGAAACCCTGAACGCCGTGCCGACAGTGCAGGCCTTCACGCAGGAGAATTTCGAACGCCGCGCCTTTGCCGGCGCCGTCGAGCGCGCCTTCGATTTGGCGCGCCGCCGCACCATGGCGCGCGCGGTGCTGACGGCGGTGGCGATCTTCACCGCCTTTGCCAGCCTGGCCACGGTGGGGTTGATCGGGCTGCACGACATGATCCTGGGCCGCCTGACCGGCGGTGACCTGGTCGCCTTCATCATCTATGGCTTTCTCACCGGCGGCGGCGTCGGCGCGCTCAGCGAAACCTGGGGCGACCTGCAGCGCGCGGCGGGCGCGTCCGAGCGGCTGATGGAATTGCTGCATGAAGTGCCGGCCATCCGTCCGCCGGCCAATCCGCTGCAATTGCCACCCAGGCCGGGCGGCGCGGTGCGGTTCGAGAATGTTACCTTCCAGTATCCGGCGCGCCCCGGTTTCAAGGCGCTGAACAATTTCTCGCTGGATGTCGGCAGCGGCGAAGCGGTGGCGCTGGTCGGTCCCAGCGGCGCAGGCAAATCCACCGTCTTCCAGTTGATGCTGCGCTTCTTTGAAGCGCAGAGCGGCAGCATCCGGTTCGATGGCATCGACATCACCCAGCTTGATCCCATCGCGCTGCGCCAGAAGATCGCGGTGGTGTCGCAGGAGGCCGTGGTCTTCTCCGGCACCATCGCCGCCAACATCCGCTATGGCCGTGAAGAGGCGAGGGATGCGGAAGTGCGCGCCGCCGCCGAAGCCGCCGCCGCGCTGGAATTCATCGAAAAGCTGCCCGAAGGTTTCGAGACTCTGGTGGGCGAACGCGGCGTGACGCTGTCGGGCGGCCAGCGCCAGCGGCTGGCGATCGCCCGTGCCATTCTGCGCGACGCGCCGCTGCTGCTCTTGGACGAAGCCACCAGCGCGCTGGATGCAGAAAATGAGCGGCTGGTGCAGACCGCGCTGGCGAATTTGATGGTGGGCCGCACCACGTTGGTGATCGCGCACCGGTTCTCGACCATCCAGCGCCTCAAGCGCATCGTGGTGATGGAAGACGGACGCGTGGTGGCCGAAGGCAATCACAGCGAACTGATGGCGGGCGGCGGGCTGTATGCGCGGCTGGCCTCTTTGCAGTTTTCCGACACGCAAGTTTCGGGACATGAAGCATGAGAAGGTTTGCCCGCGCCTGGCGGATGAGCGCCGTGATGCTGGTGCTGGCGCTGCTGTTTTTTGCCGGGCGCATGCTGTGGGTCAAT
>CAILUV010000063.1 GCA_903837555.1 uncultured Alphaproteobacteria bacterium
CTGCCGCGTGATGGTGTCGGAAATCGACCCGATCTGCGCCCTGCAGGCCGCCATGGAAGGCTATGAAGTCGTCACCATGGAAACCGCCGCGCCCAAGGCCGACATCTTCGTCACCGCCACCGGCAATGTCGACGTGATCACGCTGGAGCACATGCGGGCCATGAAGGACCGCGCCATCGTCTGCAACATCGGTCACTTCGACAGCGAGATCCAGATCGCCGCCACCAAGAACCTCAAGTGGCACAACATCAAGCCGCAGGTGGACGAGATCGAGTTCCCCGACGGTAAGCGCATCATCATGCTGTCGGAAGGCCGCCTGGTGAACCTGGGCAATGCCATGGGCCACCCCTCCTTCGTGATGAGCGCCTCCTTCACCAACCAGACCCTGGCGCAGATCGAGCTGTGGCAGAACACCGGCAAGTACGAGAAGAAGGTCTATGTCCTTCCCAAGGTGCTGGACGAGAAGGTTGCCCGCCTGCATCTCGGCAAGGTCGGCGCCGAGCTGACCGAGCTGACCAAGAAGCAGTCGGACTACATCACCATCCCGCAGGCCGGTCCCTACAAGCCGGACACCTATCGCTACTAAGGTCTTTCAAGACCTATGTTCGGACAGGGCGCGCCCGCAAGGCGCGCCCTTTTCGTTTTTCGCCCGTCCGGAGCCCGCCAGCGGCCAGGCCCGGTAAGGTTTCGTTAACGGTTTGATTTGACTCGAAAATATCCACAGGCCGCTAAATATGGGGGGCTGATGCGCATTTCGTTTTTAGGAATTTTTTAACCACAAGCGCTAGTCGGACTCGGGACTCGCAGCTATCTTGTTGATTCCAATGTGATTCGCCGTTCGGGCGAGGCTTAACGGGGGCTTTGCGGCATGCGTCCCAGAATGGGACAGGGCGAACGGCCGGGGGCAAGGCGGTGGGGTTTCCTGCTGGCTGCCTCGACCTGCGCCCTCATGTCTGCCCCGGCCCAGGCGGCTGTTCCCGCCGCCCTCACCTTCCAGAATGGCAACCTCATCGTCCTGTCGGGGCTGGCCTGTGGCGGCGTCGCGCTGGCCATCGCCGCCGGCCTGTGGGCGCTGGCCGAACAGCGCACCACCCGCCGCCTGCGCCGCTCGCTGCGCGCCGTAGGGGCCAAGACCAAGGCGGCCGTGGGGGAGCGCGACGCGCTTCTGGGCGCGGGCCGCGAGGCGCTGGTGGTCTGGGGCCGCGACGGCGCCGGACCTTTCTCCTATGGCGGCGGCGAAGAGATGCTGCAGGCCTGCCTCAAGGGGCCAAATGCCCTGGCACTGTCCACTGCGCTCGATGGCCTGTCCGAAGGCGGCGCGGCGTTCCAGCTTGGCGTGGAAGACAATAACGGCCGCAAGCTGACGGCACGCGGCCGCGCCGTGGGCGGCATGGCCGCGGTGTGGCTGGAAGAGCGGGCGGTGGCGCAGGAAAGCGGCGAATACAAAGCCATCCTCGACGCCCTGCCCATTCCGGTCTGGCTGCGCGACAAGGGCCTCGCCCTGACCTGGGGCAACCATGCGTTCCTCAAGGGCGCGGGCGTCAAGGACGTGGAAACCGCCCGCCGCGAACAGGTGGCGCTGGACAAGAGCGAGCGCGACCTGGCTGCCGTCGCGCGTTCGGAAAACGCGCTGCAGGAAGCCAAGCGCTTCTCGGTGGTCGGCGGACAGCGCCGCGCTTTGTCCTTCACCGAAATCCCGCTGGGCGATGCCGGCATCATCGGCACCGCGGTCGATGTCACCGATGTGACGGCAGCCGAAGCCCGGCTGCAGCAGCATGCAGACGCCCATGCCGCCACGCTCGACACGCTGCAGACGGCGGTGGCGATCTTCGGCCCCGACCAGAAGCTGTCATTCTACAACAAGGCCTTCGTGCGGCTGTGGGGCCTGCCCGAAAGCTTCCTCGACAAGCACCCCAGCGACAGCGAAGTGCTCGACCGGCTGCGCGACGGCCGCAAACTGCCCGAACAGCGCGACTATCAGGCCTGGAAGCGCAGCCGCCTGGCGCTGTATCAGGATGGCGCGCGCGAACATGCCAGCGAAGAAGCCTGGCACATGCCCGGTGGCCAGACGATCCGCGTCATCACCCAACCGCATCCCTTCGGTGGCCTCACCTTCCTTTATGAAGACGTCACCGCCCGCCTGACGCTGGAAAGCGACTACAACACGCTGATGAAGGTGCAGTCCGCGACGCTGGACACGCTGAGCGAAGGCGTGGCGGTGTTCGGCCCCGACGGCAAGCTGAAGCTGCACAACGCCGCCTTTACCCGCATCTGGGAATTCGAAAACGAAGAGCTGGCCGGCGAACCGCATGTGCGCACCATCGCGGCGCTGTCGAAGGACAAGTTCGGCGATACCGGCCTGTGGGAACAGTTGATCCAGGCGATCGTGGCGGGCGCCGCGGCGCGCGACCTGGGGGAAGTCGAACGCTCCGACCGCTCGATCCTGTCGCTATCGACTTCGCCGCTGCCCGATGGCGCGACCCTGGTCACATTCAACGACGTCACGGATCGCTTCCGCATCGAAACCGCGCTGCGCGACCGCAACGAAGGCCTGGAAGCCGCTGACAGGCTGAAGTCCGACTTCATTAAGCATGTCTCTTACGAGCTGCGCACCCCGCTCAACACCATATTGGGATTTTCGGAGCATCTGGCCAGTGGCGTGCCCGGCGCGCTGAACGAACAGCAGAGCGAATATGTCCAGGCCATCGTTCATGGCGGCAACAGCCTCAAGAGTCTGATCAACGACATCCTCGACCTGGCGCTGGTGGAATCCGGCGCGCTGCGGCTGGAGCTGGAGCGCATCGACCTGCACGACATCGTCACCGAAGTGGCGGCGCATGCGCGCGAATGGGCCAGCAAGGTCGGCCTGACGCTGAATGTCGAGGTTGCGCCCGATGCCGGCAAGTTCCTGGCCGATGGCCGCCGCCTGCGCCAGATCATGTTCAATCTCCTCTCCAACGCCTTCAAGTTCACCCCGCGCGGTGGCGAGATCACCTTGTCGGCCAAGATCGTGGGCGAAGACGTGCAGATCGCGGTGGCCGACAATGGCCCCGGCATCTCGCCCGACGTGAAGGCCAATGTTTTCGAGCGCTTCTCGGCCAAGAGCCATTCGGGCACGCGCGCCGGCGCAGGCCTGGGCCTGGCGCTGGTCAACCGCTTCCTGGAACTGCATGACGGCTGGGTCGAGATTGAAAGTGCCAACGGAACGCTGGTGCGCTGCCATCTGCCCAAGCGCATCCATGACGACGAGCCCCACCCGGAGGTCAGCCGGGACCGCAAGACGGCTTATCTCTAAAAACTAGTGTTGTGATTTCGGCAGGTGCAGGACGATGCCGTCCAGCGCTGCGCTCATGCGCAACTGGCACGACAGGCGGCTGGTCGGTTTCGTATCCGGCGCGAAGTCCAGCATCGTGTCTTCCATCTCGCTTTTGGGCGGCAGCTTGGCCTGCCATTCCGGCGCGACATAGACCTGGCAGGTGGCGCAGGCACAGGCGCCGCCGCAATCGGCATCGATGCCCGGGATCAGGTGCTTGACCGCGCCTTCCATCAGCGACCAACCTTCGGCCACCTCGACCGTGTGCGCCTTGCCGTCGTCTTCGACGTAAGTGACCCT
This sequence comes from uncultured Alphaproteobacteria bacterium, assembly GCA_903837555.1. Lineage (GTDB taxonomy): Bacteria > Pseudomonadota > Alphaproteobacteria > Micropepsales > Micropepsaceae > Rhizomicrobium. The sequence goes on from CAILUV010000063.1 coordinate 3,614, forward strand.
GTACTTTTCCGCCATCAGCCCAGTTGCTTCATCGGGATCGACGTATCGGCCAACATCTCGGGCGCAACCATCTTGCCTTCCGCGATCATCTTCTTGCCCACCAGATATTCGGGAGCGGCATTCACCGCCTCCACCGCCGCGACGACGCCATCCCGCAGGTGGAAAACGGCGAATTTGCGGCTTGCCGGATCGCCGCGCTGCACCAGCGTATCAGTGGGACGCGCCAGGCCGGCAATCTGCAGCTTGAGGTCATACTGGTCGGACCAGAACCACGGCACTTCGCTGTAGGTCTTGGGCTTGCCAGTCATCGACAGGGCGGCATGCTTGGCCTGGTCGATGGCGTTCTGCACGCATTCCAGGCGGATCTCATGGCCTTCGCGCCCCACATGGCGGGTGCAGTCGCCCGCCGACCAGATGTGCGGATCGCTCGTGCGGGCATTCTGGTCAACCACGATGCCGTCGGTGCAGCCCAGCCCAGCGCGCTCCGCCAGCTCCTGGCAGGGAATGACGCCGATGCCGACCAGCACGATGTCGGCTTCATAGGTCTGGCCTCCTGCCTTGATGTATTCGACCTTACCGTTGCCTTCAAAACCTTCGACGCCGGTGCGCAGCTTCAGCTTCACACCCGCCTTTTCATGTTCGCTCGCATAAAAGGCCGAAATCTGGGGCGACACCGCACGCGCCATCAGCCGGTCCATGGCTTCGAACACCGTCACGTCCAGACCGCGCTTGGCGCCGACCGCCGCCACTTCCAGGCCGATATACCCGCCGCCGACAATGGCGATGCGCTTGCCCGCCTGGAACACGGCCTGCAGTCCGTCCACATCAGCGATGGTCTTCAGATAGTGAATGCCCGACAGGTCGGCGCCGGAACAGTTCAGCTTGCGCACCCGCGCGCCGGTCGCCAGCAGCAGCTTGTCGTAGGGGAGCTTGCGGCCATCTTCCAGCTCGACCGTGCGGTCGGCGCGGTGGATCGCCCTGGCGGTGGTGGACAGGATCAGCTCGCAGCCGGAGTCCGCGTAAAAGGAATCAGGCTTCAGGAACAGGCGCGGCCGCTCGAAGCTGCCGAGCAGATAGGCCTTGGAAAGCGGCGGGCGCTGATAGGGCGGGTAAGCCTCGTCGCCCACCATGGTGATGGCGCCGGTGAACCCTTCGCTGCGCAGGGACTGAACCGCCTGCTGGCCGGCCTGGCCGGCGCCGATAATGACGATCTTTTCGGGCATTTCGTGTGATTTCCGCAGTCTCGCGCGGGGGCTACCATGGCGAATGTGCATGACGCAACCAAGCCCTTCCTGAGGCGGTGGAGGCGGGCTAAAAGCAAAGGATATGGCTGAAATATCAGAGACTTTTCGCAAGGCTTTTGCCCTGCCCGACCTCGATGCCACGGACCGGTTGGGCCATGGCATTGCGACAGGTTTGCGCGCCGGTGATGCGGTGGCGCTGTGGGGCGATCTGGGCGCTGGCAAGACCACGCTGGCGCGCGCCATCCTGCGCCAGCTTGGCGTCACCGAAGACGTGCCCAGCCCCACCTTCACCATCGTGCAGAGCTATGAGACGCCGTGCCTGCCCGTCAGCCATTATGATCTCTACCGCGTGAAACAGCCGCGCGAGATGCAGGAACTGGGTTTCGACGATGCGCTGGATCACGGCGCGGTGCTGGTGGAATGGCCGGAGCGCGCGCCCGAAGTGCTGCCGCCCGATGCCCTGCATGTGCGGCTTGGCCTGCAGGATGGCGCGCGGACCGCGAAGCTGACAGGCCCGGCGCGCTGGGAAAGCTTCCTCGCCCATGTCTGACCGTCAGACCGCCATGCGCGATTTTCTGGTTGCGTCCGGCTGGGGCGACGCCAGCGTGACGCCCTTGCCAGGTGACGCATCCACCCGCCGCTATGCGCGGCTCGTGCGCGGCGGCGAAAGCCACATGCTGATGGATCAGCCCCAGGGCGCCGAAACGCCGACCGCGCCGCCCGATGCCAGCGAAGCCGAGCGCCAGGCGCTGGGGTACAACGCCGTGGCGCGCCTGGCGGGCGCGGACTGCGCGCGCTTTGCCGCCGTTGCTGCCTATCTGCGTGAGCATGGATTGGCCGCACCGCAGGTGCTGGCCGCCGATCATGCGCAGGGTTTTGCCGTTCTCGAGGATTTGGGCGACGCGCTGTTCGCCGATGTGCTGGCGCAGGGCGGCGATGAAAAGGCGCTGTACCAGGCAGCGGTCGAGGTACTGGCGCGCATCCATGCCAAGGATGCGCCGGCCCAGCTTTCTTCCGACAAGCCGCTGTTTGCCTATGACCAGACCGCGCTGATCGCCGAGACTGACCTCCTGATCGAATGGTTCGCGCCACTGGCGCTCGGCCGCGACGTCATGAATGCGGAAAGGGCTGAACATCGCGGTCTGTGGAAAGCCGTGCTGTCCAAGATTGAAGGTGGCCGCCAGGTTTTCGTGCACCGCGACTATCACGCCCAGAACTTGCTGTGGCTGCCGCAGCGCGATGGCGTGGCGCGCGTCGGGCTGATCGATTTCCAGGATGCTGTGGCGGGCAGCCCGGCTTACGACCTGATCTCGCTGACCGAAGATGCCCGCCGCGATGTCAGCCCGGAACTGGCGGAAATCGCGACACAGCATTATCTGGACGTCATGGCGGCCCAGGGCACGCCGGTGAATGAGCCCGCCTTCCGCCGCGAGATGGCGGTGATGGCCGCCCAGCGCAACGCCAAGATCGTCGGCATCTTCGCCCGCCTGTGCAAGCGCGACGGCAAGCCGCGTTATCTGGCCTATCTGCCGCGTGTCTGGGCCTATCTGGAACGCGACCTGTCACATCCGGCGCTGAGCGACTTGCGGGACTGGTATGACCGCGTGATCCCGAAAGCCAAACGCACCCTGCCCGCAATGGAAACACCATGAGCAAAGTCACGCGCGCCATGATCATGGGTGCGGGCCTTGGCACGCGCATGCGCCCCCTGACTGACGACCGGCCCAAGCCGATGGTGACGGTGGCGGGCCGCACTCTGATCGACCATTCCATCGACCGGCTGATCGCGGCGGGCGTCACCCGGATCGTGGTCAATGTGCATTACAAGGCCGAGGTGCTGAAAGCCCATCTGGGCAAGCGACGCGATGTCGAGATTGTTTATTCCGACGAGACCGAAACGCTGCTGGATACCGGCGGCGGCGTGGTGAAAGCCATACCGCATTTCAGCGGCGAGCCTTTCTTTGTCATCAATTCGGATTCCATCTGGGTGGAAGGCACCACGCCTGCCCTGCCTGCCATGCAGAAGCTCTGGGATGCAGACCGCATGGACGGGCTGCTGTTGCTGGCGGAAATGGAA
>CAILUV010000064.1 GCA_903837555.1 uncultured Alphaproteobacteria bacterium
CCGACCACCGGCACCGCAGGCCACAGTCTGGCCGCCAGATCAGCCGGCTAGCAACGGGATGGTGCAAATGATGCCCTTAAACTAACATACCAACTGGGCCACTCAGTGGGGGCCGGTCACAGCTCCAAACGCTTATTTTTTTAATGGTGCGGTCGAGAAGACTCGAACTTCCACGGGTTGCCCCGCTACCACCTCAAGGTAGTGCGTCTACCGTTCCGCCACGACCGCACAGTCATTGGGAAAATCCCGGTAGGCCCGGGGGTTTAGCAAGCAAGGGGGGCTAAAACAAGCCTCGCCGGAGGGTCAAAGACCCGCCCTAAATGCCGCCGCCGTCGGTCAGATGGATGCCGCACTCATCCTTGTCGGTGCCCGACCAGCGTCCGGCGCGATAGTCCTCGCCCGCCTGGACGCGGCGGGTGCAAGGCATGCAGCCGATCGAGGGATAGCCGTCTTCCACCAGCGGATGGCGCGGCAGATTGTTGCGTTCGGTAAAGGCTTCGAGCTGGTGCAGGTCCCACTGCCACAGCGGATTGAAGCGGTAGCGGCCGTCGAAATATTCCACCGGCTGCATGTCGGCGCGTTCGCGGGTCTGGAACCGCTTGCGGCCTGTGATCTGGGCGGCAAAGGGCTCCAGCGCGCGCGACAGGGGAATGGTCTTGCGGAAGTCGCAGCAGGCATCGGCATTCTTCGACCACAGCGTGCCTTCGGGATCCTTGGTCGCGCGCTCTTCCAGCGACGGCGACAGGCTGCGCACATCGCCCAGCCCCAGCACGTCCTGCAGACGATCACGGTAGCGCAGGGTTTCGCCGAACAGCTTGCCGGTGTTGAGGAACAGGATCGGCGTGTTGGGATCGATATCGGCCACCAGCTTCAACAGCACCGCCGATTCCGCGCCGAAGGACGAGACCACGGCGGTCTTGCCCTTGAATTCGCCTGTCAGCGCCAGCTCCAGAATGCCATGGGCGTCGCGGCACTGGGCCTTGGCCAGCAATTCGGACAGATGCGCGGTGATGCCTGCATCGTCGGCGGGCTGGGGCCGCAGGCCGCGCTTGGCGTCTATGACGGTCACGTTGCTCATAGCCAACCCATCCGCACCAGCATCTCGCGGACATTCTGCGAAACCTGCGCCATCGACAGACCTTCGGCCCGCCATTTGGCGCGGGCCAGGCCCAGCTCTTTCAGCCGCGCGGTCCATTCGGGACCGAACTGGTCGGCCAAGGATTCCCGCAGCGCGCGGGATAGACCCGGCACCTGCCCGCCCGTAGAGGCGGTCAGCAGCAGGTCGCCCCGGCGCAAGATAGCCGGGACATGAAAATCACAAAGGGGCAGCACGTCCTCGACATTCACCAAAACGCCCGCCGCCCGCGCCCGGTTGGCCAGATCGCGGGACTCGCCCTCCGGTAGCCCAGCCACAAACAGGACCTGCAGCGAGGCCAGCAGCGCGTCAGGCACGGGTTCGGGCAACAGGCGTGCTTCCACCCCCGCCTCGGCCAGAAGGGCCGCCCTACGGTCGCGTGCAGCCCCTTGGCCGACCAGTCCGACCTTAAGGTTTACGGGGTTCAGGATGACGGGAAGCATGAAACCTCTTCAGAGCCGAAGAGGTATGCCCGGCAGGGCTAAATTGCAAGAAAGTCGGTGGAGAATATATCATTCTACACCTAATATATGTATTTAATCGTAGCTGCGCAGCAGATCGACCACCGATACCGCGATCTTTTCGCCCTGGATCTGGATTTCCCCCCGGGCCACCGGCTTGTCATTGGCCAGTATGGTCACCGGGTCGTCCTGGTTGGAATCCAGCTCGATCACGGCGCCACGGCCCATCCGCAGGAGCTGGTGCATCGGGATCACCGAACGGCCCAGAACCACGGAGATTTCGACCTTCACATTATCGACATTGGAAGCCATGGGCCCTGCCCTTACTATTAGCGGTGATCCGCCAAGCGTGACGGATTATGGTTTCGGAAAGCTTAATTTGCCCGCCTCGCTCATATCGCCCGTAAAGACCCATCCTGAGTGGAAGATCAGCGACGCCCCGGTGGCCTATCCCGAGGCGCTGGCGCTGATGGAAGCGCGCGCCGCCGCCATCGCCGAAGGCAGCGCCAGCGAGATGGTCTGGCTGCTGGAGCACCCCCCCATCTACACCGCCGGCACCAGCGCCAATGACGCCGACCTGATCGATGCGCGCTTTCCGGTCTATCGCACCGGACGCGGCGGCCAGTTCACCTATCATGGTCCCGGCCAGCGCGTGGGCTACGCCATGCTCGACCTGAAGCAGCGCAACCCCGATGTGCGCGCCTATGTGCAAGACCTCGAACAATGGCTGATCGAAGCGCTGGCGCTGTTCAATGTGAAAGGCGAGCGGCGCGAGGGCCGCGTCGGCATATGGGTTCAGCGCGGCATGAAAGAAGACAAGATCGCGGCACTGGGCGTGCGCATTAAGCGCTGGGTTACGTTTCACGGCGTGGCGCTGAACGTCGATCCGGACCTGTCGCATTTCACCGGCATTGTGCCATGCGGCGTCAAAGCCCATGGCGTCACCAGCCTGGCGGATCTGGGCATCATGGTCACTATGACCGATGTCGATGTCGCGCTGAAGCAGAGTTTCAAGAAGATATTCGGTTAGATTCAAGCTGGGGGTTTTTCATGCCACGCGTATCCGCCGCGTTTTTCGCGGTCGCTTCTGTATGTCTGCTGCTGGGAATGGGTTGGGGCATGCAGATGGGCGCGACCGAAGACTTCACCATGATGCCGGCCCATGCCCATCTCAACCTGCTGGGCTGGGTGACACTGGCGCTGTACGGCACCTTCTATGCCCTAACTGCAAGCACCCTGTCGCCGCGGCTGGCCTGGATCAACTTCGCCTTATCGACGGCAGGCACAGTGCTGATGATCACCTTCCTGGCGCTATTCCTGCCCGCACGCGACCCGGCCTACATTTCCGGCATGATCGTGGGGGAAGTGACCAGCGTGCTGGGCCTTCTGGTGTTCGGCATTTCCGTGGCCAGAGAATTGCTGCGCCCGCGGCCCTAAAGCGACGGGCGGCGTATAAAGCCGGTTTCCTTCGGCGGTTCGCTGTTGTGCAGATCCACGGCGCTGACCTGTGCGCCGGCAGGGCCCTTGGTGGCGAAGGAGACAAACGTCTCCACCGCCTTGGTGGGGCCCGAGACCAGCGCCTCGACTGAACCGTCGGCGCGGTTGCGCACCCAGCCGTCGAGCTTTTGATGCTGGGCCGCCGCCATCAGGAAGTCGCGAAAGCCGACCCCCTGCAGAATGCCATGCACATGGACCCGCAGGGACGTAATATCTTCGCTCAACTGAGTCTCCATGGGGCAGGAACAATGCTGCACCCAAGATAAACCGCTGCAGCGTCAAAACAAGATGGCCACCTTCCCCCGCTCCGTCTCCCTGGCCGTGTTCCGCGCCCATATCGAGAACGGCCTGTCCGTGGCAATCGGCGTCGGCATCACGGGGCTGGGCGCGGGCCTGGCGCTGGATTTCCATTCCGGGATCGCGGCGGCCACCGGCGCGGTGTGTGTTTCGATCAGCGATCGCACCGACCCCCTGCGCCAGAAAATCTGGATCATGGGGTTCGCCTTCCTCAGCGCCTGTTTCTTCACCGCGCTGTCGTCTTTCTCTCGCTTCCACCCGCCGGTCTTCATCGCGGCGGTCGCTTTCACGGGCCTTTGGGTGGGCCTGATCTCGGCTTACGGCAAATGGGTTCTAAGCCTGGCCATGACCTGCGTGCTGGCCTTCGTTTTCGCCATGGGGGAGTATTTCCCGACCGTTTCGGATGCCGCCGATCACCTGATCCTGTTCGTCTGCGGCGCCCTCACCTACACCACCTATTCGGTGATCAGCGCCTGGCTGTTCGACGACCGGGCGCGGCGGCTGCTGCTGGCCGAAGCGATGCGGGCCTTCGCCGAGTATCTGCGGGCCAAGGCGGCGCTGTACAACCCTGACACCGAAGGGCCCGCGACCTTCCGCGCCCTGATCGACGCCCATGCCGCGCTGGCCGACCGGCTGCAGGCGGCGCGCGACGCCCTGTTCGCCCGCCGCAACCACCGCATGCAGCTCAAGCGGATCGACACGCTGATCGCGCTGCTGGATGCGTTCGAGACGGTGCTGTCCAGCGACGCCGACCTGGAAACGCTGCGCAACGCGCCGCAGCGCGACCTGTTGTGGCGGCTGAACGGCTTCGTGCACCAGATGGCCGATGAGATCGAACGGCTGACGCTGGCGCTGCGCGCGCGCCATGGTCACACCGCGCCGCTGCGCCATGCCGAGGAAAGCCGCCAGCTTCTGGAGATGATCCGCGCCGTACAGGAAGCCGCGCCGGACGATCCGGTGATCCATGCCTTCACCGCCACGGCCAACAAGCTGGTGCTGGCCGACAGCTATGTCGCCGCGCTGGCCACCGCGCTGGATGATGCCACCGAGCCCAGCACGGTGGCGGCGAACCTGGATCTGGACCTGTTCCGCCAGGACGGTCCGCGCGGTCCCGGCCTGTTGCTGCGACAGTTCCGCTGGCGGGCGCCGGCCTTCCGCTATGCCGTGCGCCTGTCGCTGGCGATGACCGCGGGCTTGCTGATCACCATCGCCTTTCCGCGCTTCGCCCAGGCCAACTGGATCCTGCTGACCATCGCGCTGATCATGCGCGCTAACTACAGCGTGACGCGGCAGCGCCGATGGGACCGTGTCACCGGCACGCTGATCGGTTGCGCCCTGGCCGTCACGTTCATCAACACCCTGCCCGCGCCGGTGCTGTTGCTGCTGATCGTGGTGGCGGTGGGCACCAGCCATGCCTACGGCCTGGTGGCTTACCGCATCACTGCCGTCGGCGCGTCGATCTCGGCGCTGCTGTTGCTGCACTTCGTGGCGCCTTCGACCGAGACACAGTTCTTCGAGCGGATCGTGGACACGCTGATCGGCGCGGGGCTCAGCTGGGCTTTCAGTTACCTGCTGCCCAACTGGGAGCGCGAGGATGTGCCGCGCACCGTGCGCGGTCTCTTGGCCGCCGATGCCGCCTTTGCCGATGCGGCATTGCGGCTGATCCATGGACGGCAGAAATACCGGCTGGCGCGCAAGAAGGCGCTGGATGCGGTCGCGCAGCTTTCGGGGGCCATCCGCCGGCTGGCGGACGAACCCAACAGCAACCGGCGGGCGCTGGCCTCGCTGGGCGAACTGCTCGGCGCCAACTACCTGCTGGCCTCGGACCTGTCATCCATGCCGGTGCTGGTGAAGCTGCGGGCGAAGGAACTGGACACCGATGCCGCCGATGTCGCCATCAGCGAGGTGCGCGAACGGGTCATCGCCCTGTTGCAGCCGGACGCCGTGCACGAGCATAGGGATCAGCCGCCGCCACGCCACAGTCTGACCGACCTGCATGGCAGCGAGGCGATGGAAGTGCTTGGCCGGCGGCTGGCGCACATCGAACACGCCGCGCGCAAGGTGGCGCGGCTGGCGGCGCGGCCCGTGATCGAAGATATTTAGCGCCCGTCGTCGGACCAGTGGGGTGGATCGGACAGGAGTTTGATCACGCCGAAGGTCTTGCCCACTGCCACAAGCTGCGGGTTGGAGCCATTCCGTGGGCCCGCCGAGATCACATGGGTCTGGCCCTTGAAATCGGTGATCTTGAGTGCCCTTCCAGGCGATGGTCATGTCGATCGCGCGCCGCTGGGTGTGGCGGCTGGTCAGCGCTGCCGGAAATGCGATCTGGTATTTCGCCATCATCTTCCTGGCCGCTTCGCGGGCCTGCAACATGGCCCCGCCATGGTCCCAGTCGATGTTCACGCCCTTCATGCGCGGCACGGCGTGCGGATCCTGGCCGCTGTTGGCGATCATGCATCACCAGTGCATCAGATAAGCGCGTTCCGGCGGACGATAGGTGGTGGCGATGGACACGGTCGCCCCACCCTTCTCCATCTGCGAAATAAAGGCGCGACAGGAATCGCCAAATTCCGGCAGTAGGTCATCCAGCGCGGTGGTGCAGGGAAAACGCGCGCACCAGAGTGGTCCGGAATTTTCAGCCATCGATGCCCCCACAAGCACAATTGAGATCGCGGGACGCTACTATGAGTCGGCAGAGAGGTCTTCCAGGACCGCGTGTATGCGGTGCAGGCCGATGGACAAGTCGCGCTCGAGCTCGCTGCGCCACAGCCGCAGGATTACATAGCCCTGCTCGCTGAGCAGCCGGTCGCGAACGATGGATGTAGTGCGCTGTCCCGGCTCGCCGTCCTCGAGCGAAATCACCAGCCGCCGCTCATGCTCGGCGAAATCCAGCGTGAAGGTCTTGAAGGGCGATTTGCGGCGGAAGCGCGTGCCTTCCAGGGTGCGCAGCCGCGCCCAGAGACGATTGTCCAGCGTGTTGCGCGCCCGCAAAGGGCGCTTGCGCTGCACTTATCTGCCTTCTTGGCGAACGGCAGCGATCAGCTCGACCGCTTTGTCCAACTCATGCGCCAGCGCGGCGGTGCGCTTCTGCGCTTCCGCATCCTCGCCCCATTTCTCCGCCTGATAGGTCTCGTCGATGCGCGACAGTTCGAAGGCATAGGCGCCAGGGATGTAACCCTCGGCCACTGCCAGCGCCAGAATCAGCGAACCAGTGATGGATGCAATGACGTGCAGCCCTACCAGGGTGAAAGCGTCATAGTCCTGCAACGGCTCGCGCAAGGCCGCCAGCGCATCGGGCGACTGGTCGACATGGTTGAGACCATGGGCGACAATCATGCGCGCACTGAAGCGCAGCCGCGCCCAGTCCAGCAACGGATCCCAGCCTTCGCGCTGGCGCTGCGCCAGGTCGGGGGGCTGGTGGGCGCGGTAACACAGCAGGTCGTTTTCACCGAAGCGCAGGATGGCGGTGATGACGCCGTCGCGATTGGCGGCGACGCCATCGATCACTGTGTTGGACAGCCGCAGCAGCGGCATCGATGTGGCAACAACGTCATCGCCCTGCATCCGCCATTCCTGCGCCACGGCCAGGGCGAGCCTTTCGGTGGGCAGCAGCAGCGAATGGCGCGACGGGGTCTTGACCGGCTTGCCATCCAGCAGCACCGCGAACCCACCATCCGTGGGCGCAATCGAAACAGTCTTGTAGAACCGCTTCATTTCTTTCGGGTCTTCTTGGGCGGAAAAGGATCGCGGCGATCGTCGGGATCGAAGCCCAGCAGCTTCCAGCTTTTGATCATGTGTGGCGGCAGCGGTGCGATGGCCTGCAACCGCCCGCCATCGGGCCGGCCGATATCGATGCTACGGGCGTGAAGGTGCAACTTGTCAGGGATCGCGCCGGAGGGCCGCGCGTCGGTGCCGCCGTACTTGAAATCGCCGACAATGGGCGTGCCCAGGCTGGCCATGTGCACGCGGATCTGGTGCGTGCGCCCGGTAATGGGGCGCGCCGCCACCCAGGCAAATTCGGTGCCGGCGGTGCCGATCACGGCATACTCGGTAAGGGCGAATTTGGCGTCGTCGTCTTCACTGACGGTCATGCGTTCGTCGCGGCCGCGCGGGCCATGGCCACCTTCCTTGACCAGCGCCGCCTTGACCACGCCGTTCTTTTGCTTTGGTACCCCGCGCACCAGCGCCCAATAGACCTTGGAGGTGTCGCGCAGCGCCAGCGACTGCGACAGGCCGGACGCCGCCTGCGCCGTGCGCGCCACAAGCAGGACACCAGACGTATCGCGATCTAGACGATGCACAAGCTTGGGCCGCGTCGGCTTTTCATATTGCAGGCTATCCAGCATGCCATCGACATGCTTGGTCAGGCCCGAACCGCCCTGGGTGGCAAGACCCGGCGGCTTGTCGATCACGATGACCTGCTTGTCCATATAGAGGATGCGGTCCGCCAGGCTGCCCATGTCCTTGGTCGCCAGCGGGTGCGCCTGTGTTTTGGTCTCGGGTTTTTCCGGCGCCTTGGCATGGACCACCTGCGGCGGCAATTTCATGGACTGGCCCGCGACGATGCGGTCGGCAGCTTTCGCCCGCTTGCCGTCCAGCCGGATTTCACCCTTGCGCAGCAGCTTTTCCAGCAGCACGTGCGTGACATTGGGATAATGCCGCTTGAACCAGCGGTCGATGCGGATGCCGTCATCGTCGACATCGATGGTGCGCAGCTCAGCCATAGAGGCTACGCACGATCCAAAGGCCCGCCACCAGCGCCAGGATGGAAAGCACCACCGAGCCGATCACATAGAAGGCGGCCTGGGCATACTCGCCCTTTTGCAGCAGCAACACGCTGTCGAGCGAGAAGGTGGAAAAGGTGGTGTAGCCACCCAGGATGCCGACGGTCAGGAAACTGCGCAGTTCCGGCGACAGGTTCAGCTTCAGCGCGCTGGCTTCCACGATCATGCCCATCAACAACCCACCTGTGATGTTGACGACAAAAATGCCCCAGGGAAAAGACGAGCCGGCAGCCTGAATCCAGCTGGCGATGTAATAGCGTGCCAGCGCGCCGATACCCCCGCCCACGCCGACGGCCAGTGCCACGCCCATGTTACTCGCCTCCCTGCCGTTTGCTGCGCAGCTTTGACCAATATTCCAGCCGCTTGGCAATCTCGCGCTCGAACCCGGTATCCTTGGGGACGTAGAATTGATGACGGTCCATGTCATCGGGGAAATAGTTCTGGCCGGAAAAGCCGCCCTCGGCGTCATGGTCGTACTGATAGCCCGCGCCATAGCCCAGATTTTTCATCAATTTGGTCGGCGCGTTGAGAATATGGGCCGGCGGCATCAGCGAGCCATGCTCCTGCGCCGTGCGGCGGGCCTGGTTGTAGGCCTTGTAGACGGCGTTGGATTTGGGGGCGCTGGCCAGATACAGCACGCACTGCGCCAGCGCGATTTCGCCTTCCGGCGAGCCCAGAAAGTCGAACACGTCCTTGGCGGCCAGCGCTTGCTGCACGGCTTGCGGATCGGCCAGGCCGATATCCTCCACCGCCGCGCGCACCAGGCGGCGGGCGATGTAGAGCGGCTGTTCGCCGCCCGCCAGCATCCGCGCCAGCCAGTACAGCGCCGCATCGGGATCGGAACCGCGGATCGATTTATGCAGCGCCGAGATGATGTTGTAATGCTCTTCGCGGCTTTTGTCGTAGAGCGGCATGCGGCGCTGCACCGCGGCCACCAGCGCGGCGGAATCCAGCGGCTTGACTGTCTTCACGCCGGACAGTTCTTCCACCAGATTGAGCAGGTATCGGCCATCGCCATCGGCCATCGCGCGCAGGCTTGCGCGGGCATCATCGGTCAGCTTGAGCGGTTCGCCATAATGCGCTTCGGCCCGCACCAGCAACTGCTCCAGCGCGGCATCGTCCAGCCGCCGCAACACCAGAACCTGCGCGCGGGAGAGCAGCGCGCCGTTAAGTTCAAAAGAAGGGTTCTCGGTGGTGGCGCCGACCAGCACCACGGTGCCGTCCTCGACCACCGGCAGGAAGCTGTCCTGCTGGCTGCGGTTGAAGCGGTGTATCTCGTCGATGAACAGCAGCGTGCCCTGCCCCATGCGGCGGCGCTGGCGCGCGGCCTCGAAGGTCTTCTTCAGATCGGCCACGCCGGAGAACACCGCCGAGAGCTGGTCGAAGTGCAGGTTGAAGGCCGTCGACAGCAATCGCGCGATGGTGGTCTTGCCGGTGCCGGGCGGCCCCCACAGGATGACGGATGTCGGACGGCCATGGCCCACCATGCGGCCCAGCGGACCTTCCAGGTTCAGCAGGTGATCCTGCCCCACCACCTCGGCCAGCGCCTTGGGACGCAGCCGGTCGGCCAACGGGCGCGGCGCATCGCTGGCCAGATCACCGGATTCGAACAGGTCGCTCATGGGAGCGGTTATACTAAAAAATGAGCCCCGCAGAAGTTCCTGCGGGGCTCATTGGTCAGGCTCGACGGCTTAGAGGTGCCACTTCACGCCGAAGGAAAGGTTGTTGCTGGTATTGCCGACCCCGGTAATGCCGCCAGCATTCACGTTATGGGCGTTCTGATAGCGATATTCGGCGAACAGGCTGGCCCATTCCGAGGTCCGGTATTCCAGACCGCCCAGCGCCTGCCAGCCCATCACCGTGCTGCCACCATGGTTGCCGACATTGTTGTCGAAGTTGGTGTTGACCGCGCCCAGGCCGCCGCCGCCATACAGCGTGAACGACCCGCTCAGCGGCGCGCGATAGATCAGGTTGGCCATGTAGGAGCTGGATTCGATACGCCCGGCATTGTTGGCATCGAAGTTGGAGCGGTTGAACAGGAAGTCCGCTTCCAGCGCCAGGTTCGGCAGGTTCCAGTCGTCGAGCGTCATGCCAACGCGGCCGCCGGCATTGAAGCCGGTATCCATGGCGCGTTTGGTGCCCGCAACATTCAGGTCCGGCGCCCAGGTCGGTCCGCCCAGGATAGAGATATAAGGTTCCGCGCTGGCGGCGGCAGTGGACAGCATCAGTGACGCTGCAAACGCTACAACAAACTTTTTCATGTCAGTCCCTTTGCAAGATGCCCCCCTTGCAAAGTTCCTAACGTGGTTTGCCGTTTATGGTCGCGTTACAACGCGTTAAGTGCGCAAGAAGTGATCACGCGCAACAGATCGTAATATGACGCGTAGCCACATTGGTGCCGCAAACGCGCCTCGATGCCTTAACAAATGAAATGGTTTCAGCCGTCGACGGAAAGAGCGAGCCTGCGACCGCCGCGTTCGATCACCATGTCCCAGCTATTGGCGCCATTGAGAATGCGTACCAGATCGCCAGTGCGGTTGATCGCCATGCCGTTGACGCTGCGGATGATGTCGCCGGGCTGGAAGCCATAGCGCCCGGCAAAGCCGGTATTGCCCACCGACAGGACAGCGACGCCCTTGGCCATCACGTCGCTTTGCAATTCGGTGGCAACCGCCGGCGAAAGGTTCACCACCCGCGCCCCGGTCAGGGGATTGCGGCCCGCAATCGTCACGGCTTCACGTGGCGGATTTTCCGGCGGCAGCGCCAGCGTCACGCTGACCTCGCGCACCGCGCTGCCGGCGGCGACGCGCATCTTCACGACATCGCCGGGACGGCGCGTAGCGGTGCGATAATTCAGCGACGCCATGTCGTCCACCGCATTACCGTCTACACTTTGAAGCACCTCGCCCGACTTGATGCCGGCGCGTGCCAGCGGCCCGCCAGAATAGACGTCTTTAATCAACACGCCGCCGGGGCGCGGCAAGCCAAGGCTCTTGGCGATGTCGCTGGTCACGGGCTGCCCGCTGGCGCCTACCCAGGCAAGCTGCGCAACCGTGCTCACCTTGCCGCCATCCACGCCTTCCACCACGCGGCGCGCCAGGTTGGCGGGAATGGCAAAGCCAATGCCGACATTGCCGCCGCTGCGCGAAACGATGGCAGTGTTGATGCCGGCCAACCGCCCATCGGTGGTGACCAACGCGCCGCCGCTGTTGCCCGGATTGATGGCCGCATCGGTCTGGATGAAGAACTGATGGTCGCCGGCGGAAATCTGGGTGCGGGCCAGCGCCGACACAATACCCATGGTCACGGTCTGGCCGACGCCGAAGGGATCACCGACCGCCAGCACCAGATCGCCCACCTGCACCCGGTCGGAATCGGCGAACGGCACCACCGGCAGACGCTCGCTACCCGGATCGATCTTCAGCACCGCCAGGTCGATGCGGGCGTCGGACAGCAGCACCCGGGCCTTGAACTCGCGCTTGTCGGACAGGGCGACCACGATGTCGGTGCCGCCGGCAACCACATGATTGTTGGTCAGGATGATGCCGTCGGGGCGCACGATCACGCCAGAACCAAGGCTCTGCTGTACGCGCTGACGCATTTCCGGCGTCTGGCCGAAGAACTGGGAAAAGAACGGGTCGTTGAAGAAAGGATTGGCCTGCACCTGGGTGACGGTGCGGGCATAGACGTTCACCACCGCCGGGATCACGCGCTTGACCACGGGCGCGAAGGTGAGCTGCACCTGCCCCATCGAGGACGGCACCGCAGCCGGCGTGGACGGCAGCGGCCGTGGGGCAGGCGCCTCCAACTGCTGGCGCGGCCCGCTCTGCGTCAGGGCCGGAACGGCATAAACAGCCACCGCCGCCAGCGCGGCGGCACCCACCACCAAGGATAGCTTCGTCATCACTCCCAGCCTTCGAACAGACTCAACAACGCCCAATATGTTGCTCTATTTATTACCTGTCGCGCAGTTACGATATTTCAATACCGTGGCCAGCACGTCGGACTCATTGGAGACCTTGCACGTGGCCATGACGGCGCGGGCGACCGTGCCCATTTCGTCCGACATTTTGCGCGCCTTGTAGGCCTCGTTGTCGACGCAATAGCCAACCTGGACGGCATCATTATGACGGGCGACATACTCGTCAAAGGCCGGGCCGCCGACCGCATTTTCCGGCACCTGGGACGGGGGAACGCCCATGGCGTCGGCCTTCTGCACCAGGGTGAGCTCCGAAACCTTCAGCAGCTTGGGCTGAGGGGGCACCTCGCAGGTGTCGGACGGGCCGCAGGCGGCAACCGCCAGAATGGGCAGCAAAATCCAGCAATTCTTCATGGCTATGACCTTTCAAGAGTTCCAAATCAAAGGTCAAAACGTTTGAGAACGACAAAGGGCGGCATTGCTGCCGCCCTTTGTCTTTGCCGCCTTGCGGCGGGTGTCTCGTTCCCGGTGCGAGAATCAGTCTTCCGCCTGGGCTTCAACGTCCACCGGACCCGAATCCTGGCCCTTGGCGCTCTCGTCGCGGTCGATGAATTCGATGATCGCCATCGGGGCATTGTCGCCATGACGGAAACCGGCCTTCAGCACGCGGGTATAGCCGCCCGGACGACCCGCATAGCGCGGACCGATCACGTCGAACAGCTTGGTCACCTGATCGGCATCCTTGATCTGGGCCAGCGCCTGACGGCGGGCATGCAGATCCTTGGCGCCGCGGCGCGACAGGGTCACCAGCTTTTCGATGACCGGGCGAAGATCCTTCGCCTTGGGCAGCGTGGTGGTGATCTGCTCGTGCTTGATCAGCGCGGCAGTCATGTTGCCCCACATCGCCTTGCGGTGCGAGGCGGTGCGGTTGAACTTGCGGCCTTGATTGCCATGACGCATGGGAGTGACTTTCTAAAGTGCAGTACGGGCTAAAAGATCAGTATTGGTCTTCGTAACGCTTGGCGAGGTCTTCGATATTCTCCGGCGGCCAGCCCGGCACTTCCATGCCTAGGTGCAGACCCATTTCCGCGAGAACAGCCTTGATCTCGTTCAGCGACTTGCGGCCGAAATTCGGC
>CAILUV010000065.1 GCA_903837555.1 uncultured Alphaproteobacteria bacterium
CTGGTAGTTGTTGGCGATGGCGATGGTATAAAACTCGCCCACGCTTTCGTCGCCGCGCAGGATGCAGCTGGGATATTTCCAGGTGATGGCGGAGCCGGTTTCCACCTGCGTCCAGCTAATCTTCGACTTGCGGCCCCGGCAATCACCACGCTTGGTGACGAAGTTGAAGATGCCACCCAGGCCGTTTTCATCACCCGGATACCAGTTCTGCACCGTGGAATATTTGATCTCGGCATTGTCCAGCGCCACCAGCTCAACCACCGCGGCGTGCAACTGGTTCTCGTCGCGCTTGGGCGCGGTGCAGCCTTCCAGATAGCTGACGTAGCTGCCTTCATCGGCAATGATGATGGTGCGTTCGAACTGCCCGGTTTCCGACGCATTGATGCGAAAATAGGTCGACAGCTCCATCGGACAGCGCACACCCTTGGGCACATAGACGAACGTGCCGTCGGAAAAGACCGCCGAATTCAGAGTGGCGAAGAAATTGTCCGTCACCGGCACCACCGTGCCCAGATACTTCTTCACCAGATCGGGATAATCGCGGATCGCTTCGCTGATCGGGCAGAAGATCACGCCCGCCTCATTCAGCTTTTCCTTGAAGGTGGTGGCGACCGACACGCTGTCGAACACCGCATCCACTGCCACGCCGGCGAGCGCCATCTGCTCGTGCAGCGGAATGCCTAGCTTCTTGTAGGTTTCCAGCAGCTTGGGGTCGACTTCATCCAGGCTCTGCTTCAGCGGCGTGTTCTTGGGCGCGGCGTAATAATACGCGTTCTGATAGTCGATCTTGGGGTAGTGCACCCGCGCCCAGTTGGGCTCCTTCATCGTCAGCCAGCGTCGGAACGCGCCGAGCCGCCATTCCAGCATCCATTCCGGCTCCCCCTTCTTGGCCGAGATGAAGCGCACCGTGTCTTCGGACAGACCCTTGGGCGCCATGTCCATCTCGATGTCGGTGACGAAGCCGTATTTGTATTTCTCGCCGATTTCGGCGACCTGCTGTTTGGTTTCTGCGGCAATGGACATTTAGGCAGCCTCGCGCGCGCGAATACGTTCACGCAGCTTCAGCAGCGAGCTCGTCGCTGCGTTGATATCTTCGACAGTCGAATTCCATCCGAAAGTGGCGCGCAACGCGCAGGACGCCAACTCAGCCTCCACCCGCATCGCGGCCAGCACATGGCTCACCGCCACCTTGCCGCTGGAACAGGTCGAACCCGAGCTCAGCATCACGCCGTCCAGGTCCAGGCCGATCAGCGCGGTTTCCGCCGTCAGGCCCGGAATGGCGAAACAGGAAGTGCTGCACAGGCGCGGCGCGGACGTCCCAAAGATCACCGCTTCCGGCGCGATCTCCTTCAGGCGGGTTTCGAAATGATCGCGCAGATGGGCGATGCGGTCGCGTTCGCCAGGCGCGTCGCGCAGCACATGCGCAGCAACGCCGAAACCGGCAATGCCCGGCAGATTTTCAGTCCCGGCGCGCAAGCCCTGCTGCTGCCCGCCGCCGACAAGCTGCGGCGCCAGCGGCGCGCCAGCGCGCACCAGCAGTGCGCCCACACCCTGCGGCCCCCCCATCTTGTGCGCCGACAGGGTCAGGTAGTCGCACAGCGCGAAATCGATGCCGATCTTGCCCGCCGCCGGAACCGCGTCGACCAGCAGCAAGGCGCCGGCTTCACGCGCCAGCCTTGAGACTTCCGCAATCGGCTGCACCACGCCGGTTTCATTGTTGGCGGCCATCACAGCCACCAGGGCGCGGCCCTTGCCTTCGCGCAAGGCGACCCGCAGCCCTTCCAGATCGATCACGCCATCCGCCGTCACCGGCAAAGTGGCGACACGCACCCAGGGAAAACGCTCAGCCAGGCGCGTGGCGGTGGCCAGTACAGAGCTGTGCTCGATGGCCGTCACGAACAGGCGAGTGATGCGCCCACCGGCTTTGGAGTCATCGCCTTCCAGCGAGCCTTCGGCGGCGCCGAACAGCGCCAGATTGTTGGATTCGGTGGCGCCACTGGTGAAGATCACCTGCGCGCCCGCGCCGTTCACCAGATCGGCGATGCGCTCACGCGCATCTTCCACGATGGCACGCGCGGCGCGGCCCTTCGCGTGGATCGAGGATGGGTTACCCCCCAGCGACAAGACATTCGTTACCGCCGAAAGCGATTCGGGGCGCAGGGGAGAGGTGGCGTTGTGGTCCAGGTAAAACAAATCTCGATACTCTTACTCAGCCGCCGCGATTTCACCGGCGACGTCATTGCAGGGCTTGGCGCGGCCCAACACGCGGCGCTCGACCACATCGGCGAGGCTCACAGACGACAGGAAGACATGGATCTGCTGACCCAGCTCTTCCCACAGATCATGGGTGACGCAACGCGCGCCCGTCTTGGTGCAGCCCTTGGTGCTGCCGGTCTTGCAGCGGGTCGCGGCGATGGGTTCGTCCACCGCCAGAATGATGTCGGCAATGCGCAGCTCGCCGGAAGGGCGCGACAGGCGATAGCCGCCGCCGGGGCCGCGCACGCTGGTGACCAGCCCGCCGCGCCGCAGCTTGGCGAACAACTGTTCCAGGTAGGAAAGCGAGATGTCCTGCCGCGCGGCGATGTCGGCCAACGCCACAGGGCGGGGGTCGGATTTGACGTCGTTGGCATTGCCGGCCAGGTCGGCCATGGCCATGACCGCGTATCGTCCCTTGGTGCTCAGCCGCATGGCAGCTCCTTTAGCGCAAACAGGCGTTTTTCCTTGCTTTTCGACCCCCCTCCCGGTGTAGAGAAGCCGCAAGCCACAGGCACGCCTGATGGCCCGGGATATAGAGTTCCCGACTAAAATGGTCAAGTATTCGCGGCGCATAGGTGGGGTGTTCTGCAAGCATCTGAAATGTCAGGGTTTTAGGGCGCTCTAAGCCGCCGAAAGACCGACCTTTTTGCTCGCAGATCGCCCGGTGGGGAAAATAAGAAGCCATGCCTGACATTATTCTGCCCGGCTCGGCGGGCCGCATTGAAGCGCGCTATCAGCGGCAAAAGGCGCCCGGCGCCCCGATGGCCCTGGTGCTGCACCCGCATCCCCAGTTCGGCGGCACCATGAACAACCCGCTGGTCTATGACCTTTTTCACATGTTCCACGGCCTGGGCTGCACCACGGTCCGCTTCAATTTCCGCGGCGTGGGCCGCAGCCAGGGCAGCTTTGACAATGGCGCGGGCGAACTGTCCGACGCCGCCGCTATTCTGGACTGGATGAACACGCTGTATCCCAACCCGTCGAACGTCTGGGTGTGCGGCATTTCCTTCGGCGCGTGGATCGGCATGCAGCTTCTGATGCGCCGTCCCGAAATCACCGGCTTCGTCTCGATCGCCCCGCCGGCCAGCATGTACGACTTCGCCTTCCTGGCGCCCTGCCCCGCATCAGGCCTGATCGTGCATGGCACGCGCGACAATGTGGTGCCGGAAAATGACGTGCAGAAACTGGTCGACCGCCTGACCGCCCAGAAGGGCATCAAGATCACCTACAACAAGATCGATGGCGCCAACCATTTCTTCGACAAGCACGAAGCCGATGTGGTGGAGACGGTGAAGGACTACGTCTCCAACATGATGAGCAAGCCGCGCGAAGGCCGTTAAGCCATATGTGGGCCGTTGTTGTCGTCACCGTGAATCTTCTGGTCGGGCCGCAGGCCGTCGTGATCACGGATGCCGGTACCTTCAAGACCGAAGCGGGTTGCCAGGCCGCGATCAAGGCGTCCGTGCCGTCGTCGCTGGATGCCGCCAGCAAGGCCGCGTTCGCGGCGTGCGGGCGCAAATATGTCTGCGTGCGCGTGGATGAACGCGGCGCGCTGCCGCCGCGCTGAGCCGTCAGGCTTTCCAGTATTTTCCGCCCGTCATGGGCCGCGCCACGCCCGTGGTGGTCGGCAGCGACAGTGGCAAGCCGCGCTTGGCGCGCATCGCCAGATAGGCAAAGCCCTCCGCCTCCAGCGCATCACCGTCCCATCCGGCATCATTCGCCGACATGACCGGCGCAGCGACACGCGCCTTGAGCATCGCCATCAAAGTGCGGTTGTGACGGCCGCCGCCGCTGACGATCCAGTTTTGGGGCGCTTGCGGAAAATGCTCCGCTGCCCGCGCCAGCGATGCCGCGGTAAAGGCGGTAAGCGTGGCCGCGCCATCGGCGGGTGAAAGACCTTCCACCGCCTCCATGCCGAAATCCATCCGGTCCAGCGATTTGGGCGGCACGCGGCTGAAGAACGGATGGTCCAGCATGTCGCGCAATGCTGCTTCATTCACCGTGCCGCTGGCGGCCAACGCGCCATCCGTGTCAACCGGCCTGCCGGTGTGACGCTGCATCCAGTCGTCGATCGGGGCATTGCCGGGGCCGGTGTCGAACGCCAGCACCGTGTCGCCGCATATATAAGTGACCTGGGCGACGCCCCCGATGTTGACCACCACAAGCGGCTCAGCCTGCCCGCGCGCCCGCGCGGCGTGATAGAGCGGCATCAGGGGCGCCCCCTGCCCGCCCGCCGCCACGTCTCCGGTGCGAAAATCGTTGATCACATCAATGCCGGTCTCCCGCGCCAGCA
The DNA here is from genome assembly GCA_903837555.1 of uncultured Alphaproteobacteria bacterium. Lineage (GTDB taxonomy): Bacteria > Pseudomonadota > Alphaproteobacteria > Micropepsales > Micropepsaceae > Rhizomicrobium. The sequence goes on from CAILUV010000065.1 coordinate 4,550, forward strand.
AGGCGCCGTCGCCGATCTGCCATGTCCAGCCTTTTTCCGGGCGATGCAAAATCGTCTGGCCGTGAAAGCCGATCAGATCGGCACTGCCGACCTTGGCCAGCAGCGTCTTCACCGCTTCGGCATGAGCCAGCGTCAGCCGTTGTTCGGCCTCACCGATAATCCCGGGCACCGGCCCGTTCTGCGATGCGGTTCGGGCGGCATCCAGCGCCGCCCGCAACAGGGTGCGCATCTCATCCTTATAAGGCAGCGTCAGGCTGGGGCCGGGCCGCGCGATATCCTGCCCGTCGGTCTCCAGCAGAGCGGCATCTATGCCATCGAGCGAGGTACCGCTCATCAGGCCGATGACTTTCAGGATTTCGCCCATTCGTGCTATGCCGCCTGCGTCCAAAACAGAGTCTATAGCATGCCGCCCGCGCCGCAATTCCAGTCCGAATTCCTCAGCACCTTCCAGGCGCGCGGCGCCTATTACGACTGCTCGGCGCCCGCCGACCTGGATACGCTGTTCGGCAAGGAACGCGTGACGGGCTATATCGGCTTTGACGCCACCGGCCCGTCGCTGCATGTCGGCCATGCCCTGCAAATCATGACCCTGCGCCGGTTGCAGCAGGCCGGCCATCGTCCCATCGTTCTGATCGGCGGCGGCACCACCAAGGTGGGCGATCCGTCTTTCCGCAACGAGGCCCGCCCGCTTCTCAGCCAGGAACAGATCGATGCCAACAAGGCGTCCATCCGCCGGGCGTTCGAAAAATTCCTGAAATTCGGCGACGGCCCCAGCGACGCCATTCTGGTCGACAATGCCGACTGGCTGGACAAGCTGGAATATATCCCCTTCCTGCGCGATATCGGAAGGCACTTCTCCGTCAACCGCATGCTCAGCATGGAAAGCGTCAAGGCCAAGGTCGACAACGACCTGCCGTTCAGCTTCCTGGAATTCAACTACTCCATCATGCAGGCCTATGACTTTGTCGAACTGTATCGCCGCTATGGCTGCCGCTTGCAGTCGTCTGGTTCGGACCAGTGGGGCAACATCGTCGCCGGCATCGATCTGGGCCGCCGGGTGGAAAACCAGCAGTTCTTCGCGCTGACCACGCCGCTGCTCACCACCTCGTCCGGCGCCAAGATGGGCAAGACGGCGTCGGGCGCGGTGTGGCTGAACCCCGACATGAGCAGCCCGTATGATTACTGGCAGTACTGGCGCAACACCGAAGACGGCGATGTCGGCCGCTTCCTGCGCCTGTTCACCGAACTGCCGGAAGCAGAAGTCGCGCGGCTGGAAAAACTGCAGGGCGCCGAACTGAACGAGGCCAAGAAAATCCTGGCCACGGAAGCGACCGCGCTGGCGCATGGCCGCGAGATGGCGGACAAATCCGCCGACACGTCGCGCCGGGCTTTCGAAGACGGCGCTTCGGCGGAAGGTCTTCCCACCATCACTGCAAGGCTGCCGGACGGCATTCTCAATCTTGCCGTGCTGGCGGGTCTGGCGGCGTCAAATTCCGAAGCCCGCAAGCTGATCGCCAACAATGGGCTGAAGCTCAACGATGCGCCCGTTTCTGATCCCAAATTGACGGTGGATAGCGCCGCCCTGAACGGCGACGGCGTGCTGAAGCTTTCCAGCGGCAAGAAGAAACACGTCCTGGTAAAGCCAGCCTGAGGCTAGTTCGCGGGGGGCTTGGCCACGGGCGTGGCGGCCTGCGCATTCGACGGCGCGTTGGACACGTTGGGAATATGGCCTTCAAAAATGCGTCGCAGGATGCCGGGCGTCAGGATCGACAGCGGATTGGTGGAAATTACCGGCTGTTCGGAATTTCCGGTCATCGAATAGGTGATGCCGAAAATGCCCTCACCCTTGCGCGAGGCCAGGATGTCGCCCAGCAGCGGCACGTTGCTGATCAGAGAATTCAAGCCATAGGCCGGAACCAGCGATCCCTTCAGCGCCAGCACGCCCTTGGGCCTGTCGATATAGCCATCGGCGCTGGCGCCGATGGCGGGACCGCGCACCCGCGCGCCATTGACGCTGATGACATTGTTCCTCGAGCTGAACGGCATGTTGAGCTCGTCCAGCGTCAGGCCCTCGCCGCCCAGAAGATCGCCAAAGCCGGTCAGCGACCCGGCCGAGAACAACCGCGCCAGCAGCGACTGGTTGACCATGGTGAAATTCTTCACCGTCAGAAGGCCGGTAAAGTCCGGCGCGGGATTGCTGGGATTGACCAGATCGTTCGCCTGGCCCGGAAGGTTCACAGTAGCAGCCAATTGCCCGCCACGCATGCTTTCAAACGCGAACAGGCCGCGCGCCAGCGTACCGGCATCTGCGGCCGTCAGGGTAACCTTGCGGCCTGTGGCTGAGGTTTCCAGGTTCGCGGCAATCGGTGTGCTGCGTCCGCCGGTCATGGCCAGATTTCCGCTCATCGCCAGCGCCGAAGGGCGAATGCCGTTGCCCGAAAGGTTCAGATTGAACGGCATGATGGCGACGCCGGCGCGCATCGCCAGCCGGTCAAGCTTGGCGTCGATGCGGAACCGCCCTTCGGGCGTGTCATCGGGCGGCGGACCTGCCGCGCTGCCACCCGGCACTTCGTTGGTGCCGTTGCGGCCAACCTTGGAACCATCCAGCGATCGTCCGCGCAGGACATAATCGAGGCTGCCATTTGCGGTGCGGGTCAACTGGAACGACAGATCGTTCAACGACCCCATCTTGACGCTGGGGAAGTGCAGCACCGTCAGCTCGCCGTCGCGGTTGAAATTGGCGGTGCCGGTGGCATTCAGCACCGGTCCGGTGATGCGGATGGTCTCATCCGAAAGAACATTGCCGGGCGCAAAGTTCGCCACGATGCGCCCCGTGGCCGCTTGGCCGGGCGATTTTTCCAGATTGACGATGGGCACGCTCAGCGTTGCGGGCGTGAAGTCCACCGCCGCATCGACACGCACCAGGCTGCCGCTCCGGCCGGTAATATCGGCGGTGATCGGCACCGCACCGCGGAAATAGCGCAGCAGGTTGATGTTCAGGGCGGCGCGGCCGCCCTCGGTCATCACGCCCTTGACCGCAATGCGCGTGGTGATGGGGTCCTTGGTGCGAAAATCCTCGGTCCAGTCGACGTTCAGGCGCGAGTCCGCTAGATTGACGACGCCCACCTGGCGCAGTCGGGAATTGTCGACGTCAAATGTCACATCGCCGTGGGTGATGCGGGTGTTGGCGCCCAGCGTTACCGCGAAATCCTGAACCCGCGCCTTGACCGATATGCCGACATCATCCACCGGCAGGTTGGCCAGCATCGGAACCTTGAATTCCAGGTCGGCGCTGGCGCTGCCGCCTGTGGTCTTGGGATCGATGCCGAACTTGGTGGGATAGCCCAGCGGCTTCATGTCGATCAGCGTCATCACCTCGGGCATGGCGCCGGCGATATTGACGGTGAAGACGCCCGTGGTTCCGGTCTGGTGCAGGTTGGGAATATGCGCCGTCCCCTTGCTCGCCACCAGATTGCCGATGCGCCCACCAGCGAAGGTCGCCCTGAAAGTGTCGCCCGTCATGACCGCGTCGCCATTGACGCCGGTGGCGCGGGTCAGGCCAGCGACATAGCTGCCTTCCAGGTCGCGCATCGCGAAAGTCATCTTCAGCGAATTTTCCGGCAGGATCGCCTGGTCCAGCATGCCGGGCGCGAAATTGGTCTGAGCCTCAAGCGGGCCGATCATGCCGGCGAAGATATTCTCGTCGATCCAGTCGCGCGCGCCGGGCGCCACCGGCTGCGGCCAGTAACGCAGCAGCGTGCGCACCGGCAGGGCCGAGATCACCGCCTTGGCGACAAGCCCCGGCGCGCCACTGTCGTTCAGGGTGACGGTGCCCGAACCATTCAGCGCAAAGCCCTGCGCCGCTACTGCGAGTTTGGCGACATTGAACTGGCGCGTGGCCGCCAGGTAATCGGCCTCCAGCGTGACCGACTGATAGGCAACCTTGTCCTTGAACACGCCGGGCATATCCAGCGCGACCTTGCTGGCCAGCAGTTCGGCATGCACGCGCTCCAGCTTGCCCTCGGAATCGAGGATGAAGTCGCCCGTGCCGGTTATCACCGCCTGCGCCTCGCGCGCATCCAGCGAGGAATTTCTCAGCGTCACGCGGCGCGTTTTGCCGTCATAGCGGCCCGCCAGCTTGAGGGCGCGAACCTGCAGCGCCTTGCTCTTCAGGGCGGCAAAGGGAATTTCGCCATTGGCGGTGATGTCAAAGTCCGCCGCGGCCAGCACGGCGCCGGGATTGACGGTGAAATTGCCCGACGCGTTCGCCGTGAGGGGGAGCGCCTTGACGCTTTCGAACATGTTGGCGCTGCGGCCCAGCGCGCGAAGGTCGAGGCCTGCGATCTTGATGCTGCCCTGGATCGGTCCGCGCGCCGGCGGCAGGGTGAGATCGGCCGTGACATGACTGCGGCTGCCGCCCAGCAGCACATCGGAATCCAGCGTTGCGCCAATCCCCTGCCCGCGCGCGCGGATGGTGAGTTGGGCGCGCGGCGCAACGACCTGCAACCCGCTGATCTCGTCGCGGATGGTGATATTGGCGTCGCGCACCGCGAAACTGTCCAGCGATGAGGAGTCACCGCTGCGCTTGTCGATCACCGCGCGAATGCGCCCAATGATGTCGTCGTCATCGGCACCCTGCTGGGTGCCCAGCCGGATGCGCCCCGACTTCAGTTGCACCAGGGTGAACTGAACACCCACCAGCGTGATGCGCTTGACCACAAACTCGCCCTTGAGAAAGGGCGCAGCGGCCAGGTCGATGGCGGCCTTGGGCGCGTTGGCGACGATCTGTCCGCGATTGTCGTACAGGCGGGTGCCCAGCACGACCAGATTCACCCGGCCCTGGTCGCGGGTCCATTCGATCGCCGCGCGGTCGTAATCAAGGTTGATTCCCGGCAGGGCTTCCTGGATGGCGCCCGCCAATGTGCCCTTCAGTGGACCAAGCGAGACAGGACCCCACAAAAGTCGAAGCCCGGCACCGATCATGAAGAATACAATGGCAGCCACCAGCACGCCGGCGGTAAGCGCGGCGCGGCTGATATGATGAGCCTTTATGTAATCGGAAAAAGGCAGCTTCACGCGGAATCCGGCTTGGCGACAGGTCCAGTATTGCAAGTGTTAGGCTTAAAAAGGGCAAATGTTCCAGCCTTTTGCGGGCAAATGCTGCGATTGCGCTAAAGGGCCTGTTTGGGTTTAAATCATGGGGCGACAGGGGTTTTGGGAACTTTATGGGCGGGAAGGGGGACGGCTTGGCTTTGGGCGATCGCGCGCCGGCCTTTAAAATCGCCACCGATGGGGGCGAAACGCTCTCTTCAGCCGGGCTGAAGGGATCCCCCTATGTCGTTTACTTCTATCCCAAGGACGACACCTCCGGTTGCACCAAGGAGGCGATTGCCTTCTCGGCCGCCCTGCCCAAGTTCCGCAAGCTGGGCATCGAAGTGATCGGCGTGTCCCGCGACAGCATCGAATCCCACGCCAAGTTCCGCAAAAAGCACAAGCTAAAGGTCGCTCTGGGCTCCGACACCGAGACCAAGATGGCCAATGACTGGGGTGTCTGGATCAAGAAGAGCCTGTATGGCCGCGAGTATATGGGGCTGGAGCGCGCCACCTTCCTGGTCGACGCCAAGGGCACCATTGCCCAGGCCTGGCACAAGGTTAAGGTTCCGGGCCATGTCGAGGCCGTGCTGGAGGCCGCGAAAAGCCTATGAAAGCTCTTTTTCGCCGTGCCCGTCAGCCCCGGTTAACCTCACGCTCGTTTTTCTGGAACAGGCGGTTGCCCCACCAGAACCAACAGGGTGAAATGCCGCCGGGTGGCGGTATGGACGGACGATCTAGCAAGACTTCCGATGCGGTGGCGCCATTGCTCGAGCGCGCATGGGCCTGGATTCATCAGACGTTTCCGGAGCGGCAGATCTATATCCGCAGCGACGGTCGGGTGCAGTTCTTCACCTTCGGCCCTTCGCTGCAGGCGACGCTGGCCGGCCTGACCTTGATCTTCCTGGGCTGGGTGGCCTTCGCCACCGTCAATGTGATCTTCAAGGACCGCATCATCGCCGCCAAGGATCACCGCTACCAGCAGATGCAGGCGGCTTACGAAAACCGCGTCGCCGATCTGCAGGTTTCCTATGACGAGCTGAACGGCGCGCTGGTCGGCGCTGAAGATCGCTTCAAGGCCATCGCCGACGGCCTTCAGGCCAAGCAGAACGCCATCGCGGGCTTCCTCAACCGCGCCAGCCAGGTACAGGCCAGCATCGGCGGCCGCCGCGCCACGGCGCCAGCGCCGCAGGCCTTCGCGGTGCAAGCCCCCGCCCCCCAGACCAATCTGGATGTCGAAGCACCGGCCGATCTCGATGCCCAGGATGGCGGCTCGTCCCAACTCACCATGATGCCCGCCGTGCCCGCGCCGCAGCCGCGCACCGCCCGCCCGGTCAAGAACAGCGCGCTGGGCGATGCGATAAAGCGCGTCACCACTTTCTTCGGCGGCCTAGGCGAAAAACTGCACCGCAGCGCAAGCGCCAGGCCGTCGCACGACCTTCCCGCCGCCTATGCCGATCATCCTGCGCTGAAGTCGCTGAACGAACAGACCCTGCGCCTGGCCCATATCGGCCGCGACGAAACCGTGCTGATGGCCAAGACCGAACAAGCGCTGGGCCAAAGCGTCGGCATGCTGCGGGGCGTGATGCGCCGCACCGGCATCAATCCCGACGCCTTCATGCGCAAGATCGCCGCTGCCCAGGGTGTGGGCGGCCCCGACATTCCGCTGGACCAGATGCGTATCGAAGGCATCAGCGACCCTGCCTTCACCAAGGCCTATCTGAGCGCCGCGGCTGTGCTGGACGAACTCAACAGCCTGTCGGCAGCCATGGATCATGTGCCGTTGGCCATGCCGGTCAGCGCCGCCAGCTTTGATCGCAGCAGCGGTTTTGGCGCGCGTGTCGATCCGTTCACCCGCCGCTATGCCTTCCATCCCGGCGTCGATTTCGCGAGCCCCTGGGGCTCGAGCGTGCGGGCCACCGCGCCGGGCAAGGTGGTGTTCGCCGGCTATCGCGGCGGCTACGGCAACATGGTGGAAATCGACCATGGCTATGGCCTGCGCACCCGCTACGGCCACCTGTCCAGGATTATCGCCCGCACCGGCGCGCGCATCGACAAGGGCGGCAATGTCGGCGGCGTGGGCTCCACCGGCCGCAGCACCGGCCCGCATGTGCATTACGAAATCTGGCACGACAATGTCGTGAAGAATCCCAACAACTTCATCGAGGCCGGCCGCAATGTTCTCTAGCAAAAGCAAAGACAGCGCCCCCGCACCGCAGCCGCTTCCCACGCCGGTGAATGCCGCCAAGCGTCCGCGCCAGCTTTCCGCGCCCTCCATCATCAGCGCCGACATGGTGATCAGCGGCACGCTGGTGTCGTCCGGCGACATTCAGATTGACGGCCGCGTCGAAGGCGATGTGCGCAGCGTCGGCCTGGTGATCGGAGACAAGGCCGAGATCCACGGCGAAATCTATGCCGAGGACGTGACGGTGCGCGGCAAGGTGATGGGCCGCATCCGCGCCCGCAAGGTGATGCTGGCCGCCACCAGCCATGTCGAAGGCGACATCCTGCACGAAGCCTTTGCCGTGGAGTCGGGCGCCTTCTTCGAGGGCAATTGCCGCCATTCCGACAATCCCCTGGGCGATGCGCAGCGTGCCGCCGCGCCCGCCGCCAGCCACGATGCGGAAAGGTCGCAAGCTCAGGCGCTGTTCGCGCCCTTGAGCCCCGTTACCGGCTGATACCGTGCGCCGTGCGACCGTTGAATAGCAGCGCTATTCAATGTCTTCGATTTTTTCACGCGGTTTGCCACCAACCTCCTGGGCCAGCGCTGCGGCCATGAAGGGGTCCAGGTCGCCGTCGAGCACGTCCTGCGGCGTGCGGCTTTCCACGCCCGTGCGCAGGTCTTTCACCAGCTGATAGGGCTGCAGAACGTAAGAACGGATCTGGTGGCCCCAGCCGATCTCCTTCTTCTCGCCCACAAACGCGCCGGTTTCGTCCTTCTTGCGCTGCAGTTCGATCTCATACAGCCGCGCCTTGAGCATGTCCCAGCAGATGGCGCGATTCTGATGCTGCGAGCGCTCCGACTGGCTGGCCACCGCGATGCCGGTGGGCAGATGGGTGATGCGCACCGCGCTTTCGGTCTTGTTGACGTGCTGCCCGCCCGCGCCGCTGGCGCGATAGACGTCGATACGAACATCTTTTTCCGGGATCTCGATATTGATGGACTGGTCGATCACCGGATAGACGGTGACCGATGAGAAAGACGTGTGCCGCCGGGCATTGGAATCGAACGGCGAAATCCGCACCAGCCGGTGCACACCCGCCTCGGTCTTGAGCCAGCCATAAGCATTCTCGCCCTTGATCAGCAGCGTGGTGGACTTGATGCCCGCGCCCTCGCCTTCGCTCTCTTCGATCAACTGCAGCTTGTAATCGTGGCGTTCGGCCCAGCGCACATACATGCGCAGCAGCATCGAGGCCCAGTCCTGGCTTTCGGTGCCCCCGGCACCGGCATGAATTTCGATATAACTGTCGTTGCCGTCGGCTTCACCCGACAGCATGGATTCCAGCCGCATCTGTTCGGCGCGTTTGTTCAGGCCCAGAAGCGCGCCTTCCGCGTCCGTCACCATGGCCGCGTCATTCTCGGCTTCCGCCATCTCGATCAGGGCAATGGCGTCGGCCAGTTCGGCTTCCAGCTTCTTCACCGACGACAGTGAGGATTCCAGCTTTTGACGCTCGCGCATCAGCTTTTGCGCGTTCGTGGGATCGTTCCAGAGAGAAGGGTCTTCAGCCTTGGCGTTCAGTTCGTCCAGGCGGCGATTGGCGACATCCCAGTCAAAGATGCCTCCTCAGCAGGCCAATGGCCTGCTGGATATCGTCGGCGGCGCGGGAGATTTCAGGGCGCATGGCGGCTGCTTAAAAGAACACTTTAGTAAAGTCCACCGGTACCCTCGCCGACGGAAGCCGGCGGCGGCTGGTTGGGCGCGGGCTGCTGCTGTTGCGGCGGCATGCCGTAATCGGCGGCGCCCAGGATGGGCTCATCGGCAAAGGCGGTGCCCGCCTTGAAGGCTTCCATGATCGAACCGGGCGTTCCGGCGGGGACCGGCGTGCCGCTGCGCGCATCGACCGGAATCAATTCGATGCCCGGTGCGACGCGGAACGGGGTGGCGGGCGCATCGGCCAGCGCGCCCTTCATGAAGTCGCGGAAGATGGGCGCGGCCACGGTGCTGCCCTGCTCGTGCGCGCCCAAGGTGCGCGGATTGTCGAAGCCCACAAACACGCCAGCCACCAGATCGGGCGAGAAACCGACAAACCAGATATCCTTGGCATCGGAAGACGTGCCGGTCTTGCCCGCCAGCGGCTTGGGAATCTGCGCGCCGATCGAATAGGCCGCGGTGCCGCGCTGGACCACGCCCTGCAGCATCGAAACGATCTGGTAGGCGGTGCGCGGATCGATGATCTGCTCGCGCGTGTCCATCAGCAGCGGCTCCTGCTGGCCGCGCCACACCGCGTCATTGCAGCCTTCGCACTTGCGCGCGTCATGCCGCCAGATGGTCTTGCCATTGCGGTCCTGGATCCGGTCGACCAGCGAGGCAGACACCTTCTTCCCGCCATTCACAAATTCCGAATAGCCCGTGACCATCCGCAGCAGCGTGGTTTCATAGGAGCCCAGCGAATTGGCCAGCAGCGGCGGCAGCTTGTCATAGACGCCGAACTGGATCGCGTACGGCACGATCTTGTTCATGCCGACTTGGGAGGCCAGGCGCACCGTCATGACGTTGCGCGACAATTCCAGGCCACGGCGCAGGGTGGTCTCGCCCAGATACTCGCCCACTTCGAAATTGTTGGGCCGCCAAACCGGCAGGCCGGGCCCCTGATCCAGTTCGAACGGCGCATCCAGCACCTTGGTGGCGGGCGTATAGCCATTGTCCAGCGCTGCTGCATAAACGAACGGCTTGAAGGACGAACCCGGCTGGCGCTTGGCCTGCATCGCGCGGTCGAACTGCGAGGAGGCATAAGAGAAGCCCCCCGACATCGCCAGCACGCGGCCGGTATGCGGGTCCATCGCCACGATCGCGCCGTTGATCTCGGGCACCTGACGCAGGCCATACTCACCTGGCTTGGCAGGCGCCTCCTGCACTTCGACATAGAACACATCGCCGGGCTTGAGCACCTGCTGCGGCGCGGTGGGCGCCGGGCCCCAGGTCGCGCCCGGCAACTGCCGCCGCGCCCATTTGTAGCCATCAAAGGTGAGCGTGCCGGTGGTGCCGTCGGCCAGGCCGATGCGCACATCCTTGCCCATATAATCCAGCGCCACCGCCAGCTTCCAGGTTTCAATGCCCGATTCATTGGGCATCGCCGCAAGCTGTTTCTGCCAGCCCGCCAGCTCGATATGCTTCTTGGCGCCGCGCCAGCCATGACGGCGGTCGTAACGCACCAGGCCGGAACGCAGCGCGTTGACGGCATAGTTCTGCAGGCGCGTGTCCAGCGAGGCGCGGACCTGAAGGCCGCTGTCATACAGGCCTTCCGCCTTGTAGCGGCCGATCAGCAGACGGCGCACTTCCTCGACATAGTAATCGACGTCGGCCGCCTGGCTGCCCAGCGCGCGGGTCTGGGTCACCAGCGGCTCGGCCTTGGCGGACGCCGCCTGCTCGTCGGTGATGTAACCATTATCGTGCATCTGGTTGATCACCCAGTTGCGGCGGTCGACAGCAGCCTGGAGATAACGGCGCGGATCGTAATTGGCCGGCCCCTTGGGCAGCGCCGCCAGGAAGGCGGCTTCGGCAATCGACAGTTCGTCCAGCGACTTGCCGAAATAATTCAGCGTGGCGGCGCCGATGCCGTAGCAGTTCTGGCCGAGATAAATTTCGTTCAGATACAGCTCCAGCACCTTTTCCTTCGGGTACGTGGCGTCGATGCGAACCGCCAAAATGGCTTCGCGGATCTTGCGGCTGAACTTGACCTCGGAATTCAGCAGGAAGTTTCGCGCCACCTGCTGGGTGATGGTGGAGGCGCCTTGCGGGCGGCGGCTTTGCAGCACCAGCCCGACGTCCTTGATCGCGGCGCGCAGGATGCCCGACGGATCAATGCCCGGATGGCTGTAGAAATTGCGGTCTTCCGCGCTGGTGAAAGCTTCCTTGACCAGCTTGGGAATAAAGGTGGCGGGGATGAAGATGCGCCGCTCGCGGGCATACTCGCCCAGCACCGTGCCGTTGCCGGCATAGACGCGGGTGGTGATGGGCGGGGTGTAATCCTGCAGCGTCTGCACACTGGGCAGATCGCGGGTGATGGTCACCAGATAGATGGCCAGCGCGCCCGCCGCGACCACGACCAGCGCCGCGGCCGCCAGGCCAAGCCATTTCAAGAGACGGGGAACCAGAATCTGCATGGGGCGATGCGATTCATAAAGGTCGGACAGGGGCTTGGCCAGTAGTTTGGGCCAGGTTCAGCTGGCAGCATTTCCCAGCTTCAAAGGCTATTTTGCCGAAAATTGGCCATCGATCGCGTCGGCAATGGCCTCCGCCACCTCGTTGCGCCATTTCAGCGTGTTCATCTGGCGGGCGTCACTAGCGTTGGACAGATAGCCAAGTTCCATCAGCACCGACGGAACATCGGGCGCGGTCAGCACCGCCAGGCTGGCGCTGCGGTGCGGGCGGCGCGCCAGAATGTCGGTGACCTGCGACAGGCGGGCGATCGCCTGGGTGGCAAAACGGGTCGACTTGTTGACCGTATCGCGCTGGACCAGATCGATCAGGATCGGCGCCACCGGATTGTTGCCGCCCGACAAATCCACGCCGGCGATAACGTCGGACTGGTTCTCGCGCTTGGCCAGTGCGGCACCTTCGCGGTCCGAACGGCCGTCGCTCAGCGTGTAGATCGAAAGCCCCGTGGTGCTCGGATCGGGATGGGCGTCGGCATGCAGGGCGATGAACAGATCGGCCTTGTGTGTGCGCGCGATGGCGACGCGCTGTCGCAACGGCACAAAGGTGTCGTTCTCGCGCGTCATGAACACGGTATATCCCCTGCCCCGCAGCACCCGCGCCAGGATCAGGCCTTCGGCCAGCGCCAGGTCTTTTTCCATCAAGCCATTCACGCCGACGGTGCCGGAATCGATGCCGCCATGCCCGGGATCCAGCACGATGATCTTTTTACCCGCCGCCCGCGCCGGCGCCGTGGGCGTCTGCTGCGCGGCGATCATAGCGGCCAGCCGCTCGGCGTCGGTTTCGCGTTTTCGCAGGTCGGCGGGCGAGCCGGCATTGGCGTCGAACTTGGGCCGCGTGGTGGGGAACAGGTCGATCACCACGCGGTAGCCGAAACCGGCCGATGGCGGGATCACCAGACTGTCCGACACAGATACCGGCTGGTTGAGGTCGATCACCATGCGCGAAGTGCCGGCGCGGAACTGGCCGTAGCGATAGGACTTGATGGCGCCGAACCCGCTGGGCCGCGGCGGCGCGCCCAGCCGCCACGACACTTCGGGCATGTCGATCACCACGCGGTCCGGATTGGCCAGCGCGAAGGCGCGCAGGTTCACCGGATCGGAGAGTTCGATCACCAGTCGTGTGCGGTCGTCATGCTCGCCTATCCGCGCGCTCATCACGATGGGCAGCGGCCCCTTGGGCTTGGTGCCGATCACCGGACCGGGGCCCGGCGCGGGAACCGGCTTGGGCGGGGCGGCCGGAAGGCTTCCCTGCGACTGGCGCATCAGCCGGCTGATGGGATCGTCCTGCGCCATCAGCATGGCGGGCGCCAGCACGATCGCAGAAAGGATCAGAAGGAGCAGGACGCGCAGCGGCATTATTTCTTCGAATCTGGAGCGCCCAAGCCTAGCACAATGATTTGTTTCACTATCCTGCTTTTGCTACTATTCCATCCGCCAGGGGGCCCGTGATGTTTCTGGAAATAAAAGATTTTCTAAGTCCGCAGGCCGTTGCGCGCCTGACCCAGCTCGCCGCGGGCGTCACGTTCGTGGACGGGCGTATTTCCAATCCCGCCAACCAGACCAAGAACAACCTGCAAGCATCCCCCACCGACCCTGGTTATGCGGAATCCTCCGCCATCGTGGCGGAGGCCTTCGCCAGCAACGAAGAGTTCCGCAACTTCGCCTATCCCCGCCATGTCGCGCCGCCGCTCCTGGCCCGTTACGAGATTGGCATGAAGTACGGCGCCCATGCCGACACCTCCCACATGCGCTTCGGCAACGAGCTGCGCCGTTCCGACCTGTCAGCCACAGTCTGGCTGAACCCACCCGACAGTTATGACGGGGGCGAGCTCGTGGTGCATCTGGGCACCCGGCCTGTGGTGATCAAAGGCCAGCCCGGCAGCGTGGTCGTCTACCCATCCACCCAGCTCCATGAGGTCACGCCGGTCCGCCGCGGCACCCGGCTCGTCTCCATCACCTTCATCGAAAGCATGGTCCCGGACGAGTTCCAGCGGACCCAGCTTTACGACCTCAGCGAGGTCGCGGCCCTGGAAGGACTGAACATGCGCTGGGAAAACCGCATCCGGCTCGACGCGGTGCGCAATAACCTGCTGCGGCTTTGGTCGCGGAATTAGCAAGCCATTGTTTTTTAAGTAATTTTTGTGAATAAGGTGACGGAACGTCACAAATCCGGGCATTAATCGCTTGTTGAATCCGGACTGGCACCCTACAAAAACTGTGTCCGGCAGTGCCTTGCGATTCGCGCGGCTGCCGCGCCGCCCTGACCAGGCCCGGTAAGCCCCGCGAGCAACGCGAGCACAACGGCCCTTCAGGTTATCCCTTTTGGCTCCAGGTCCTTCGGACCCACGGGCCCTGAAGTAACAATGACTTTCCACTCCGCGCCCCTTTCCGACACCGTCCCGGTCCCAGACTGTCTGAGTCCGATGGCCGTTTCGACGGACGGGTTCGCGCGCCTGTTTTCAACCTACAATTCGCGCCGCCTTCCTGCCGCACTTCGTGCCGGCTCCCGCGCGCGCGCCGGAGACTACCATGACCAAGCGCATGCTTATCGACGCCAACCACCCGGAAGAAACCCGCGTGGTCATTCTCGACGGTTCGAAGGTCGAGGAATTTGATTTCGAGGCCGCTTCCAAGCGGCCGCTCAAGGGAAACATCTATCTTGCGAAAGTGACGCGCGTTGAGCCGTCGCTGCAGGCCGCCTTTGTCGAATATGGCGGCAACCGCCAGGGCTTCCTGGCCTTCGCCGAAATCCATCCTGACTATTACCAGATTCCGGTCGCCGACCGTCAGGCGCTGCTGGCTGAACAGGAAGCCGAAGCCCGTCGCCGCCAGGAAGACGATATCGAGTCCTTCGAGATCACCGGCCCCCGTTCCGGCGATACGTCCGATGCCGCCGAAGAGGCCGAGGATGACGCCGAAGACGATAACGGCGAGGAAACCGCCGAAATGGCGCCGCTGGTGCCGCTCGATGCCGCCACCGACGAAGACGCTGAAAGCCTCTCCGACAGCGCCGAGGACGACCATGAAGATGTGTTCGTCAACCATGGCGGCGCGCCGGTCGAGCATGATCAGCAGGACCATGACGAAGACGACGCCCCGGACAACAAGCCGGACGCCGCGCTGAACGATTTGCACGGCGACCCCGAAACCAGCCCGGTCCAGACCGCCGAAGAGTTCGAGGCGACAGCCGAGAACGAAGTTGAGCCGGTCGAGGCGCAGACCGATGTCAGCGACGCCGAAGTGATTGAAGGCGAAATCCTGCCCCCGGCTGAAGACGGCGCGCCGTCCGAAGAGGGCGGCGACGCCCAGGCGCTCCAGGCGGGCAAGCCTTCGCAGCGCTGGGTGCGCAAGAAGCATTACAAGATCCAGGAAGTCATCAAGCGCCGCCAGATCATCCTGATCCAGGTGGTCAAGGAAGAACGCGGCAACAAGGGCGCCGCCCTCACCACCTACCTGTCGCTGGCGGGCCGCTATTGCGTGCTGATGCCCAACACCCCCCGCGGCGGCGGCATTTCGCGCAAGATCACCAACGCTGCCGATCGCAAGCGCCTGAAGAGCGCAGCCCAGGGCCTGGAGCTGCCCGAAGGCATGGGCCTGATTATCCGCACCGCCGGCGAAAACCGCACCAGGCTCGAAATCCGCCGCGACTATGACTATCTGCTGCGGCTGTGGGACACGATCCGCGAAAAAACCCTGTCCTCCAACGCACCGGCCTGCGTCTATGAGGAAGGCGACCTGATCAAGCGCGTGATCCGCGACCTGTACAACAAGGACGTGCAGGACGTGGTGGTGGAAGGCGAAACCGGCTTCCGCAACGCCAAGGACTTCATGCGCATGCTGATGCCCAGCCATGCCAAGCATGTCCATCAGTACAAGGACACGGTGCCGCTGTTCCAGCGCATGCACATCGAAGCGCAGCTGGACTCGATGTTCTCGCCGACGGTCACCCTGAAATCGGGCGGCTATATCGTCATCAACCAGACCGAAGCATTGGTCTCCATCGACGTGAACTCCGGCCGCGCCACCCGCGAACATTCGATCGAGGAAACCGCGCGCAAGACCAACCTGGAAGCCGCCAGCGAAATCGGCCGCCAATTGCGCCTGCGCGACCTGGCCGGCCTGATCGTGATCGACTTCATCGACATGGAAGAAGGCCGCAACGACCGCGAAGTCGAAAAGCGGCTGCGCGACGCGGTGAAGAACGACCGCGCCCGCGTGCAGATCGGCAAGATTTCGCAGTTCGGCCTGTTGGAAATGTCGCGCCAGCGCCTGCGCGCCGGCGTGATCGCCGGTTCGACCGTCACCTGCCCGCATTGCGCGGGCATCGGCCTGGTGCGCTCGATCGAATCCACCGCCCTGCGCGTGTTGCGCGGCCTGGAAGAGGAAGCCGAGAAGAACCGCGCCGCCGCCGTTACCGTGCGCATCGCCAATGATGTGGCGATCTATGTGCTGAACCAGAAGCGCCACGAGCTCAGCCGCATCGAGGCCGAGCATGGCATGGAAATATTCTTCGATCCCAAGGATGGCCTGGCCGCCGGCACCTTCGAGCTGGAGCGCACCAAGCAGCGCGATCCGTCCGAGCGCCCGCGCAATTCCGCTGTCAGCATCGAGGCCGGCTTTGTGCCGTCCAGCGAACCCGAACCGGAATATGAGGAAGAAGTCGAGGAAGAGGAACTGGTGGAGGCCGATGGCGGCCAGCAGGATACCCGCGACGACGACGATGAAGAGCGCCCCGCCGCAGCGCAGGGCGAACACGGCGACCGTGGCGACCGCGAAGGCGGCCGCCGCAAGCGCCGCCGTGGCGGCCGTGGCCGCAACCGTGACCGCGATGGTCAGCGTCCGTCTGGCGCCGATACCGGCGTGGCCGTGGCAGCGCCTGTCGAAGATGCGCAGCTCAGCGTTTCCGAAGAGGGCGAGTTCGAACCTGCCGCGCCGGGCGAGAATGGCGAGCAGCCGCGCAAGCGCCGCCGCCGCCGTGGCCGCCGTGGCGGGCGCGACCGCGCTGATCGTCCCGCCGGCGAAGGCCCCGGCAGTTTCGTGCGCGAAGCCGACCGGTTCGGAGCCGCGCCCGATAAAATCGACACCACCCCAACCGATGCCGCGCCCGGCGCGCCGTCGATGCCGGTCTGGTCGCTGAAGGATGACATTCCAGACACCACGCCCACCGACGATTCCAAGCCGAGCAAAAAGGGCTGGTGGCAGAAGGCATTCGGCGGCGAGTGATTTCCGTCCATGAGCAATAAAAAAGGCGCGGAGCAATCCGCGCCTTTTTTATTGGATCGGGCTGGCCGTTCTATTGCGTGACGCTGGCCGCGACCGCATCCGACGACGCGCCCAGTCCCTGGGCGCCGGGGTCGGACAGCGCCACGCAGGCGTCGCTGTTGCAGGACACCGCATTGACGGTATCGAACGGCGCCGCGCCGGTGGTGCGCAGATCGCCGCGCTTGCCCAGGGCGCGTCCGCGCGTCACTTCCAGCAGCGCATGCACGGCCGCCGCCGTGCCATTCGGCCCGCCCGCGCCCGCAACGCCGATCAGCGTCCGGTCGCCGCCCGTGGCAATCAGGGGCGTGAGGAAGGCGCTGGCAAGACCGGCCTGGCTGGACGGCGACGCCGCCAGCACCACGCCGGTGCCAGCCGCGGTGCGGCCTGAACCGAACGGCCCATTCAGCGTGATGGCACAGGACGCAACCTGTCCGTTCACATCCACGGCGGCAAAGCCGGTGGAGCCCAAATCGCGCGGCAGGCTGGCCACGCCGAACGAGGCCAGCGACTGGCGCACCGCCGCCGCGATGCCTGCCTCGCCTGTGCCGCGCTGGGCCGAAAGATTGTCGAACAGCGAATTGGTGAAAACGCCGGCGCCGGTGCGCGCGCCCGGCATGTGAATGGAAAGCCCGCCGACATTGCGGTTGCGCGCCGCGCTTTGCTGCGGCGTGACGGCGGCAAGTTCATCCAGCGTGATGGCGCCGCCCTGCGCGGCGGAATAAGCCTCGATGCGCGCCCCCACATCACCCTTGTAGAAACCGTCGGCGCCGCTCATGCGGATCTGGCCCAGCGTCAGGCCCAGCGCCGGATTGCGCACTTCGCTGGCGACCGCGCGCGGCTGGCCGGATTCATCGAGAAACTGCGCCGACAGACCGGCGTCCAGGCGGATGATGTTCTGTGCGGCCGCCAGGCGGGCCGACAGAGCCTGGGAAATTGGAAAGCCGGTCGCCGCATAGGCTTCGCCCGGCGCCACCACGCGCTGCCACGGCAGGGCGCCATGCAGCCGCTGCATCTCGGCAAAAGCCTTGACGCCGCCGGGCACCGCATAGGCACCGCCGCGCGCTGGCGCGCGGGTGAGGAAATTGAATTCGGTCACCCGGCCGCTGGTGTCGCGCACCAGGCATATGCCGCCGGCGCCAAGCCCCGCCGCCACCGGATAGGTCGCTGCCAGGGTGAAGAACATGGTGGACACCGCATCGACCGCGCTGCCATGCGAGGTCAGCACCGAGGCGCCGGCCCGGGCGGCCAGCGGCTCGTCGCTCACCACCACGCCAAGCCGCATGGCTTCCGACACTTCGCTGGAGGTGTAGCTGCGCGGCGCCTCTTCCGTCAGGCCGACCGAGGAGACGATATTGTCCCCGATATATTCGGCCGTGACGCAGCCACCCAGCAGCAGGGGCGCGACAAGAAGGGCAGGAAGACGCTTCAGGATCATGACGCGGTTTTCATCCAACAAATGGCCGTATTGGGAGCCTTTATGCCCAGCGGGATGCGATAAAGAAAGCCGTATATTTGACGTTTTGCGCCCCTAGCCATACGGTCCCGCCAAGGTTTGGGCGGGCCATCAGGAGAACTGCCGGTTTGTCGCCACATCGCTTCCGCAAGCTCTGCTTTGCCGCCGGTCTCGCCACCTCGCTGCTGGTCCATGCTGTCCCGGCCCAGGCCCAGGGCATCCTGCGCGACACCGAAACCGAGGAGATGCTGAAGGCGTATGAGGCGCCGCTGGCCAAGGCTGCGGGCCTCGATCCCGATGCGGTAAAAACCTATCTGGTGGGTGATCCCAGCCTCAACGCCTTCGCCATGCAGCCCGCCAATCTGTTCATCTGCGCCGGCATGCTGCTGTGGATGCGCACGCCCAATGAATTGATCGGCGTTCTGGCGCATGAAACCGGCCACATCTCCGGCGCCCATCTGACGCGCGGCAGCTTCGGCGCCAAGAAGGCGATGATCCCGATGCTGGCCTCGATGCTGCTGGGCCTGGGTGCCATGGCTGCCGGCGCCGGCGATATCGGCATGGTGCTGATGGGCCTGGGTCAGGCGGTGGCCGAAGCGCAGTTCATGACGTTCACGCGCGTGCAGGAATCCAGCGCCGACCAGATCGCCGCCAAGCTGCTGCTGGCCACCCGCCAGTCTCCCAAGGGTCTTGTCGATACCTTCCGCCGCTTCGCGCAGGCCGATGCGATGCGCGCCAGCTACAACCGCCCCGACCGTTTCGCCTCCAGCCATCCGGTCGGACAGGACCGCGTCTTCGACCTGCTGCAGAAACTGGAATCCTCGCCCTATCGCGACGTGCAGGACTCGCCCCAGTCGATGCACACCTTCCAGATGGTCCAGGCCAAGCTGGCCGGCTTCGTGCTGCCGGTGAAGGACGCGCTGATCCGCTTTCCGGTTTCCGACACCAGCGCGCGGGCGCGCTATGCCCGCTCGTTCGTCTATATGCGCCAGCCCGATTTCAAAAAGGCGCTGGCCGAGATCAGCAGCCTGATCCAGGAAGAACCCAACAATCCCTATTTCTACGAAGTGCGCGGCCAGATTCAGGTCAGCATGGCCAAGCCGCATCTGGCCCTGCCCGACTATCAGAAAGCCGTGAGCCTGCGCCCCGGCGCGCCGCAACTGCGCCTGATGCTGGCCAGCGCCCAGCTCGCGACCGAAGATCCGTCGCTGGCCGGCGAGGCGTTGAAGAATCTGAAATCCGCGTTGCTGGTGGAGAATGACGACATCTACACCTGGTACCAGACCGCCCAGGCCTATAACGCGCTGAAGAACGTGCCGATGGCAGACCTGTCCACCGCCGAATTGTGGTACAATGCCGGCGACATGCGCCGCGCTTTGGTGTTCGCCATGCGCGCACGTGGCAAGCTGCCCCAGGGCGGCATGGACTGGGAACGCGCCCAGGATATCATTGGCGCGGCGGGTTCGCTGGCGCAGCAGCAACGAGGATAAAAATGCGAGCCTTTGTGATTACCCTGGCGGGCGCCATTGGCGGCGCAGCGCTGGCCGTGGCCGTGATCGTGACCATGGCCAACCAGGGCTATCTGCCGATCAACGACCGGCAGATGCAGACCTATATGATGCAGCGTCCGGAACTGGCCGCCGCCATGCTGGGCCGCTATCAGCAGGAGGAAGAAGCCAAGCAGAAGGCCCAGCAGGCCGCCGCACTGACCAACCAGGGCGCATTCTTCGATCCCCGCATCGCCTTTGTGACCGGCCCGGCCAACGCCAAGCAGACCTTTGTCGAGTTCTACGACTATGACTGCCCGTTCTGCCGCGCCTCGCTGCCGGCCATCAAGAAATTCTACGAAGCCAACAAGGACAAGGTGCGCTTCGCCCTGATCGAATATCCCATCGAGCAGTTGCACGGCGCCAGCGCGGTTTTTGCAGGCAAGGTGTCGATCGCAGCCCGCCGCCAGCCGGAGCGTTACATGGATTTCCACTTCGCGCTGATGGCCGAAGAAGGCGCCATCACCGAAGAGATGCTCTATGCCAACGCCGCGAAGGTCGGCATGGATGTGAACAAGCTGAAGGCCGACGTGCAGGACCCGGCGGTGCAGAAGGCGCTGGATGACAGCATCGCGCTGGCCCGCAAGACCGGCATCGACGGCACACCCACCTTCATCATCAACGGCAAGCTGCGTCCCGGCATGCTGGACGACAAGAGCCTAGCCGAAGCGTTGAAGAGCTAGATTAGCCCACTCAGCGGGCTGGACGGATCGGCATAGGCCTTTTTGGGCATGCGCCCGGCCAGCCAGGCCAGCCGGCCGGCTTCCACCGCCAGCTTCATGGCATGGGCCATCTGCAACGGATCGCGCGCATGGGCGATGCCGGTGTTGGAAATCACGCCGTCGCAGCCCAGCTCCATCGCCACCGCCGCATCAGACGCGGTGCCGATGCCCGCATCCACGATCACCGGCACCTTGCTGTCTTCGATGATCATGCGGATATTCACGGTGGACTGGATGCCCATGCCCGATCCGATCGGGGATGCCAGCGGCATGATCGCCACGGCGCCGACATCTTCCAGCCGCTTGGCCATCAGCGGATCGTCGCTGCAATAGACCATCACCTGGAAGCCATCCTTCGACAGCATTTCGGTGGCGCGCAGGGTTTCGATCATGTCGGGGTACAGAAGCTTCTTCTCCCCTAGCACTTCCAGCTTCACGAGACTCCAGCCACCGGCTTCGCGCGCCAGCCGCAGGGTGCGCACCGCGTCCTCGCCGGTATAGCAACCGGCGGTGTTGGGCAGGAACGTCACTTTTTTCGGGTTGATGAAATCCACCAGCTTGGGCTGGTTGGGATCGGTCAGGTTCACGCGCCGCACCGCCACCGTGACGATCTCGGCCCCGCTCGCCTCCAGCGCGGCGGCATTCTGGGCATAGTCCTTGAACTTGCCGGTGCCGATGATCAGGCGCGACTTGTAAGTCTTGCCCGCCAGCTTGAAAGGCTTGTCCTCGCGAGGCGGCGTCACCGGCGCATTGCCGCCGCCGATGAAATGCACGATCTCCAGTCGGTCGCCGTCCGCCACCGCGACATCGCCGTAAGCCCCGCGCGGCACGATTTCCAGGTTGCGCTCCACCGCGATCTTGGCGGGGTCCAGCCCCAGGCTTTCCAGCAGCCCGCGCACGCTGGTGGGCGCGTCCAGTTGCTTTGCTTCGCCGTTGAGGGTGACGTTGACTGCCATGTGCGCGACCTTAGGATTTCCGTATCTGTCGGGATGCGATTATAAGGCTTGAATCAGCTTTACCACCGGAAAGTCTATGGCAAAAAAGCCCAAGCAATCCAAGACCTTACCGATATATATCCTCAACGGTCCCAACCTGAACCTGCTGGGAACGCGTGAGCCGGAGGTTTATGGCTATACCACCCTGCCGCAGGTCGAAAAGATGTGCGCCGAGCAGGCCAAGCGCCACGGCCTTTCCATCGTCTTTTTGCAGTCCAATCTGGAAGGCGAGATCGTCGACCAGATCCAGGAAGCCCGCACCGGTTCGTGCGCCGTGATCATCAATCCGGCAGGCTACGGCCACACCTCCATCGCCATCCTGGATTCGCTCCAGATGCTGAAGGTGCCGGTGATCGAGTGTCACCTGTCAAATATTCACAAGCGCGAGCCCTATCGCCACAATTCCTATGTCTCCAAGGTTGCCACCGGCATCGTGATGGGCCTGGGCGCGCAAGGTTATCTGCGCGCGATCGATGCGGTCGCCGAAATTCTCAAGGTATCGAAATGAGCACGAAGAAAAAGAAGCCCGCGCCCGTCAAAGCCAAGACCAAGGTGGCGCCTGCGCCAGCCCTGAAGTCCAAGTCGGGAATCGACACGGCTGCCATTCATGAGCTGGCCGCGCTGCTGAAAGCCACCGGCCTCACCGAGATCGAGATCGAGCACAAGGGCGCGCGCATCCGCGTCAGCCGCGGCGGTGGCATCGCCGTCGCGTCCGGCGCCGCCCCTGCGGCTCCGGCGCCTGCCGCCGCAGC
>CAILUV010000066.1 GCA_903837555.1 uncultured Alphaproteobacteria bacterium
CCCGCAGGTCGCCAGCATTTCGCGCCGCGCCGTGGCATCGTAGAAATTGGGCGAAAACTTGCTGCGCTCCACCCCGAACGGCGCGACCTGGATGTTCTCCAGCCCGAAACCGGCAAAGCGCTGGGCCAGCGCCGGATTGGTGACGATGGCGGCGTCATACTTGCTGTTGAGTCGGTTGAGGTAGTTCCAGAAAAAGCCGAACAGGCGGTCGACGCGCTCCGGTCCCAGCAGGCCGCCCAGGAAGGTCTGCGGATACACAGCCACCGGATCGGCATGCATGAAGAAGACTTTGGTGGCGGGGCCTTTCCAGCGCGCCGCCAGCCAGCCGCCGCGCCAGGGGGAAGATCCTTCCACCAGATCGGGCTGCAGCGCGTCCAGCACCTGCCACACATCCCTGGCGCGCCAGAACATGCGGTAGTTGCGGTCCAGCGGCAGATGCGGGCTTTTCACCCAGGCGATCGTGCCGCCATGGGCCTGTTCCATGCGCGTTTCCGCGCCGGGCGCGATCACCGTCAGCTCGTGACCGAACTTGTGCGCCAGCGCCAGCTTCTGGTTGATGTAGCGCCTGACCCCGCCGCCGGTCGGCGAATAAAACTCGCAAACGTCTACGATTTTCACGAATCAGCCCCGGCCAGCAATGACTTATAATAGCCCAGCATGCGGGCCATCGTCTCGTCCCAGCTAAAAGTCAGCGCCCGGGCCCGGCCTGCCTGGCCCATGCGCTGGCGCAGGCCTGCGTCCCGGGCCAGCGTCGCGAGATTGTCAGCAAAGCCCTGCGCATCGCTGGCATCGGCCAAAAGGCCGGTCTCGCCCGCCACCACCAGCGAACGGCTGCCGGTGGCGTCTGCGCAGACGCAAGCCAAGCCCGACGCCATCGCTTCCAGCGTGACATTGCCGAAGCTTTCGCTGTCGCTGGGAAAGATGAAAATGTCCGACGAGGCATAGGCGGTCGCCAGGTCTTCGCCCACGAGAAATCCGGCGAAGATGGCGCCCGGCAATTCTGCTTGCGCAAAGGCCCGGTCCGGCCCGTCACCCACGATCACCACCCGGTGCGGCGCCTTCAGCAGATTGAGCGCCCTGGTCAGCGTATCCAGCCGCTTTTCGCGCACCAGCCGCGAGACATGCAGCACCACCAGTTCATCCGCGCCGATGCCATGTTGCGCCCGCCAGGCGGCGCTGCGCTTGGCAGGAGAAAACCGCGCCGTGTCGACACCACGCGGCCAGGGCTTGAAATTGTCCCGCAAGCCGTCGGCCAGAAGAATATCGCGCGTGGACCCCGACGGCACATACACTTCGCGGCAGGCGCCATAGAAGCGGCGCAGGATGGCTTTCAACAGGCCTTCCAGCGGCGCCAGATACCAGTAGTGTTTGAGATAGGTCTCATAGCGGGTGTGGTAGGTGGCGACGACAGGAATGTCGTTCTTGCGCGCCAGCGTCAGCGCCGCATGACCCAGAAGGTCGGGCACCGCGATGTGGATGATGTCGGGCTGAAAATCCAGCAACTGGCGTTTGACATAGCCGGCCATGCCCAGCGCCAGCCGGTATTCGGGGCGCGCGGGCAGGGGCAGCGACGGCACCGAGGTCACGTCGCCGGCATGGGCGAAGTCGGGCGCGCCGGCCGTGGGCGCGAACACGCGCACTTCCACGCCCTGCGACAGCAGATAGGCCACAAGGCGGTTCAGCGTCAGCGCGACGCCATCCTGGATGAAGTTGTAGGAGCTGGTGACCAGTGCGACCCTTAGGGGTTCACTGGGGGGCCGATCCAGGGCCAATTATTCAGCGCTGCGGCGCAGCTTTTCCAGTTCGCGCGCCACCACCGGAACGGTCTGGAGAATCTGTTCCTCGGTGTGGTTGGCGGTCAGGAAGAAGCGCAGACGCGCCGTGGTGGCCGACACGGCCGGGCGCACGATGGGCTGAACCTCGATGCCGTATTGCAGCAGGTTGTGCGACAGCATCATCGCCATCCTGTCGTCGCCTACGATCAGGGAGGCGACGGGGGATTCCTCGTCGCCGCCAATGGGCAGACCGTATTCGCGCGCCACCTTGCGGAAAAACCTGGCGCGTTCGCGCAGGCGCTTGGGGCGGTGCGGTTCGCGTTCCAGAATGTCCAACGCCGCTATGGCTGCGGCGGTGTCGGGGGGCGACAGGCCGACGCTGAAGATCAGGCCCGGGCAGAGGAAGCGCATATACTCGATCAGGCCGGCGTCGCCAGCGATATAGCCGCCGCTGGACGCCAGGGTCTTGCTCAGCGTGCCCATATAGACGTCGATGCTGTCCACCGGCAGGCCGGCGGCTTCGCAGACGCCCCGGCCGGTCTGGCCGACAACGCCGAAGGAATGGCATTCGTCCACCATCACCAGCACATCATGCTTCTTCTTGATCGTGGCTAGCTTGGCGAGGTCCAGGATCTGGCCGTCCATGCTGTAGACGCCTTCGGCGACGATCAGCCCGCGGCGGAAATTGGCACGTTCGCGCGTCAGCAGTGCGTCAAGCTCGTCCCAGTTGCCGTTTTCATAGGTGAAGGTCTTGGCGCCCGACAGGCGCGCGCCGGTGATGATGCTGTTGTGGGCGCCGGAGTCGTAGATGACGGCGTCGGGGCGAGCGAGCAGGTGCGAGATAACGCTCACATTGGTGAGGTA
Source organism: uncultured Alphaproteobacteria bacterium (assembly GCA_903837555.1). GTDB lineage: Bacteria > Pseudomonadota > Alphaproteobacteria > Micropepsales > Micropepsaceae > Rhizomicrobium. The sequence continues at coordinate 2,640 of CAILUV010000066.1, forward strand.
GCCGCTGATGAAGATCAGCGCGTCCTCGGTGCCCAGAAAGTTGGCCAGCTTCTGTTCCAGTTCGCCATGCAGCTCAATCTGGCCGGCCACGATGCGGCTGGCCGAGGCCGATGTGCCGTACTTGTCGATGGCGTTCTTGGCGGCGGCGGTGACGGCGGGGTGGCCGTTCAGGCCCAGGTAATTGTAACCGGAATAGCTGATCAGGCTGACGCCATCGCGGCGGATGACGCTGTGGCTGACGCCGTCGCGCGGATGGAAGAAGGGAATGGCCAGCCCGTTGGCGTCCAGATCCTGCAGGCGGCGGCGCAAGGCGCGATAGCCGGCAAAATCGTCAACGACGCTTTTGCGTTCGGCTTCATTTTCGTACGGGGTGGCCGTTTGCTCGGCGGCCGCAGATTGGGTCGTCATTGCCCCTCAGACTATCTCTAAAAAAATTGCCCCCACGACCGAACAGGCCGGCATGGCGCGAGCATATCCTGAAATATATATGCCACAACCTTCGCCATCACGGTAAGTCTAAGTATCTGAGGCGAAAATCCGGGTTTTTGATCGTCCTTCGCTGCCCGTTTTATGGTCGTTGCGGTAACGCGTTTTGCGCGAAGCCCTTGTATTTACCGGTTTTGCGCCGGTGCCCGCGTAATATTCGGTAGTATTTACCCCATTTGACGACGGCTCGTGCGCGATTGGGCCTTGGCGTAAACCCATGCCTGTACAGGCAAAAACCTGCGTCATAGTATCCCCAAAAGGGTGAAAAGCCGGATGCCTGGCCGCCCGTGGCCCGGTTACACCGGCACCAGCACCCCACAGATTCGAAGAGCAAGTCATGCTTTCTGCGCAGCATCTGGTGAAGGCTTTTGCCGGACGCCGGGTCATTGAAGATGTGACTCTGCAGTTGGAGCGCGGCGAAGTCGTGGGCCTGCTGGGCCCCAACGGCGCGGGCAAGACAACCACCTTCAACATGCTGACCGGCATGGTGACGCCCGATGCCGGCACCATCCGGCTCGACGACCATGACATCACCGCCATGCCCTTTTACGACCGCGCCCGTTTCGGCATCGCCTATCTGCCGCAGGCGCCATTCGTGCCACGTGGGCTGACAGTGGAGCAGAACATCCTGCTGGTGCTGGAAGCGCGGTTGCCGGATGCCGCGTCGCGCACCGCGCGTCTGGATGAGCTGATCGGCGAATTCCGCCTGGAAGAGCAGCGCAGAAAGCGCGTGGGCGAACTGTCTGGCGGCCAGCGCCGCCGCTGCGAGATCGCGATCACGCTGGCCTGCGAGCCTGCCTTCGCGCTGATGGATGAGCCATTCGCGGGCGTCGACCCCCATGCCACCGATGAAATCACCCAACTGATCCGGCATCTCGCCAGCCGGGATATCGGCGTGTTGATCACCGACCACAAGGCGCGCGAACTGCTGTCCATCGTCGACCGCGCCTATGTGATCGACAGCGGCCGCGTGCTGGCCGAAGGCGAGACCGCCAGCATCGTTTCCAATGATGCGGTGCGCCGCGTCTATCTGGGCGAGGCGTTCCGGCTCTGATGGCTCCGATCTCAGAACCGCCCGTGATCGGCGGCCCGGCTCCACAGTCGGGTTTGCGGGCCATGCTGAAATCTTTCGTCAAGGGCGACTACGCGCGCGACTTTTTCAGAAGCGTGGCGGGCCAGACATTGGCAGTGATCGTGCTGATCGAAGCGATCTTCCTGGCCGAGCATTTCACCTGGGTGTTCAAGGATGCCGTGCGGCATGAGGCCAATCTTTTTGGCATCTCGCTGATCCTGATGCTGACCAGCGCCGAGATTTTCGATCTCGCACTGGCCATCGCCATCCTGATGGCCAGCTATGCCACCTTGCTGCGGATGCGCGAGAACCGCGAGATGCTGGTGCTGTTCGCCTCGGGGCTGGGCCCGCGCCAGCTCAGCGCCCTCATTCTGGTGGTGGCGCTGGCCGGGCAGGTGGTCAGCACCATCGGTTCGGGACTGATCGACCCCTTGGCGCGCTATACCCAGCGCACCATTCTGTTCCATTCACAGCTCCAGTCTCTGAAGAATGGCGTGGCAACGGGCGAGTTCTATTACTTTCCGTCCTATGTCGCCTACGCGATGGATCATGTGAAGGATGGCGCGCCGCCCCCGGCCGCGCCCGGTGAGGTGCCGGTGATCGATGCGTCAGGCCAGGCTCCGGCGCGGCCCGACCGCACCCTGTTCGTCTATCAGCAGATTGCGCCCACGGCGTCACGCGTCGTCACGGCGGCGCAGGCCCGGCTGGATGGTCCCGACCATTCAGGCCGCGTCACGCTCAACCTCAATGATTTCACCTCGCATACGTTTGCCGACACCAATCCCGCGCCCACCGCCAATGGTGGGGTGACGCGGCCCGATCCGGTCGGCAACCAGCTGAGCGAATTCAAGAACGTGCCGCGCATCAACATGAAGGTGCGCGACATGAGCCAGTTGATGATGGTGGACCAGCTTCTGCCGTTTGGCTCGCGCGGCGCCACCAATCCGGCGGAACAGACGCTGGTGGAACAGTTGTTCGTGCCCGACACCGGCACCGCCGAAGCGCGCGAAAGCCAGATGCGTCTTCTGTCCGAACGTTTCTCGCGCAGCCTGCTGGCCTTTCTGGCGCCACTGGTGGCGCTGCTGGGCGTGGCGCTGACCACCCGTCTGACCAACTGGTTCGCGCTGCCGCTGTCCTGCCTGGCGTTGATGTCGGTCAATCTGGCAGCTCAGTCGCTGATCGGCAGCATCAAACCCACCAGCGTGACCGGGGCGCTGCTGCCCATGCTGCTGCTGTATGCGACTGCGGCGTGGCTGGTGATGACGCTGCTGGTCTGGGGTCACAACAATTTCGTGCGGCCACGGCTGGGGCGCTCATGACCAGCCTCAAGCCGCGTGGCGGCCGCCCCATCTATCTTTCGACGCTGGGCGTGCATACGCGCTACATGCTCAGCGCCTATCTGCGTCACATATTGATGGTGTCGGGCGCGCTGATGACCATCGCCCTGACCATCGATCTTTGGCCGCAGGTCGCGCAGCTCAGCGCCGATCCCGCGCGGGGTGGGCCGTTGCTGATCTGGAACGTGGCGCGGCTGGCCGTGCTGCGGCTGCCCGACCTGTTTCCGCCGCTGTTGCCCTTCGCGACCTTTCTGGGCGTGGTGTGGAGTGAAAGCGCCTTTACCGAATCGCGTGAACGGCTTCTGATCTGGAACAGCGGACGCTCGCCGCTGCTCTGCCTGGTGCCGGCGGCATTGACGGGCATGCTGATGGGCACGTCGCTGTTCATACTGGACGGGTTACTGCGCCCGGCCGCCATTCATCTGCAGATGTCCGAAGTGCTGGGGCGCGAGGGCATCCGCCTGGACCGCAGCCTCAGCGGCGGCAATCACTGGATCGCGCTTCCCGATGGGGTGATGCGGGCGCAGATCGAATATGGCCCGCCGGTCCGCCTGCACAATGTCACCATCTACAAGCTGGACCGCGAAGGCCATCTGGCCGAGGTCAATACCGCGGCGACTGCCAGCGTTCTCGGGGACAATCAGTGGCTGTTGGAAAAGGGCCGTTACTGGCGCGCCGATTTCGAAAATCGCGGCGATGTCCTGACCACCGGCGAGACGGACAGGGAAGTGGAAATTCCCTTCGAACAGCGCACGGTATCGCTGAGTCTCGATCCCTTGTGGCTGCACAATAAGGGCCTGTCGCCGCAATATCTCTGGTGGTCGGACCTGCGCACCTTGACCGGGGCCGAAATCATGTCGCGCGATGTCAGCGGTTATCGCACCCGATTGCAGGCGCTGCTCAGCGGGCCGTTCTTCACCTGCGCCATGGCGCTGCTGGGTGCGGTGCTGTCGATGCTTTATTTCACCTACCAGACCCGCTGGCGCGCGTTGGTGGGGGTGCTGCTGACAGGCTACCTCGCCCATTTCGCCTACAAGGCGCTCTATCTGATGGGCGAGTTCGGCTCCATTCCGTCCATCGTGGCGGGCTGGCTGCCGACCTTGCTGTTGATCCTGGGCGTGGTGGGCGTTGTGCTGACGATCCAGAAGCGGCGCGGGCTGGGCCTGCGCATGCGCGAAACCCCGAAATTCGCCGACGAGGCTTGATTACGTCTGGGCCTGGCTACTTCTGCACCAGATGTTCGTGGATCGCCCTGCCGCTGGCGATGTCGGTGCCGAAGATGTCCAGCTTGGGGACTTCCGGCATCAGCCCGCCTTCCACCACATGCAGATAGACATAGGACAGCTTGATCATGTGTTTGCCCGCCTGCATCAGCGCCTGGGGCTTGCCGCTTGCGTCCAGGTTCAGCGTGATGCGGCGTTCGGGCAGGGCGGCGATGGTGAAGGTGGTGACGCCGTTCTTGTCGGTACGGGCCTGCTTGACGCCGTAAGCCATCGCCCGCTCGATGAAGTTGAGCGGCTGCTTGCTGCCGTCGATGTTGAACTTGCGCCAGAACCCTTCCACCGGCTCGCGCTTGTCGATCGCGCCTTTGGCGTCCAGCCTGGCGGCGTAGATCACGGTGTTGGAATTGGGCGAGCGCTGGACATAGAAAAGCTGGTTCGGCTCGTCGGGGCGCTTGAACTCCGGGCGGATTTGCGTGATCGCGGCGCCTTCCGTGATGGTGCTGGCGAAGTCGCGCGCGATGGCGGGCGCGCACAGGGCAAGCGCGATGGCCGCGCCAAGTATGGTTCGCTGGAACATCATAGCTTGCGCAGCGCCGCGCCGATCAGCTCTTCGGCCCTGGCGGCGTCATCGACCACGCCGCCCAGCGTAAAGAAAGGGTGGACCATGCCGGGGAAGCAGACATACTCGGTTTCGACACCCGCTTCCTTCAGCCGCTTGGCATAGGCTTCATTCTCATCCACCAGCGGATCGAATTCGGCGCTGATGATGATGGCCGGCGGCAGGCCTTTCAGGCTTTGGCGCAGCATCGGCGAGGCCCGGGGGTCCAGCCGGTCCTGATGATCGGGAATATAATTGTCCATGAACCAGTGCAGCGCCTTGCGGGTCAGCATATAACCGCTTTCATTGCGCTCGTAGGACGGATATTCGCGGCTCTGGTCGGTCATGGGATAGATCAGAACCTGCAGCGCGACTTTGAACTCCTCGCTGTCCTGCGCCATCTGCGCCAGTACCGCCGCCAGGTTGCCGCCGGCGCTGTCGCCGCCCACGGCGATCCTGGCCGGATCGATATTCAGAAGCTCGGCATTGTCGGATGCCCAACGCGTGGCGGCATAGGCGTCCAGCACCGCGCCGGGAAAAATGGTTTCCGGCGCCAGGCGGTAATCCACCGACAGCACCGCGCATTCGCCGGCGATCGCCAGGCGGCGGCAGGCGGTGTCGTACAGCGCCAGCGTGCCCAGCATGAAGCCGCCGCCATGGAAATAGACCAGCAGGGGCGCGGGCGCCGCGCTGCGGTCGGGGCGATAGAAACGCGCCGGGATCGGGCCGTAATCGGACGGGATCGACAGTTGATAGGTGACGGCGACCTGCGGCTTTTCCGGCAGCAGGGTCAGCCGGTTGCGCTCATAGGCGATGCGCAGCTCCGCCGGGGTCAGGTCGGTGGGCAGGTCTCCGGCTCTGGCGATGGCGGTGGCGACTTGGGGATGGACTGGCATGGGCGCAAGCCTACGAAAAACGGAATATGGTGGTCGAGCGGAAAGTCTCGCCGGGCACGAGGATGGTAGCGGGAAAAGCGGCTTTGTTGGGGCTGTCGGGGAAGTGCTGGGTTTCCAGCGCCAGCGCCTCGCGCGGCCTGATCACCTGGCCGGCTGCATTCACCTGGCTGCCATTCACATTGTTGGTGGAATAGACCTGCATGCCCGGTTCTGTGGTCAGCACTTCCATCCTGCGGCCGCTGGCGGGATCGCTCATCCGCACCGCCCAGTCCAGGGGCGTGGATTTGTTCAGCACCACATTGTGGTCATAGCCGCGCGCCAGCGTCATTTGCGGTTCGGCGCTGTCGACCCGCGCGCCGATGGGCGTTGGGATACGAAAATCAAACGCCGTGCCGTCGACGCGGGCGATCTCGCCAGTGGGAATCTGCTTTTCGTCGGTGGGCGTGAGGTGATCGGCGTTGAGCTGCAAAAGCTGCTGCGTCACCGCGCCCTGTCCGGCCAGGTTGAAATAGGTGTGGTTGGTGAGGTTCACCGGCGTGGCGGCGTCGGTGACCGCTTCGTAATCCAGGCGCAGCTCATTGCCCGGCGTCAGCGTGTAGGTGACGGTCACGGTAAGATTGCCGGGAAAACCCTGATCGCCGTCGGGGCTGAGAAGCCGCAAGCGCAGCGCCGCGTCGTCGGCGGACACCACCTCCAGAATGCGGGTGCCCCAGCTCTGGCCGCGCCCGCCATGCAAGGTGACGCCGAATTCGTTCTGCACCAGAGGATAATGTTTTCCATCCAGCGTGAAGCCGCCCCGGATGCGGTTGGCATAACGCCCGATCAGGCAATTCCACCAGCCGCTGGCTTCATAGGCGCCCGCATCCTTCAGCCCCAGCACCATGTTGGGGCTTTGCGCATCCGGATGGATGGCGGTGATGGTGCCGCCCATGTCCAGCACGGTGGCGGACATGCCCCGCGGATTGGAAAGCGTGAAGGCGTGGATGGGCGCGCCACCCTGCTTGTTGCCGTAAAATACGCGGTTCATGGCCATGTCCCGTTGAAGCAGCCCCGCTGATGGGCCGTCAACAGGATCATAACATATGTGCTTTTTGGGGCCGATTTTGCTAGGACTCCTTTAAGGGGAGACAGACGTGGCCAGGAAGAGCGCGCGCCGAAGCGGGAAGGTCGTGACCATCCATGATGTGGCGCGCCATGCCGGCGTGTCGCCCATGACGGTATCGCGGGTGATGAATTCCGAACCCAATGTGCGCGAGGAAACCCGCGCCCGCGTGATGGCCTCGGTCAAGGCGCTGCGTTATTCGCCGAACCTGGCGGCACGCAGCCTGGCCAGCGCCAATGGCATGCATATCGGCATCTTTTTCCGCAATCCCAGCGCCGGCTATCTCAGCGAGCTGCTGCTGGGCAGCCTGGACCAGTCGCGACGCAGCGGCTGCCAGCTTGTGATCGAACAGTGCGACAGCCCGGAAAAAGACCGCGAGGCGATCCACCGTCTGGTCAAGGGCGGTATCGACGGCGTTGTCCTGCCCGCGCCGCTCTGCGATTCCGAGGAAGCCCTGCGCGGCGTGGCCGAAGCGGGTATTCCGGCCGTGCTGGTGTCATCGGGCCGCACGCCGCCGGAACATTCGGCGGTGCACATCAACAATTTCGAAGCGTCGCGCGCCATGACGCGGCATCTTCTGGGTCTGGGTCACAAGAATATCGGCTTCATCAACGGCCATCCGGCGCAGACCTCCAGCGGCCAGCGTTTTCGCGGCTTCATCGAGGCCATGACCGAAGCTGGATTGAAGGTGGGGCCGCACCAGGTGGCGCAGGGCTATTTTGATTACCGCTCGGGCCTGACGGCGGCGGAACAGCTTTTGAAGAACTTCACGCCCACCGCAATCTTTGCCAGCAATGACGACATGGCGCTGGCCACCATGGCCATCGCCCATCGCCGCGGGCTGGATGTGCCGGGCGATCTGTCGATCGTCGGCTTCGACGATACGCCGCTGGCCACGACCGTGTGGCCGGAACTGACCACCATCCGCCAGCCTATCGCCGACATGGCGCGCGAAGCGGTGCGTCTGCTGGTCGATCAGATACGCGGCCGCCGCGCCGGCGACCCGCCGCCGGTGATCCACAAGCTGCTGAAATTCACGCTGGTGGAACGCCAGTCCTCCGCCGCGGTTTCGGCCAGGTCAGCGCCGCGGCGCAAGCGCAAGGCGAAGTAAGATGACACAGAGCCTCGCCCGCTATCCCAGCCTCGAACGCAAGCGCGTGGTGGTGACGGGCGGTGGTTCGGGCATCGGCGCCGGTCTGGTGGAAGCCTTTGCGCGGCAGGGCGCGGAGGTCATTTTTGTCGATATCGCGGAAAAAGACAGCAACGCCCTGGTGGCGCAGCTTGCCGGGGCGCCGATTGCGCCGGTGTTTCATCGCCTCGACCTGACCGATCTGGCCGCCATCGAGGTCTTCTTCCAGTCGCTGGGGCCGATTGATGTGCTGGTCAACAATGCCGGCAATGACGACCGCCACGAACTGGCCGACATCACGCCGGCCTATTGGGACGACCGCATCGCCATCAACCTGCGCCACATGCTGTTCGCGGCCAAGGCGGTTGCGCCCGGCATGAAGGCGCGGGGCGGCGGCGCCATCATCAATTTTGGGTCGATCTCCTGGCATCTGGGTCTCAAGGGCCTGCTGGTCTATGAAACCGCCAAGGCCGCCATCGAAGGCATGACGCGGGCGCTGGCGCGCGAGCTGGGCGAGGACAATATCCGCGTGACCTGCGTGGTGCCAGGCAACGTCAAAACCCCACGCCAGATGAAATGGTACACGCCCGAAGGCGAGGCCGAGATCGTGGCCCAGCAATGCCTAAAAGGCCGGCTGCTGCCGCAGCATGTCGCCTCGCTGGTGCTGTTCCTGGCATCCGATGACGGGCGCATGTGCACCGGCCATGAATACTGGATCGACGCGGGATGGCGCTGAACGCGCCGCAGTGGGTTTGGCCGGTCGCCGCCACGCTGGGCGAGGGGCCGGTGTGGTGGAACGGGCGGCTCTGGTTCGCCGACATCAAGCAGCAGAAAATCCACCGCTTCGATCCATCTGGCGAAACCCAAAGCTGGGCCGCGCCGTCGCCGGTGGGATTCCTCGCGCCACGTGCGAACGGGCACTTCATCGCTGGGACCAAGGCTGGTCTTTATAATTTCGATCCTGCCGGCGGCGCGTTTGCATTGCTTTGTGCCGTCGAACCCGATCTGCCGGGCAACCGACTGAATGACGGCGCGGTGGATGCGCAGGGCCGGCTGTGGTTCGGATCGATGGACGATGACGAACGCGTCGCCACTGGCCGGCTCTATCGGCTGGAGAACAGCACACTGACCGTGATGGACGAAGGCTATGTCATCACCAACGGCCCCGCCTTCAGCCCCGACGGGCGCACGCTCTATCACACCGATACGCTGCAAAAGATCATCTATGCCTTCGATGTTGAAGCTGGCGACGTGCGCAACAAGCGGATTTTCATCCGCATCGAAGACGGCGCAGGCTATCCCGATGGGTGCGTGGTGGATGCGCAGGGCTGTCTGTGGACCGGCATGTTCGCGGGCTGGGCGGTGCGGCGCTATTCGCCGCAAGGCGCGCTGTTGCAGACCATCGAATTTCCTGTCGCCAATGTCACCAAGATCGCTTTTGGCGGCGACGATCTGAAAACGGTCTATGCAACCACGGCGTCCAAGGGGCTTTCGCCCACCGAGCTTGAAACGCAGCCCCTGGCGGGCGGGCTTTTTGCGTTCCGGGCCGATGTGCCCGGCTTGCCGCAGAATGTCGTGGCCTAACCGGCGAAGGGGTCGTCCCGGAAGTCTCGCTCGACATAGCTGAAGAAGTCGAAATCCGCGTGCAGGGTGGTTCCGGCCATGTCCTGCACCGCCATGCCAACAAAGGCGCCGGTGAAGTTGGGAGCGCCCGGCACGGTGGCCTCATCTGACAGGATCGAGGCATCGAATTCTTCCGCGATGCGCTGCCATGGCCCATCGCCCGCGCGCCAGGCAAACAGCAGCCGCGCCCCGTCCATCTCGGCGCGCAGGCCAATGGGCACGCCCGGCGGAATGGCGACCGGCGCGGCGAAGGCGTCACGCGGCGGGCTTTCCGGGAACATCGACATCACGCCGATATGTTTGTCCAGCGTTTCGTCGTGGCTGACATAGAGATAGTGAAACTTGTTGCTGCCGTAATAGCAGACCAGTCCCGCCGCCTGCTGAAAGTGTTGCGGTTCGAACTCCATCTTTGTTTCCGCGCTGTAGCAGTGCGCCTGCTGACGCCGCGCCACCAGGCTTTGCGTGAAATGGCTGCCGATGGTTTCGCGGCCATAGATGCGCAAATGGCCGGGCCGCGCATTCAGGCTCATGAAGGATTGCGGCCAGGGCGAGCGCAGCCACTGGAAATGGCTGCTGATGCTGCCCAGTTCGAAATCGTCGCGGGACGGGTCTGCGGGCCAGGGGTGCGGCGTCAGGTCGGGCGCTGGCGTGGTCAGTTGCGGCAGGCCTGGCTCGCCTTGCGTGTACAGCCAGCCATCCTCGCGCCACTGCATTTTCTGGATCGCGGTTTCGCGGCCCAGCGTGCAGCGGCCACGTTCGCTCAGCGGGCGCCCGCACAGATAGACCATGTAGGTATCGCCATCTTGCGTCTCCACCAGGTCGGCATGACCGGCGCGCTGCAGGGGCGCGGACGGATGGTTGCGGGCGCTGAGGATGGTGGTGTCGGGGTGCAGTTCATACGGCCCCAAAAGGTTCTTCGACCGGCACATGGTCACGGCATGGCCGTAGTTGGTGCCGCCTTCCGCGGTGATCAGGTAATAATAGCTTCCGCGCTTGTACAGATGCGGCGCTTCGGTCAGGCCCAGTGGCGTGCCCTTGAAGATGTTCACCCGCTCGCCGATCAGCTTGCGGTCCTTTACCGAATATTCCTGCGCCACGATGCCGCCGAAGCGGTTGCGGCCGGGGCGGTGGTCCCACAACATGTTGACCAGCCATTTGCGGCCATCATCGTCATGGAACAGCGACGGGTCGAAGCCGCTGCTGTTGAGATAGATCGGGTCCGACCATTCGCCGTCGATGGTCTTGGCCGTCACCATGTAATTGTGGAAGTCGCGCAAGCTGGCCCCCGCCGCGCCCGCCACCGAGGTGCGGCCATAGCGCTTCACATCGGTATAAATCAAATAGAACTGGTCGCCGTCATGACTCAGGCAGGGCGCCCACACGCCGCAGGAATCGGGGCTGCCGATCATGTTGAGCTGGCTGGGGCGGCGCAGCGGCGGCGGCATCAGCCGCCAGTTCACCAGGTCGCGGCTGTGGTGGATGCGCACGCCGGGAAACCATTCGAAGGTCGATGTGGCGATGTAATAATCGTCGCCCACCCGCACGATCGACGGATCGGGATGAAAACCCTTCAAGATCGGGTTCTGGATATGCACGGCGGTGTTGGGAATATCAGGCATGGGCAGTTGGCTTTCGGATGACAGTCCAGACGACGGCGGCGGCGATAAGGTCCAGCACCGCCAGTGCGATGAAGAACGGCGTATAACCGATGGTGCTGACCAGTCCGCCGATGATCAGCGTGGTGATGAATATGCCCAGATTGGCGCAGGTGCCCGCCATGCCGGCGACAGTGCCGACTTCGTTGCGGCGGAACAGGTCGGTGGCCATGGTGATCATGGTGACCGACAGGGTCTGGTGCGCGAAACCCGCCAGGCTGAGCAGCGCCACGGCGGCAATGGGGCTTTGCACGGTACCGGTAAAGGCGACGCCAATCATCAAAAAGGCGCCGACCGTGAAGGCGCCGCGCCGCGCATCGATCAGATCCCAGCCACGCTTTTGCAGGAACAGGACCACGCCGGGCCCGAAGACGCAGCCCAGATCGGCGGCCAGGAACGGCAGCCAGGCATACATGGCGATCTGTTTCAGGTCGAAGCCGCGCACCTGCGTCAGATACAGCGGCACCCAGAAGGACAGCATGCCCCAGGTGGGATCGGTGAGAAACCGGGGCAGGGCGATGCCCCAGAAGTTACGCCGCTTGAGGATACTGGTGATGGACGGCCTCTTGTCGTCGGACAGAAGATAATTCTCCTGACCTGATGTGATCAGTTCGCGTTCTTCCGCCGACAGCTTGGGGTGAGTGGCGACGGGATGATAGAACAGCAGCCACAGCACGACCCAGCTCAGGCTGATCGCGCCCACGATGACAAACGAAATCTGCCAGTTGCCGAAATACAGGATCGCCCACACCACCAGCGGCGGCGCCAGCATCTGGCCGATCGACGGCCCGATATTGTAGAGCCCGCCCGCCAGCCCGCGTTCCTTGGCCGGAAACCATTCCGACACGACTTTCAATCCGCCGGGCGAGAAGGCGCCTTCGGCAAAGCCCAGCGCGCCGCGAAAGAAGGCCAGCATCTGCCAGTTGGTGGCAAAGCCGTGCGCCATGCAGATCACCGACCAGGCGAAAGCGAAGATGGCAAAGCCCGTCTTCACCCCCAGAATGTCGATGATGTAGCCCACCACCGGCTGCAGCATGATGCAGAACTGGAAGGCGCTGGTGATCCAGCCATATTCCTGGGTGGTGATGGACAGGTCCTGCATCACCGTCGGCGCGGCCACCGACAGCGTGGCGCGGGACAGGAAGTTCACCATCGCGCCCATCATGATCAGGGCGATGGTGATCCAGCGGATCCCCATATAGCGGCGCATCGGTCCTCCCACCGCCCGTCTGTGTGCGGGCCTGTCGTGCCGGCGCAATTGAGCCGGGTTGGCGGGGATGGTAACGGTAACGCCCAAGGCCCGCAAAGACAAAAGACCGTCACAACAGCCTTTGCGGCGGGCCATATCCTGTGGCCTACTCGCAAAAAACATATATCGGGGCAGGCTTCATGCAGACCGCAACAACCGACACGCTGCGCCGCGGGCGCCTGTTTATCGTCGCGCTGCTGGCGCTGTTCACGGCCGGCGCCGCCGTGTCGATGCGCGCCGCCACTGCGGTGCATATGCGCGGCGAATATCTCGATCCCATCGATGCGGCCAATGCCGGCGCCATGCTGGGCACGGTGCTGGGCGCGGCTTTTGCCGGTTTCGCCATCACGCTGCTGCTGGTCAGCGCGGTGCTAGCCAAGATTGGCTTCCGCAACGCGCTGATCGCGTCCGCCGCGCTGATGATGCTGGGCTTCGCCATCGTGGCGGGGGCCGGCTCGCTGGGCATTTCGCCTTACACGGCGCTGTATATCGGCATGGTGATCCAGGGCCTGGGCTGGGGCATGGTGGAAACCGTGATCAATCCGCTGACCAGCGCGGTCTATGCCGAAGACCGTGTCTCGCGGCTTTCAATTCTGCACGCCTGGTATCCGGCGGGCGTGGTGGGCGGCGCGTTGATGGGTCTGGCAATCGACGGCGCGGCGCTGCCCTGGCGGCTTGAGCTCGTCGTGCTGGCGGTCTTGTGCGTCGTCTTCGCCGCGCTGGCCTGGAGCGAAAAATTTCCCCCTGTCAGCGCCTCGACCGACGCGCCGGTCACGCCGGGCGAGATGATCAAGGCGACGATCCAGTCGCCCACCATCTTCGTCTGGGTCTTCCTGATGATGTTCACGGCGGCGGCCGAATTTGCGCCGGGCCAGTGGGTGGACGTGGCGCTGACCCAGATCGTGGGCATGCGCGGCATCTGGCTTCTGGTCTATGTCAGCGCGCTGATGTTTGTGATGCGCCATTTCGCGGGCCCGCTGGTGCGGGTGCTGGGCAATGTCGGCCTGCTGATCATGTCGGCGGTCTTCACCACCATCGGGCTTTATGCGCTCAGCATGGTTGATGGCCCGATCGGCGCGATCCTGGCCTCCACCGCCTGGGGCTTTGGTGTCTGCTTCTTCTGGCCCACCATGCTGGCGACGGTGGCGGAACGCTATCCGCGATCGGGCACCATGGTGTTCGGGCTGATGGGCGCGGCGGGCGCGGCCTGCACCTGGGTGGTGCTGCCCTTCCTTGGCGCGGTGTCGGACAGCGCCAAGCTGGAAGCTGCCGGCGGCGATCCGGCCGTGGTGGCGGCTGCGCAGGGTGAGCAGCTTCAGCAGATATTGGCCGCTGCCGCTGAAGCCTCGTTCCGCTCCATCGCGGTGATCCCGCTGGTGCTGATCTTCATCTTCAGCGCCATCGCCATCGCCGACCGGCTGCGCAAGAAGGCCTGACGTGGACGCGCTGCAAAGGCAAGTATCCTGCGACTTGCTGTATCGCCACTGGACGCATGGCTCGCGGCTGGATGCCTTGCCGCTAGACTTGTTGCCGGCCAGCCGCGCCGAGGCCTATCAGGTCCAGGCTTGCATCGAACGCCATACCAGCCAGCCACTCTATGGCTGGAAGATCGCCGCCACGTCGATTGCGGGCCAGAAGCATATCGGCGTTGATGGTCCGCTGGCGGGGCGCATCCTGGCCGAGCGCGTGATCGAAGATGGCGGCGCCTGCACGCTGGGCAACAATCTGATGAAAGTGGCGGAGATGGAATTCGCCTTCCGCATGGCGCAGGATTTGCCACCGCGCGACACGGAATATTCGCAAGATGACGTGATGGCCGCCGTCGCCAGCCTGCATCCGGCCATCGAAATCCCGGACTCCCGCTACAACGAATTTGAGACCGTCGGCCTGCCCAGCCTGATCGCCGACAATGCCTGCGCCCATCGCTTCGCGTTGGGTCCTGCGGCGGATAACTGGCGCGGTGTCGATCTGGCGGCGCACAAGGTGCGCGGACTGCGCAACGGCGCGGTCGCGGAAGAAGGGCAGGGCAGCAACGTGCTGGGTTCGCCGGTGATCGCGCTGACCTGGCTGGCCAACGAACTGTCGCGTCACGGCATGACGCTGAAAGCCGGGCAGGTCGTGACCACCGGCACCTGCGTCAAGCCGCTGGTAATCGCGGCGGGCGACAGGGTCGAGGGCGACTTCGGCGGTCTTGGCCGCGTCGCCCTCTTCATCACCTGATTATTTTTCCAGCGTTTTGAGCTGCGCCGTCTGGGTCGAAATGCGCTTGTCGCGCTCCCTGGCGAAGCGCGAAATGCCGTCGAGGATCGACTTGGGGTCCAGATGGGCCTCTTCGATCACTTCGGCTTCCAGGCCGCCCGTCAGCCACTGATTGTCCCAGTCCGAGGTCAGCGAATAGGCGTCGGTCAGCGGGCCCAGATTTTTCACGGGCATGATGCGGCGGGTGCCCGTGGAGACCACCATGGCGTCCAGCAGCGCTTCGGGCGGCAGCACGGAATTGCGGTAAGCCTCCGGCTGGCGGTCGAACAGTTCTTCGCTGATGGCCGAGATGATCTTCACATTGATGCCGGCTTCTTCCAGCTTGGGCAGGATCTTCACCAGATTGACGGTCGACGAGGCGCCCTGTGACACGACATAGCCGTAGCGCGGCTTGCCCGGGGTGAAGTCGCGGATGACGTAAAAGCCCTTGGCGGCCGCCTTGATGTCGGTGTCGGCGAACTTCGAACGGTCGGCCACGGCGTTATCGGGGCGCGCCACTTCAATGACGATGACGCCGACCTTGGGATCACGGGCCGCGATTTCGGCCGCCGCGAAGTAACCGGCGGCGACGTCGTTATAGTCCCAGAAGTTCAGGTGAATGACCTGACCGCGCGGCAGCATGCGCCAGACCTGGGTGGCGAAGATGCCGAAATGGGTGCGGCCGTCGGCGGCGGTTTCCGGGCCCGAATGGCCGGCCAGGATGTGCAGCACGCCGGTGCGGAACGGGCTGTCCTGGTTCTGCTGGCTCCACACGCGCGCCGGCGTGTACATCAGCGGCGTGAAGGCGCCATAGGTGCCCGACAGCGCCCAGACGCCCGCGAACTTCTTGGGGTCGACGCTGGCATTCTGGCTGACAAGGCCGATGGCCGAACACACATTGCCCGCTTCCTGGATCGCCGCCTTGATGCGGGTGCCCAGCGGGTTGGTCTGCGGATCATAGTGCCCCCACAGCGCGCCGTGTTCGACGTTGATGGATTCCGACAGGTCGGCAGCCAGCGTGACGAAGCGGTTGTCGGTGACGTAATTCATCCACTTGATGATTTCGGAAATGGCGCGGCGCGCGCCCGCGGCTTCGCCCGGCTTCTTGAACAGCGCGATGCCGACTTCCTTTTCCGCGCCCGACACGCGGTTCTTCACTTTCAGCTTCTGCGCGTCGGTTGGCAGGTTGGCGACCTTCAGGCGGTCGTCCAGGAAGGGATCGGCCTTGTTGTCGATGCCGAGCGCGGCGTCGTCCTTGATCTGATCGCCGATTTCGACGAGCCGGTCGGCCAGCCAGTCGCCCAGGCCATTCTTGTCCATCACCGACATCACCTTGTCGATATTGGTCTTGAACTGGATCAGGCGCTGCTTGGGATCGGTCACCGCGCCATCGCGGATACCGTCAAAGGTGACGCCGTAACGCTGCTCGAAGCTTTCGGCCAGCGCCACGAAATATTCGGAGTTCATCTTGTAGCCATAGGGATGGCTGGCATAGCTGACGATCTGCTTGACGCTTCCCAGCTTGCCGTCGGCGGCGCTGGGCCAATAGCCCTTGGTGGTCTTGGCGATGGAGATGATCGGGCGCGTGTCGGACGGGTCGACATTTTCCATGGCGGCGAAGTTGGCGGCGATCTGGCCGTAATCGGCGCCATTTTCGACCGTCAGCACGTTCCAGCCATAGGACGCCCATTGCGCGTCCAGTCTGTAGCTGTCGGCATACTGGGCCGGCACCACGCCCCCCAGCAGCACGTCGTCGATGCCGGCATTGTTGTCCGACAGCAGCACGCGCAGGCGCTTGCCCACCTGCAGCGACAGCGCCTGGGTCTTGAGTTCCTGCGCATGGCCTTCGGTCATGGCGAACTCGCCTTCAAAGGCGATGATCTTGGGGCCGTCTTCGGCGCCGACCATGTCCCAGAACGCAGCCTTGCCGGCGGCGGTGGCGACGCCCACGCCGGACGGGCCGCCATTAACGTCATTGGTGACGTCGATGCTTTCGGCATGGCCTGACAGCGCCTTGATGCCGCGCGCCTTGGCCTGTGCGAACAGCGGGTCATTTTCCAGGCCCTGGTCCGACAGAAGGGTTTCCAGCGCGCCGGCGCCGCGGCGAAAGCCCAGCGCGTCGATCGGCAGGATCGCCACTTCGGGATCGACGGCGTACTTTTTGTCGCCGGTGGCCTTGAAGCGGCGTTCCATCGCCTGGCCCAGAATCATGTAGAGCGCGTAGCAGGTCGGCACGCTATGGCCGGCAGCCATCATGAACTTGTCGCTGAAGGGATGCTTGGGGCGGCGAATGTCATAGCGCAGGCCGCCGCGCTGCGGACCCAGCAGATGCGCGGTGACGTTGAAGGGCGTGTAGGCGAGGGGGCCGCCGAAATGGCCGGTCTGGGCATAATTGCCCAGCATCACCAGCGTCATGCAGGTCATGAACCCGACATCTTCGAGGCGGGCGCGCTCCTCGGCGCTGAGGGTGGCGGCGTTCATCTTTTTCACTTCAATATTCATCGCATGTCATCCGGTTGGCTGATGGGAAGGTGCTGCGCATGCGCGTTCGAACAGGTCGTTGCAGACCCTCACGGCACGGATGCTGAAGACGACTTCCTCCCACGACCGGGTGGTCCCGGCCCTTATGGCGCGTATGCTATCCAAGGTGGTGCGCCGGGTCGAGCCGAAAGGGCGCAAAATCCGGCGAAATTCCCACGGTATCACCCGGAATTTGCTGCAATATTGGCCTGCCCCCTTTGAAGTGGTCCGACCTGAAGTATGGTTTTGACCACGGAGGAGAAGGGGAATGGCTAGGAAACGGCATAGTGCTGAAGAGATAGTTGGGAAGCTACGGCAGGTTGATGTGCTGCTGGCACAGGGCA